>CALZHQ010000056.1 GCA_945787295.1 uncultured Desulfuromonadales bacterium
GATCGTTGCCCAGGAAAAAGACAAGAAGATTCTGGTCTTTAAATCCAAGCGGCGCAAAGGGTACCGAAAAAAATTCGGCCACCGTCAACCTATTACCCGGCTTAAAGTCGCGGCAATCGAAGCTTAAGGAGGCTCTCTCATGGCTCATAAGAAAGCTGCCGGTAGTTCCAAGAACGGCCGCGATAGCGCTGGTCAGCGCCTCGGGGTCAAACGTTTTGGTGGTCAGGAAGTGACCGCCGGTTCCATTCTGGTTCGTCAGCGTGGCACCACTTTCCACCCCGGCAACAATGTCGGTTGTGGTAAGGACTACACTCTGTTCGCACTGGTCGACGGCGTTGTCAAGTTCGAGACCAAGGCGAAAGGTCGTAAGCAGATCAGCGTTTATACTGCTTAAGGCGGTCCGCAAGAAAACAACCGGAGAAACCCGATACTGCAGCTGTGGTATCGGGTTTTTCTATTCAAAGAGAAAACCATGAAGTTTGTTGATCAGGTCAAAATTGATGTCAAGGCGGGTGACGGTGGCCGCGGCTGCGTGTCGTTTCGTCGCGAGAAGTTTATTCCTAAAGGTGGCCCTGACGGTGGAGACGGCGGCAAGGGAGGCGATGTTTACTTTCTTGTCGAGTCAGCTCTTAGTACGTTGCTCGATTTCCGCTATATGCGGCATTACAAGGCCAAAAACGGTGCCCCCGGTCTCGGCAAGACCATGCACGGAAAAAATGGTGAGTCACTCGAACTTCGGGTGCCACCAGGGACTCTGGTTTATGATGATGAAACGGGCGAACTGCTTGCGGATCTGACTGAACCGGGTCAGCGGATTCTGTTTATGGCCGGTGGCCAGGGGGGACGGGGCAATGCCCGTTTTGCGACCAGCACCAACCGCGCGCCGCGCCATGCCCAACCGGGTATCCCGGGAGAGGTGAAACAGCTGCGGCTGGAATTAAAGCTGCTCGCTGATGTCGGCCTGGTCGGGCTGCCGAATGCCGGTAAGTCGACCTTGATCTCTTCGGTCTCGGCCGCCAAGCCGAAGGTGGCCGATTATCCCTTTACCACCCTGGTGCCGAACCTTGGCGTGGTCCCTTATGGTGGCTACAAGACCATGGTGATGGCCGATATCCCGGGGCTGATCGAGGGTGCCAGCGAGGGGCATGGTTTGGGGACCCGTTTTCTGCGCCATGTTGAACGGACCGACCTGTTTCTGCACCTGGTCGATCTGACCTGTATGCAGGAGGGCGATCCGTTCGAGAATTTCCAGATGCTCAACAATGAGCTCTGTCGTTACGATGACAGTCTGTCGAAAAAACCGCAGCTGGTGGTGTTGACCAAGATGGATGTGCCGGAAGCGAAGCAGCTGGCGCAAGAGCTGAGCGTGCATTTTGAATCGCTCGGTTACCCGGTTTTTCCGATTTCGGCGGTGACCGGTGAAGGGCTAAAGGAGCTGATCACTGCGGTCGGTGATGAATTGGATCGGCGCCGTTCAGAACAGGTCGAACAGTCGCTTGACAGTGAGTAGGTCAGCGGCTAGGCTTTTCGGCTGGGTTAAATAACCATTTATAGAATGATTTGAGGGGATATGCGCAACGCATTGCTTTCCCATGTAAAACGGGTTGTAGTAAAAATCGGGAGCGGCGTCATTTCCACCGATGCTGGGCTTGATGAGCAGCGGCTGGCGGCGATCGCCGAGGATCTCTGTGCTTTGCTCGACCGTGGTCTGGAAGTGATTCTGGTTTCGTCCGGCGCGGTTGCGGCCGGAAAAGGGCAGCTCGGCATCAACGGGCGCCCGCAGACCATTCCGCAGAAGCAGGCGGCCGCGGCGATCGGCCAGACCCGGCTTATCCGTGAGTATAAAGAGACCTTTCTGGGCCACGGCTACAATGTCGCCCAGGTTCTGCTGACTCGCGACGATCTGTCGAATCGGCGTCGTTATCTCAATGCCCGTAATACCATGACCACCCTGCTCGAATACGGAGTGACCCCGGTGGTCAATGAGAACGACACGGTAGTGGTCGAAGAGATCCGTTTTGGCGATAATGATAACCTGTCCGCCTTGGTTACCAGCCTGGTGGAAGCCGATATGCTGATCATCCTCTCTGACGTTGACGGCCTCTACGATAGTAATCCGGCCGAAAATCCACAGGCCGAGTTGATCCCGGTCATCGAGCGGGTGACACCGAAGATTGAGGCGATGGGCGGCAAGAGCAACGGTTCGCTCGGTACCGGTGGCATGGCGACCAAGCTTAAAGCGGCGAAAAAAGCGTCCTTAAGCGGCGTTGGCACCCTGATTGTCAATGGTCGCACCCCGCATATCTTGACCCAGGTTTTCGATGGCGAGGATGTCGGCAGCTATTTTCTGCCAGCACAGTCGAAGTTGACGGCGAAAAAACATTGGATCGCATTCTCCAAGAAGCCACGCGGCAAGCTGCTGATCGATGAGGGGGGGCAGCAGGCGGTGATCAAGCGCGGTAAAAGCTTGCTACCTTCCGGGATCTGCGGTGTCGACGGCGGCTTCGAGCGGGGCGACGCGGTGCGCCTTTGTGACCGGGATGGCCAGGAGTTTGCGCGTGGCGTGGTCAGTTATTCGCTGGCGGAGACTTTGCAGATCATGGGCAAGCAATGTGCCGAAATCGAAACGGTGCTCGGCTATAAATATCGTGATGAAGTGGTCTGCCGGGACGATCTGGTCTTGACCATTGAAGGTGAAGAGGAGATTGAGTGATGGGTGTGCGTGAAGAGATGCTGGAACTGGCGATTGCTGCACAACAGGCATCGCGGCAGATGGCGGTCCTGTCCTCGGCAGTGAAAAACGAACTGCTGCTGAATATGGCCGCTGCTTTGGAGGCTGCGAAGGTCGAGCTGCAGCAGGAAAACGAAAAGGACCTGATAGCCGCCCATGAAAAAGGGATGGCGGCGGCAATGGTTGATCGTTTGGAGTTGACTTCCGACAGGATCAAGGCGATGGCTGACGGCCTGCGCGAAGTCGCCGCGTTGCCCGATCCGGTTGGCGAGGTCACCGGCATGTGGCTGCGTCCCAACGGCATCCAGGTCGGTCGCCAGCGGATTCCACTCGGTGTGATCGGCATCATCTACGAATCGCGTCCCAACGTCACCGCCGATGCGGCGGGCCTGTGTCTGAAAAGCGGCAATGCCGTGGTGTTGCGGGGCGGATCCGAGGCCATTCATTCGAACCGGGCGATCGGTGCCATTCTGCAGCAGGCGATGGAAAAGATGGACCTGCCGAAAGCGGCTCTGCAGGTTGTGACCACCAGCGACCGCGATGCCGTTACAGAGCTGCTCAAGCTGGAGGACCAAATCGATCTGATCATTCCGCGAGGTGGCGAAGGCTTGATCCGGTTTGTCGCGGAAAACTCGCGTATTCCGGTGATCAAGCATTACAAAGGCGTCTGCCACACTTATGTCGATGCGGCTGCCGATCTGCAGATGGCGGAAGCGATCTGCATCAACGAGAAGGTTCAGCGTCCCGGGGTCTGCAATGCCATGGAGACGCTGCTGATCCATCAGGATGTCGCGGCTCAGTTCCTGCCACAGATCACTACAGCCATGCGCAAGGAAGGGGTCGAGCTGCGCGGTTGTGAAAAGTCACGCCAGATCGTTGCCGACCTGGTTCCGGCCACCGAAGAGGATTGGCCGGCCGAATACCTGGAGCTGATTCTGGCGGTGCGGGTGGTCGAAAATTACCAGCAGGCAAAAGAACATATCGAAGCTTACGGTTCGCTGCACACCGAAGTCATTGTCACCAATGACTATCACATGTCGCAACGTTTCTTGCGTGAAATTAACTCCAGTGTGGTGATGGTCAACGCTTCATCCCGGTTCTCTGACGGCAACCAGCTTGGCCTGGGGGCCGAGATCGGTATTTCCACCACCAAGCTGCACTCCTTCGGGCCGATGGGCTTGGAGGATCTAACCACCCGCAAATTTGTTGTTCTCGGGTCGGGTCAGATTAGAGATTGACGGCCAGTTCTGATGAAGATCGGTATCCTCGGCGGCACCTTTAATCCGATCCATTTCGGCCATCTGCATATTGCAGAAGAGGTCTATACGTATTGCGGACTTGATCAGGTCTGGTTTGTGCCGACCTGCCGGCCTCCGCACAAGCCGCTGGCGGAGGAGGTTTCGTTCGCACACCGGCTGGCCATGGTAGAGACGGCGCTAAAGGGGGATGAGCGGTTTCTGTCCTGCGCTCTGGAAGGGCGCCGCGGCGGCACCAGCTACTCGGTCGAGACGCTGGAGCAGCTGCGCGACGAATATTCCGAACACCAATTCTATTTCATCATGGGGCTCGATTCTTTTGCAGAAATCGGCTTATGGAAAGACTATCCCCGGCTCTTTGAGTTAGCCCATATCGTGGTGACTGCCCGGCCCGGGTTTTCCGGCTCTTTGCAGGCTCTTCTGCCGGTTGCTATCGCAGAAAGCTTCTGCTATGATGCCGAATCCAAAAACCTGTTACATTCAGGTGGGTTTTCGGTCTTTTCAGTCACTCATACCTGCCGGGATGTTTCATCTACGGAAATTCGTCAATTGCTCCGGGCAAATGGCGACATTAGCAGGTTGCTGCCGAAGTCGGTAAGTGACTATATCACGCAACACGAGCTTTATCGGAAAAGCTAGCCCGTTATCGCGGGAACTACGTAAGAGGATCGATTTTGCAAGATAACAACTCAGTCATGCAGGCTGTAGAATATGCGCTGGAGAAAAAGGGCTTTAATCTAAAATTACTTGAGGTGCGTGAGCTCTCTTCGTTAACCGATTACCTGCTGCTGGTCTCGGGACGTTCCGATCGTCAGGTTCAGGCGATTGCCGAAAATATCAAACTGGAATTCAAAAACCAGCACCAGCAGTTGCCACTGGCGATCGAGGGGATGGATCAAGGGCGCTGGGTGTTGCTCGATTACGGTGAGTTTATGGTCCATGTGTTTCAGGAGCCGGTGCGCGAATTCTATGATCTGGAGGGCTTGTGGAGCGAAGCTCCCGAAGTGTCTTTGGAGAGGACTGAGGCTTAAGTGAAACTGCGGCTGGTTTGTGTCGGCAAGCTGGCAGAAGCTTGGCAACGCCAGGCCGCCGAGGATTACGCCGGCCGATTACAGCGTTATTTCCCACTGGAAATTATTGAGTTAAAAGAAGAGAAGGGGGGGCGAAAAGGGGATATCCCTGGTCTTCTCAAACGGGAGGGCGAGAGAATCCTGGAAAAGGTTCCGCAGCGTTCTTTCCTGATCGCTCTCGACGAGCGCGGTCGGAGTTTCAGCTCCGAGCAGTTGGCGGAACGCTTGGGGGATGAAATGCTGCATGGCGGGCGCGACTGGTGCCTGGTGATCGGTGGCCCCTATGGACTCGATCAGGAACTGCGGCGCCGGGCGGAATTATTGCTTTCGCTTTCAAACATGACCTTTACCCATCAGATGGCACGCTTATTTTTACTGGAGCAACTCTACCGCAGCAGCACGATTCTGCGGAATGAACCCTATCATAACCGTTAGTTTAAGGACCTAGTTAGCAGGAGGCACGTTAGTACGATGGACGAAGAAGAATTGCAGGAAATCAGAAATAACCTGTTGCAAATGCGCGAAGAAGTTCTCGAAGAAGCTGACAAAGCCTACGCAGCGTCTCAGTCTTTGGGAAAAGATGGTGTTCCTGATATTGGCGATATGTCGTCGAACAGCTATAATCAGGAAGTACTGATGAACCTGAGTGAAGCGCAGCGCAGCCGGGTTCGAGATATTGATGCCGCTCTCGAGCGGATGGATCAAGGGGTTTATGGCCTCTGCGCGCGCTGCGAAGAAGAAATTCCGACCCGGCGGATGGAAGTCCGGCCGTTTTCACGCTATTGTGTAGATTGTAAATCTGAAGTTGAAAAGTTTGGTGAATAACCACCTCTGATCGCTTTTTTAATTGCGCAGTCTGGAGATGCCCATGATTGTTGTTGCTCTGTTCATGTTATTGTTTATCGCTTTTGCCCTTGGCTTCCTCTATTTTTGGGGAATTAACCCAGGCGAAGTTACGGTGTTTTTGACCAATGAGCAGAGCTTTACCCTGCCGACGGCGATCATGATGATCTGTGTTCTGCTGATCGGACTGCTGCTTGGCAACGGGGTCCACATGCTCAGTGCTATGGCCTATTCGGTGAAAAGCTGGCGGGGTGGCAGGCGGGTTAAAAAAGCTGAAGAAGTCGGCTCGATCTATCGCAGCGGGGTTGGTCGGTTGTTGTCGGGTGATCTGAAAAAGGCTCGGACCCTTTTGAAGAAGGCCCTTGATCGGGACCCGAAACGGGTCGACAGCCATTTGGCCCTGGCCAGTGTTGCCGAGCAGGAAGGTAACACCCAGGAAGCGATCGAGCTGTTACAGAATGCGCGAAAAATTGATCCCAATGGGTTGGAGATCGTCTTCAAACTGGCCGGAGTTTTTCAGGATGCCGGCCGTCGTGAAGAGGCGATGGGGGTCTACAAAGAGCTGCTGGCCAAGGATGCGGACAACCGCAAAGCGATGCGCGCCTTGCGCGATCTCCAGATTGAGTTGGGCAGCTATGATGACGCCCTGACCCTGCAGAAGCGGATTGTCAAAGCAACCTCGTCCGGCCCGCGAGCTGATGCTGAAAAACAGATCCTGCTGCAACTGCGCTACGAAACGGCGCGTAATGCTCTGGCCAACGGTGAGGCGGAGCAGGCTGCAGATGCCTGTCGTGACCTGATCAAGCAGGATGCCAGTTTCACTCCCGCCCGGGTCACTCTGGGGGATGCTTATCGTGAGTTGAAGCGTGATAGCGATGCGGTACGGGTTTTTCAAGAGGGCTATAAAGCTCTGAAGAAGAGTGTTTTCCTCTCCCGCTTGGAAGATCTCTACATCGGCGCTGAAGATCCTGCCGCACTCCTCTCCTTCTATCGGAGTCGGATGCAGGAAGACAGCAGCGACCTGCTGCTGAAACTCTATCTGGGCCGCCTCTGTCTGCGTCTGGAAATGGTTGACGAAGCCTTGCAGCACTTGACCGACCTGGAAACCACCGGCATCGATTTTGCGCAACTGCATTTACTGCTGGCTGAAGCTCATCGTCGCCGCAACAAGGTTGATCAGGCGGTGGTCGAGTACCAGCGGGCGCTCGGGATCGACAGCCATCTGACCCTCGGCTTTGTTTGCGAAGAGTGTAACGCCAAGCATGAAGAGTGGGTCAGCCGCTGCTCCGAATGTAAAGCTCTCGATTCACTGGTTTTGCCAGAGCGTAAGCAGATTCAGGATGCCAAGCTGGTTGATGGTCCCAAGGCGATTCCGCACGGGCAGCGGGAGGTTTAAGCGTGGCGACAGCACCGGTTGCCCTGGTTATCCTAGATGGCTGGGGAATTAGTGAAAGCTGTGATCAGAACGCTGCCTGCCTGGCGCAGACGCCAACCATGGATGCCCTGCGTAGCGAGTGGCCAAACGGCCGGCTCGGTGCTTCCGGGCGGGATGTTGGTCTGCCGGATGGCCAGATGGGGAATTCCGAGGTTGGTCATCTGAATATCGGTGCCGGTCGGATAGTTTATCAGGATCTGACCCGGATCAGCCTGGCGATAGAAGATGGCAGCCTGTTTGAAAATCAAGCCCTGAAAAGACTCTGCCAGCGGCTGGTCGACAGCAGCGGTAAGCTGCACCTGCTCGGCCTGCTTTCTGACGGCGGTGTCCACTCCCATAATACCCATCTCTACGCACTCGTTCGGCTGGCTCAGAAACTGGGTGTCAAGGATGTCTGTATTCACGCCTTCATGGATGGCCGGGATACTCCGCCGCGTAGCGGGGCCGCGTACCTGGAGCAGCTTGAAACCGAACTGGAAAATATCGGGTTGGGACGGGTTGCATCGGTCATCGGTCGTTACTGGGCGATGGACCGCGACAACCGCTGGGATCGGGTGGAAAAAGCCTACCAGGCGCTGACCGAAGGTCTCGGGCAGCAGGCGGCAAGCTCTGCCGAAGCGATTCAGGCGGCCTATGCCGCAGACGAGACCGACGAATTTGTCAAACCCCGGGTGGTCGGTTCCGCCGGAACCATCGATGATGGCGACGGGGTCCTGTTCTTTAATTTCCGTGGCGACCGCGCCCGTGAGATGACCCGGGCTCTGACCGATGCGGAGTTTTCCGGTTTTACCCGGGCGAAAACTCCGCAATTGGTCGATTATGTCTGCCTGACCGAGTATGACGAAAGTTTCGGTCTGCCGGTCGCTTATCCGAATGAAACCCTGCCCGATATTCTTGCCGAGGTCATTTCCAAGGCCGGACTCAAACAACTGCGGATCGCTGAGACCGAAAAGTATGCTCATGTCACCTTCTTTTTTAACGGTGGCGTTGAAAAGGCCTGGGACGGGGAGGAGCGGGTTCTGATTCCTTCGCCGCAGGATGTTGCCACCTACGATCAGAAGCCGGCTATGAGTGCGGTCGAGGTGACCGACGAAGTAGTCAAGCGGATCGAGTCGGATCAATATCAGCTGATCATTCTCAATTATGCTAACCCGGACATGGTCGGTCACACCGGGGTGCTGGATGCGGCTATCGAAGCCGTGGAGATAGTAGATACCTGCCTGGGACGAGTGGTCGAAGCGATGCTGGCTAAAAACGGTCGGCTGTTGATCACTGCTGACCATGGTAACTGTGAGCAGATGAGCGACGGCAAGGGTGGTGTGCATACTGCGCACACTAGCAATCCGGTACCGCTGGTGTATGTCGATGCAGCCCGCAAACAGGTCCAGTTACGCGATGGAATTCTCGCAGACTTGGCACCGACGATCCTTGGCTTGCTTGGGGTCCCGGTCCCTGCAGCGATGACCGGCCGTTCCTTGTTGACTTAAGTCTTTTTCGCTTTCAGGGGGAGGGGGATGATTCGATTGCGCCTGGGTGCTGACAGGTTACTAGCGCAATTGTTGCCGCCAGCCTGCCCTTTGTGCAGTCACACCTTTCCTGTCTCTTGGGCGGAGCCTTTCTGTCCCGACTGTCTGCCCGGTTTTCGCGCTCTGCCAAATGCTCATTGCTCCTGTTGTGCCCTCCCCTTTCCCGGTACAGAAAACAGCTCTCACCTGTGTGGTCGCTGTCTGAAAAAAACACCTGCTTATAGAAAAGTTTATACCGTCGGGCCTTATGACAGCACCATGCGCGATGCGATTCAGCAGTTCAAATTCAATCAGCGGATCGGTCTGGACCGCCCGTTTGGCAAACTGCTAAATCGGGTCATCAACAGCGACCTGCAGGTTGATCTGATCGTTCCTGTTCCGCTTCATCCCAGGCGCTTAAAACGGCGCAGCTACAATCAGTCATTACTGTTGGCACGTGAACTCGGACGTCTTCGAAACCTTCCGGTTGAGACTAAACTGTTGCAGAAAACTTCTGACACGCTTGCCCAGCAGGAACTCTCGGCCCGCGAGCGGGAACGTAATTTGAGACAAGTGTTTCAGGTGACACGGAAACTTCAGGGAGAGAAGTTGTTGTTGGTTGATGACGTCATGACCACCGGATCGACGGTTCAGGCTTGTGGTCAGGTCCTGCTGGATGCCGGTGCCGCAGGGGTCGAGGTTGCGGTTCTTGCTCGTGCCTAGCAGGGGGTCCTTTTCGCTGAATGGAAAGTTTTTGGTCGAACGCCCGGGTGGGTGGTATAGTCCGAGAATATCTGCATGTAACTTGCTTTTGCCTTGAGGGGGCTGAATGAAGTCGGATCTCTACCGTCTGCTTGCCGAATACCCACTCGAAACCCTGCTGCAAACCATCCCCACAGGTCTGTTTCTGGTCAATACCGATTTGCAGGTTGTCTATTGGAACGCAGAAGCTGAACGGATCACCGGCTACTCTGCAGTTGAAGCGGTCGGCCAGCATTGCTCTTTTCTTGAAGGTATTCCCTGCCAGGACAAGTGCGGCCTGTTTCACGGTCTGGTGCCTAAGCCGGTCATCGGTATCAGTTGTTCAGTGCAGCATAAACATGGACAACGGCTTGAGTTGAGCAAGAATGTCGATCTGCTGCGGGATGAGAACGGTCAGGTCATCGGTGGAATCGAAGCGTTCGTCGATATCAGCCGGCTGAAGAAACTGGAAGACAGTTTACGTGGTGAAGTCGAAGATCGGACCCGTGAACTGGAACTGGAAAAAGCGGCTTTGCGATCGGTTCTCGATGGTATGACCGACCCGGTTTATATCTGTGATGCCGAGTTCAAGATCTCTTTTATCAACCGGGCGATGCGCGATATTTTTGGTGATATCAGCGGCCAGATCTGTTATCGGGCGCTGCATAAGCTTGACACCGTCTGCGATGCCTGCCCGCTGCCAGAGGTGTTGGCGGGGCAGGTCGTCTGTCGCGAAAGGGATCTCAAGCAGCAGGGGCGGACCTATGAAATTGTCCATTCACCTTTTCCGATGGCCGAGAAACCGACGCATAAACTGGGTGTGTTCCGTGATATTACCGAGCGAAAAGCGGCAGAAAGACGCCTCCAGCAGGCGAATCGAGAGCTGGATGCTTTCGTCTCGACCGTTTCCCACGATTTGCGTTCCCCCTTGACCCCCTTGATCGGCTTTGCCGAGTTATTGGAAGATCGATACTCAGATGTGCTTGATGATATCGGTCGCGAATCGATCAGGGAGATCATGCATACTGCCTCCAAAATGAAAGTGCTGCTGGAAGATCTTTTGACTCTGGCACGGGTGGGGCAGTTGAAGAATCCACAACAGGATGTCGATGCCACCCAGGTTGCCGAAGATGTTCTGCTGGAGTTGGCAGATAAAGTGGTTGAACGGCAGGCAAGAGTGAAAATTATGCCGTTGCCCGACATCCGTATCCCGGAGTCGCTGCTGACCGATCTGTTCCGTAATTTATTGGCGAATGCGCTGAAATATGCTGCTGTTAAAGATCCGCGCATTCAGGTTGCTGGCGAACCCTTTGCTGACCGGGTCCGGTACCGCGTGATTGACCACGGTCCTGGTATCCCTGTCGCTGAGCAGGATGAAATATTCGAACCCTTCCGGCGTGGCAGCAGCAGTTCCGGAGCGCCGGGAACAGGCCTTGGATTGGCAACAGTGGCAAAAATCGCCCGCATCTATAACGGCTCAGCCTGGGTGGAAGAGACCCCTCATGGTGGAGCAACATTTGTTGTCGAACTCTTCCCGCCGATCGATTAAAGCTTCCTGCGTTTAAGGTTTTATTACCACTTAATTGATCCTAGCGACCGATTAATGTTTCCTGTCTGGGTATAATTTAAACCACGGTTTTAAAATATTTTCTGGAATATGGGAATATTTGGCTCATATCATTGACAAAGGCTTTATTGCTGGGGAGAATTGCCAAATGCAACTGAAAAGGTGTTAGTTGCTTTTCGAAAGGGCTTTTCACTAATCTTTCTGAGGTGGAGGAGATGGATGATGAAATCAGTATTACGTTTGACCATTTGTATGCTGGCAATTTGCTCGCTGTTGGTCGGCACCTGTGTCACTCAAGCAGAGGCCGCCCCCAAGTATCGTTGGAAACTGGCCCAGACCTGGGGGACGGGTTTTCCGATTTTTGGTGACGCGGTTATCAAGATGGCCGACATGGTCAAGGAGATGTCGAACGGAGAAATGGAGATCCGGATCGATTCTTCAAACAAGCACAAAGCTGCTTTCGGCATTCTTGATATGGTCAAGGCGGGTCAGTACGAGATGGGTCATTCGGCCTCTTACTACTGGAAAGGCAAGGACCAGAACACCCTGTTCTTTACCACCATGCCGTTCGGCATGATCGCTCCTGAGCAATATGCCTGGTTCTATTACGGCGGTGGAATGGAGCTGATGAGGGAGGTTTATGACAAGCACGGAGTCTATTCCTTCCCGGGGGGGAACACCAGCAATCAGATGGGGGGCTGGTTCCAGAAAGAGATCAAGGGTCTGGATGATTTAAAGGGCCTGAAAATGCGGATCCCCGGGTTTGCCGGTGAAGTTCTCTCCAAGCTCGGTGTCGTGGTCACCAATATCCCCCCGGGCGAACTTTACACGGCCCTCGATCGCGGGACCATCGATGCTCTTGAATGGGTCGGCCCTTCGCTCGATCTGAATATGGGTTTCCACAAGATAGCCCCTTACTACTACACGGGCTGGCATGAGCCGGCAACCGAACTGCAGTTTATGGTTAACAAGAAAAAGTTCGATGCCCTGCCGGCGCATCTGCAGAAAATCGTTGAAACGGCAATGCAATTTGCCGCCTACGACATGTACGCCCGTTCGTACAATGACAGTGCCGAAAACTGGGACAAAATTGCGACTGAATACCCGAACGTCAAGATCAAGACTTTCCCGAAGGACGTTATTGCGGCAATGAAGGCAGAGAATGAGAAGCTGCTCAAGGAAACGGCTTCCAAGGATCCGGTGTTCAAGAAAATTTATGATGCCCAGACGGCCTACATGAAAAAAGCGCGGCGTTGGACCGAGATATCCGATTACGCATATCTGAAAGATAATCTCGAGTAATATTCGTATCTGGAGATAAGAAAGGCTCCCGGCACCCCTGTCGGGAGCCCTTTTACTGTTTCCCCTTACCCCTGGCAGGATGGTCATGCTGTTAAAAACTGAACGCGCTTTGGATCGTTTTTCCGATTATGTTGGCTATGTTGCTGCTGCATTGATGCTGCTGCTGCTGGCTAATGTGTTTTACGATACGATCATGCGCTATTTTTTCCGTTCCGGGTCGATCGCCTTGCAGGAAATGGAGTGGCACATTTTCTCCGTGGTCTTTCTTTTCGGGATTCCTTATGCCTTGAAAACTGAGGGGCATGTGCGGGTTGATGTGCTGTACGACAAGTTTAGTCCTAAGTGGAAAGCTATTGTCAATATCCTGGGAGCACTGGTTTTTTTGATACCCTTATCGGTGCTGATTATTGACGGTTCAACCTGGTTTGTGCATGAGGCCTTCACGATGAATGAAATCAGCGGTGATCCGGGTGGCCTGACCCACCGCTATCTGATCAAGGCGCTGATTCCCCTCTCCTTTGTTTTTCTGCTGGTTTCAGCCGCCGGATTCATAGTGCGTAATATCCGAATTTTTCGCGGCTTGGAATTACCACCCAAGCATAATATCGAAGACGATATTCTTTGATCTGAACTTAGAAATAAGAGTGAAAATACTATTCATTTATAGAAGGAACCTGGCTTAATGATTGGTTTAGTGATGTTTGCCGTCTGTCTGCTGTTACTGCTGGCCGGTTTTCCGGTCGCATTTACTTTTGGCGGGGCGGCGGTGGTTTTTGGCCTGATTGCCGAGGGGCAGGGCATCTTTGCTATGATGCCGCACCGGATCTGGTCGGTTATGAATAACACCATCCTGATGGCGATACCGCTGTTTATCTTCATGGGGATTGTGCTGCAGAAGTCGAAGTTGGCTGAAAGGCTGCTGGAATCGATGGGTTTTCTGTTTGGCGAGATCCGCGGCGGGATCGCTATTTCGACGGTGCTGGTTGGTGCTTTGCTGGCCGCATCCACCGGAGTTGTCGGTGCCAGTGTCGTCGCCATGGGGGTCATCTCCCTGCCGGTCATGCTCAAATACAATTACGACAAAAAGCTGGCGACCGGCTCTATCTGCGCTGCTGGGACTTTGGGGCAGATTATTCCGCCGTCGATTGTGCTGATTATCCTCGGCGACGTTTTTCAGGAACCGGTCGGAGACCTTTTCAAGGCGGCATTCTGGCCGGGGTTGTCACTGGTTCTTTTCTATGTCATTTACATTCTGATCCTCGCCTATTTTAAAAAGGATCTCGCCCCACCGATCCGTCTCGATGACTCGCACGGGACAAAAAAGCAACAAGTTTTTATCGCCTTGCGGGCGATCGTTCCGCCGCTGGTGTTGATTGTTCTGGTTCTCGGTTCGATCCTGTTCGGGGTTGCCACACCGACCGAATCTTCCGCCATCGGTGGTGTCGGGGCAATTATCCTTGCTGGCATGTATCAGCAGCTGTCGATCCGGATGGTCTGGGACAGTGCCCTGGAAACGACTAAAATCACCGCGATGGTGTTTGCCATTCTGGTTGGAGCAACCGCCTTTTCGATGGTGTTCACCTATACCGGTGGTGATTACCTGGTCGAAGACTTTATGATGGGACTTCCCGGTGAGAAGTGGGGCTTCCTGATTTTGTCGATGCTGCTGATCATGGCGCTCGGTTTTTTTATCGATTTTGTTGAGATCTCATATATTGTCGTGCCGATTCTGGCACCGATCGCCCTCAACCTGGGCATTAACCCGGTCTGGTACGCGATTCTGGTCGCCATGAACCTGCAGACCTCGTTTTTGACGCCGCCGTTCGGCTTCAGCCTCTTTTATCTGAAGGGGGTGGCCCCCCCAGAGGTTAAAACGACAGATATCTATTCCGGGGTGTTGCCGTTTATTATTCTTCAGGTGCTGGTGCTGGCGATCCTGGTGATTTTTCCGGAACTCTTTGGATTGAGCAGTGACTATTCCGGCTTTTAATTACTGCGGAGGCGCTCTGCCTTAGGGGGTGCTGACGCAAAAGGCCGCGCAATTGCGCGGCCTTTTGTATTATCTGAACCGGTTGCTGCTATTCGCGAACGAAAGTATCGATGTCGGTCTCGTGCGGCATCCCCATGATGCGGGCATACTCCGACTCGATCAGCTGGTAGTGATGGTTGGTCGACTTGGCGTTATCTTCGAAGATAGCGCGGACTTCAGGATCTTCGATTTTGGCGGCCATTTCGCGCAGGCTTTCCTCGAGACGCTTCTCTTTTTCCATCGCCAGTTCCATCGCCTTCTGGTCGCTGAAGTTGGCCAGCAGGGCCTTGTCGAGGTCGGACAACCACTCGCCTTCCTGATCCGGATCGGCAGCGATGAACTCGTCGAACGGCGGCAGGTCACACTCGATGCACTTGTCAAAGAAGTGCTTGGCGTGCTCACGCTCTTCGCGGGCCAGCAGTTCAAAGGTTTTGATCGCGTCAGCGTTCTTCATCTGCTTGGCTGCGATTTCGTAGAAGTTCATGGCATTCTTTTCAGTCTGAACCGAACGGATCAGAGCATTTTTTACATCGATGTCGCTAAGCATGGGGTGGATCCTCCTTCTCTCTCTTTATAAAGATAATTATTCAGCTGCAATCGGGGTGAAAACACGTGCTGCCAGCTCCTGGTCAATCATCAGCAGCCCGCGGCCATCCCCTTCGACCATTTGTAGTTTTTTGATAATCAGCCCGGCGCTGGCTTCTTCTTCTACCTGCTCGGTGACAAACCACTGCAGCTCAATCTGGGCGGCGTGGTTTTTTTCCTCTTGCGCCAGTTCCATCAGGTTGCTAATGCGGCTGGTGACGATCTGTTCGTGGGCCAGCGCTGTTTCGAAGGCTTCCAGGGGGGAACTGTACTCGTTGCGCGGCTCTTCCATCGCCAGCATCTTGGCCCGGCCGCCCGCCTCGCAGACAAAGTTGAACATTTTTTCCGCGTGGGACAGTTCTTCCTGGTACTGGACGCCCATCCAGTTGGCCATTCCGGGAAAATCTTCAGCTTCGAAATAGGCCTGCATCGCTTTGTAGATCAGTGCCGAGTGGATTTCAAAGGCAATTTGAGCATTGAATGCATCGACAAGTTTGTCACTAATCATGTGCTAACCTCCAAGATCTGAATTAGAAAAAATCGACTGGTGAATAGGTGACAATTATACTCATGAATTAAAAATATCATCAATAAGAATCCGTATACTAGCAGAAGTGCCGACTGAATATCACCAAAAATCCCCAATTTGTAAAACTTTCTCTCTTGTAGTTAGTGTACACTGTCGACAGTTGCCAGGTTCTGGTTTCTGGACTATTCTCAACCACCCAAGTCAATTATCGAAGTGGATCAAATATGAAAATCAGCTCAGCGGAATTTATCAAAAGCGCCACCAAACCAGGCAATTATCCGCCCCCTGAACTGGCAGAGATTGCCTTTGCCGGGCGTAGCAATGTCGGTAAAAGTTCACTGATCAATGTGTTGGTCAACCGGAAGAACCTGGTGCGGACCTCCTCAACCCCGGGACGTACCCAGTTGCTCAATTTTTTCAATATTAATGAGGATAGCTTCTCGCTGGTCGATCTGCCCGGCTACGGTTTTGCCAAGGTGCCGCTAAGTGTCAAAAAAGCCTGGGGGCCGATGATGCGCACCTACCTGGAAAGGCGCGAATGTTTGAAGGCGGTGGTCTTTATTCTCGATATCCGCCGCACGCCGCGGGAAGAGGATATCCAGATGATCGACTGGCTGGAAGAGTTCGAGGTGCCGACCATCCCGGTGATCACCAAGATCGACAAGCTCAAGCGCAGCCAACGTGACAAGCAGATCAGGGAGATTGCCGAACTGACCGGTCTGCCGCGTGACGCCTTCAGCCTGTTTTCGGCACTCACCAGAGAGGGGAAAGAGGATATCTGGGAGCGGATCGAGGATGCCCTGGAGGCGTAAAATCTGGTAAGATTGCTTTTTTCCCGCGCCTCTGTTACAACCGCAGAACCAAAAATAGAGTAAACTTTTCGGGTGCCCACAAGTAAGTCGGTGGGAGAATAGGGAAGAGGGTGCAAGTCCCTCGCTGCCCCGCAACTGTAAGTGGTGATGACCGTCAGCAAGCCACTGGCTCATAAGGAGCCGGGAAGGGCTGGCCAGTAAGTTGATCCACAAGCCAGGAGACCTGCCCGGATATTGACCGTTGCCCTTTCGCGGGAGAGGCCGGAGTCGTCAGAGATATGACCCCGGTGCCTTTATGGCAGCGGGGTTTTGTATTTTGGAGCGACTGATGAAGCAGGCGATCATCCAGGTTTACACCGGCCCGGGCAAGGGGAAAACCACTGCGGCCACCGGTCTGATCATCCGCGCACTCGGACAGGGCCTGAAGGTGCTGCTGGTCCGTTTTCTCAAGCCGGCCGAGCCGCCGAGCAGTGAACTGCGGATTCTGGAGCAGTTGACCGGGCTGGAGATTGTAACAGCCGGCCTGGGGGGAATTGTTGCCCGCCAGCGGCCGGCTGAGCTTGCACAGAACGTTGCCGAAACTTTTACTCGTGTGCAGCCGAAAATCCTCGCTGGCGACTATGATCTGGTGGTGCTCGATGAGTTCAACGGCGTCCTGCACAAAGGTTATTTGCCGATGGCCGAGGGGCTTCAGTTGTTGGATAGCTGTCCGAAAAATACCGAGCTGGTCCTGACCGGCCGCAATGCGCCGCAGGATGTTTTGCAACGGGCCGATCTGATCACAGTGATGCAGGCGGAGCGCCACCCTTTTGCAAAGGGCTTGGTTGCTCGACCCGGCATTGAGTACTGACGGGAGAAGAGCATGGCAGGGATGATTTATATCACCGGCGGGTCCCGTTCCGGTAAAAGCAGCTTTGCTCAGCAACTGGCGGAAAAACAGCCGGGGAAATTGCTCTACATCGCGCCGGCCAGGATCGATGACGATGAGATGGCGGCACGGATTGAAATGCACCAGCAGGCCCGTGACGAACGCTGGCAGCTTTTGGAAGAGCCTCTTTGGTTGACTGAGCGTTTATCCGGTGCTGCCGCCGGGCATGGAGCGTTGCTGCTCGATTGTGTCACCCTCTGGATCACCAATCTGTTTTTTCATTTCGAAGAGAAGCAGGGACCGGTTCTGGCCGAGATTGATCGCTTTATCGAACTGGCCTGGCAACTCGAGGAGCCGCTCTACCTGGTCTCGAATGAAATCGGCAGTGGCATCGTGCCGGAAAACCGGATGGCGCGTAACTTTCGCGATCTGGCCGGAATCGTCAACCAGCGTCTTGCCGCAGCTGCCGATGAAGCTTGGCTGGTGGTATCCGGCCTGCCGGTAAAGCTGAAGTAATAGTTGTTTGCAGGAGAAACCGATGTCCAATTTTGACTTACAGACAGTTCTCAACCAGATTCAACCGGTCACTGAACAAAAGCTGGCCGAAATACAAGCCCGCATCGACCGGCAGGCCAAGCCGATCGGTTCTTTGGGGCGGCTCGAGGAGTTTGCTCGCCGTTATGTCGCAATCACCGGCCGTGAAGATGTCCGGGCCAAGCGGGTTTATACTTTTGCCGGAGACCATGGCGTCACCGAAGAGGGGGTCAGTGCCTTTCCGCAGGAAGTGACGCCGCAGATGGTCTTCAACTTTGTCGATGGTGGTGCTTCGATCAATGCCCTGGCCCGGCATGCCGGGGCCGAAGTACTGGTGGTCGATATGGGGGTGGCGACCGATTTTGAAGACCTCAACAGGCTGATCAAGCGCAAGATCGCCAAGGGCACCGCCAATTTCACCAAGGGGCCGGCGATGAGCCGTGAACAGGCCTTGCAGGCCTTGGCGACCGGGGTAGAAATGGCTCGCCAGGCCAAGGCCGATGGCGTCGACCTGGTCGGCACCGGCGATATGGGGATCGGCAATACCACCCCGTCGGCCGCGATTGCCGCCTGCATCTGCCATCTGCCGATTGAGCAGGTCACCCATCGCGGCACCGGCATCGACGATGAAGGTTTGGTGCGTAAAGTTGCCGCCATCCGCAAAGGGCTGGAGCTCAATCAGCCGAACCCCGATGATGCCGTTGATGTGCTGGCCAAGGTTGGTGGTTTTGAAATCGGCGGTATTGCCGGGCTGGTTCTCGGCTGTGCCGCTGAGGGAATCCCGGTGGTGGTTGATGGGTTTATTTCTACGGCCGGGGCCTTGCTCGCCTCCGAGTTGCATCCGCATGTCCGCGACTATGTTTTCGCCGCCCATCAGTCGGTAGAGATCGGTCATCATCACATGCTGGTGCGGATCGGTCAGCAGCCGATGCTCGATCTTGGCCTGCGGCTTGGTGAAGGCACCGGTGGCGCTCTGGCGATGACCCTGATTGAAGGCAGTTTGCAGGTTCTACGCGAAGTTCTCACTTTTGACGAGGCAGGAGTCTCCGAAGGTTCAGATCAGTGAAACAGCACTGGGACGATTTCCGTACCGCCTGTGCCTTTCTGACCATCTTCCCGGTGGCGGACAATGTGCAGATGGATAACCAACGCCTCGGGCGCAGCATGGGCCTGTTTCCGGCCGTTGGTCTGGTCCTCGGCCTGGGGCTGGTGATCTGTAACTGGTTGCTGGCGCCACTGATTCCCCGCGCGGTGCTCGATTGCTTGCTGATTCTGCTGTTAATTCTGGCGACCGGCGCGCTGCACCTCGATGGCATCGCCGACATGATCGATGGGCTGGCCGGCGGGCGTGACCGCGAAAGCAGTCTGCGGATCATGAAAGACAGCCGGGTCGGC
>CALZHQ010000057.1 GCA_945787295.1 uncultured Desulfuromonadales bacterium
CGCTTGCATCTCTGCATGTTCGGCAGACTGTGCCTCGGTCGCCAGGTCAAGTTGCAGGACCGCCCCTGAGTCAGCAGGCATAACCTCGTATTCAACTGCGGCAACGGTCGTACCACTGCTGAACAGCAAGCGCGGCTCAAGATTCTCAAGTTTAAAGGCAGACGTTTTTCTGGCTTTCATAAGCATGCACTTTGCGCACTACGAAGGAACATGCAATCCCCCTAAGGTAAAGACCCAGTCCAAGAAAATACTTGAACCGCCTAATTATATCAAAATCATTGATGGTTTACAATGTTAATTCTTAGGCTTGGCTAATTGTGAGCGCATGCTGCTGATCAAATTTTCAAAAGCATATACTTGATTTGTTTCAGACAATAAATCTCGGAATTAAGTAACAAGTGTTTGCTAGGTAGGGATAACAGAAGACGCCCACATTGTTGCACAGGTGGGCGTCTTCTGTATGCTCGTGAGTGCAGGGAAGAATGGCGTCTATTGATTGGGGCGTCCTTTCTGTTTGTCAGGTCAAATTCTTTATGCTTGATTCTGGCCCGGCAGCAGCAGGTTGAGCAGCACGCCGATAATTCCCGCCAGACCGATGCCACCCAGCTTGACCACCGCCAGATCGAAATTCATGCCACCGATACCGAACACCAGGATGATGGCGACGATCGCCAGATTGCGCGGTTCCATCAAATCGGTGCCGGCTTTAACCAGGGTGCTGATGCCGATAACGGCGATGGCGCCGAACAGCAGCACCATGATACCGCCCATCACCGGCACCGGGATGGTGTTGAGGAAGCCGCCGAGCTTGCCGACAAAGGCGAGCAGGATGGCAGTAATCGCCGCCCAGGTCATGATCGCCGGGTTAAAGGCGCGGGTCAGGGCAACCGCGCCGGAGACTTCAGAATAGGTGGTGTTGGGTGGCCCGCCGAAAAATGCCGCCAGGCTGGTGGCGACCCCGTCGCCGAGCAGGGTGTTCTTGATGCCTGGTTCTTCAACGTAATCCTTGCCGGTGATGCCGCCGATGGCCAGCACGTCGCCGAAGTGCTCAATGGCCGGGGCGATGGCGACCGGAACGATAAACAGGATCGCTTCCAGGTTCCAGGTCGGGAAGCTGAACTCGGGGATGGCAAACCAGGGGGCGGCGGAAACTTTTTGCATCGAAACCAATGCCGGGGCGGTCCAGTTCTGCAGGGTGCCCGGATCGAAGGCTGCCTGGGTTGCTGCGGAAAAACCGCTCATATCGAGGAGCAGCGAGCTAACATAACCGGCGGTAATGCCGCAGAGGATCGGGATCAACTTGAACAGTCCTTTGCCGAGCAGCGAAACGATAATGGTCACAGACAGGGAAATTCCGGCGATGATAAAGGCGGTGGTTTCCGGCACCAGCCAGGCGGCACCGTCGCCGGTGCGGCCGGAGGCCATGTGCACGGCAACCGGGGCCAGGACCAGGCCGATGACCATAATGACAGGGCCGGTGACGATAGGAGGCAGGATCTTGTGCAGGACCTCGGAACCGAAAATACGGATCAGGAAACTGATCAGTACGTACATCAGGCCGGCAGCGAGCAGGCCGCACATGGTCCCGGGGATGCCCCACTGCTGAACCCCGTAGATGATCGGCGCGATAAAGGCGAAACTGGAGGCGAGAAAGACCGGCACTTTACCCCGCGTGATCGCCTGGAAAACCAGTGTCCCGGCCCCGGCGGTAAACAGGGCGACATTGGCATTGAGGCCGGTCAGTAGCGGCACCAGCACCAGGGCACCGAAGGCGACAAACAGCATCTGGGCACCGAGCAGACAATCTTTGGGGCGGAAATTGTAATCTGTGGACGAGTTTTCCTGGCTCATTTAAGCATCCTTTGTCAGCTTAGGTTTACTTGGTTCCGAATATTTTGTCCCCGGCATCACCGAGACCAGGCAGGATATAGCCGTTTTCGTTGAGGCGCTCATCGATCGAAGCGACGTAGATATCGACGTCGGGGTGCAGGGTTTTGACCTTTTCCAGCCCCTCTGGGACGGCCACCAGGAACAGTCCGCGGATACTGGTGCAGCCAGCTTTTTTCAGCATCTCGATGCAGGCGATCAGTGATCCACCGGTGGCCAGCATCGGGTCGAGAATCAACGCCGTGCGGTCATCCATGCTGCTGGTCAGTTTTTCGAAGTAGGTGACCGGTTCCAGCGTTTCCTCGTTGCGGTAGAGGCCGACGACACTAACCCGGGCGCTGGGGATCAGGTCGAGGACACCGTCCATCATCCCCAGCCCGGCACGTAGAATCGGCACCACGGTGATTTTTTTCCCCTTGATCCGGTCGACCGTCACCGGGCCGTTCCAGCCCTCAATCGTCTCCGGTTCGACTTCCAGGTCCTTGGTCGCTTCGTAGGTCAGCAGGCGGGCCACTTCGGAGGCCAGTTCACGAAAATCCTTGGTGCTGATGTCGTTTTGCCTCATCAGGCCCAGTTTGTGTTTGATCAGGGGGTGGTTTGCCTCATAGACAGCCATTCAGTGCTCCTTCACAGGTCTTTATTGCGCGAATATCTCGCTGGGGCGACTGGCACTGGAATTTATCCAGGTAAGTATAAGTTTCGCCAGATTCAACAGCGCAGCATAAAAGTATCGCAGCGCTGCGGTCAAGAAATTTGCCAATAGGATTTTTTCACATATTAGTCATTTCAAATCATGTGTTTGTCTGTTAGACTGTCTGCCTGCAATAGCATTCCTCTTGTTCCGCTGCTGGCGAGGTTTTGATGAAGAAATGGGCTTTGTTGCTGGTTGTTTTGTTGGGTCTGAGCGCCTGTGCCAAGGGGCCGCGCCTGATTGTGGTTGATCCGCTCGATAAACACGACCGGGATCAGGACCAGGCTTATTGTCAGCAATATGCAAAGCGTTACGGGGTGATCAATATGGACCCGCTGATGAGCGGTAGTGGGATGGAGGATTTTCCTGATGGGAAACGGCAGGTTCAGTTATACGAATCCTGCATGCTGAAAAAAGGCTATCGTTTCCAGTAATTCAGGGAAAAACAGACTTACATCGCAGCTATGAGTTAAGCTATAGTGGTCGGCCGGTTTTTGGGCCGGCCTTTTCATTTATAGAGCGGGTAGATGACTAAGATTTCTCTGAAACATAAAATTGAATATTATACGTTGCGGGTTCTGGCAGCACTGGTCAGACGTTTGCCGCGGAAACAGGCGCTGATTTTGGGAGGACGTCTTGGACTTTTGACTGGAATGGTTTTACCGAAACGCTGGCGACTGGCAGAAGATAATATCCGGCGTGCTTATCCCGAGTGGAGCCAGCGAAAAGTACGCACCATCGCCTGGGCCAATTTCCAGCATGTCGGTATCTGTGGCGTAGAGATGTTGCGTCTGGATATGTTCCGTAGCGGCAGTGGTGACTTTGAAAAATATTTTGAGATGGTCGATCAGCAATATCTGCAAGACGCCCTGGCGCTTGGCCGGGGTGTGATTGTTTTGACCGGTCATGTTGGTTTCTGGGAGGCGGGTTTTTTTGCCATGCCGCAGACCGGAATCAAATTTGACGCGGTGACCAAACCGCTGAAAAATCCATTGGCCGATAAGTATTTTACCAATATCCGTGAAACTTTCGGGACCAGGACCCTGGACAGCCGCAAAGGCGCGCGGCGGATTCTCAAAGTGCTGCATGAGAACAGTTCGGTAGCAATCCTGCTCGACCAGCATATTTCTCCCCCAGGTTCGGTCCCGACCGAGTTTTTTGGCCGCATGGCCTACACCACCACCGCCATCACCAACATGGCGATGAGATACCAGATTCCGGTGGTGCCGACTTATTGTCACCGGACTCCGGAGAACCGCTACAAAATCTGGTCAGAACCGATGATCATGCTGGACGGGGAGGGGAGTGAGGCGGTTGCCCGTAACACCCAGTTGTTGACCGATAAAATTGAAGCCGTGGTCCGGCGCGATCCGAGCCAGTGGTTCTGGATGCATAAACGCTGGCGAGTTCCAGAGAATTAACGCACGCATTGAACATCAGCAAGTGATTGCAAGGAAGTATAACTGTGAGTAAAGAATTACAACGCGAAATCGAAAAACGCCGGACATTCGGTATCATCAGCCACCCGGATGCCGGGAAAACCACGCTGACCGAAAAACTGCTGCTGTTTGGTGGGGCGATCCAGATGGCCGGTACAGTCAAGGCGCGCAAGTCGAGCCGTCATGCCACCAGTGACTGGATGAGCATCGAGAAGGAGCGGGGCATCTCGGTCTCCTCTTCGGTGATGAAGTTTGACTATCGCAACTTTGAGGTCAACCTGCTCGATACCCCCGGCCACCAGGATTTCTCCGAGGACACCTACCGGGTTTTGACCGCCGTCGACAGCGCGCTGATGGTCATCGACAGCGCCAAGGGGGTTGAGCCGCAGACCGAGAAACTGATGGAAGTCTGCCGGATGCGCAACACCCCGGTGCTGACCTTCATCAACAAACTCGACCGCGAAGGGTTGGAGCCGCTCGATGTGTTGGCCGATATCGAGGAAAAGCTGCAGATCGAGTGTACGCCGCTCTCCTGGCCGATCGGTATGGGGAAGCGTTTCAAAGGGGTCTACAACCTCTACCGCAAGGAATTGAACCTGTTTACTCCCGGCGACGATGCCCGCAGCACCGAGACGGTAAAAATCGACAGCCTCGACGATCCGAAGCTGGACGAACTGCTCGGCAGGCAGGCGGATGAGTTGCGTGAGGATATCGAGCTGCTCGAAGGGGCGGCCAATCCGTTCAATATGGCTGACTACCTGAAAGCGAGCCAGACGCCGGTATTTTTCGGCAGTGCGATCAATAATTTCGGCGTCCAGGAAATGCTCGATGCCTTCGTCGAGCTGGCCCCGGCGCCCGGTCCACGGGAAACAACCGAGCGGGTGGTTGAGCCGGACGAGGAGGAGTTCTCCGGTTTTGTCTTCAAGATCCAGGCGAACATGGATCCGGCCCACCGCGACCGGATCGCTTTTCTGCGCATCTGCAGCGGCAAGTTCACCAAGGGGATGAAGGTCAGGCACCACCGGATCGGCAAGGAGGTCAACCTCTCCAAGGCGACCATCTTCATGGCCCAGGACCGCGCTCATGTCGAAGAGGCCTACCCAGGAGATATCATCGGCCTGCACAACCATGGCACGATCAAGATCGGCGATACCTTTACGCCGAAAGAACCGCTCAAGTTTACCGGTATCCCCAACTTTGCTCCGGAACATTTCCGCCGGGTGCGCTTGAAGGATCCACTCAAGTCGAAGCAGTTGCAGAAGGGTCTGCTACAGCTGGCAGAAGAAGGCGCGGTTCAGGTCTTCAAGCCGATTTCCGGGGCCGAGTTCATTCTCGGTGCGGTCGGTGTGCTGCAGTTCGATGTGACCATGGAGCGGCTGAAGGCGGAATACAATGTCAACGCCGTCTATGAAGGGGTCGATTACAGCACGGCGCGCTGGATCGAGTGTGAAGACAAGAAATTGCTTGAAGAATTCAGTACCAAGAATCAGCATCATTTGGCTCACGACGCAGAAGGTCACCTGACCTATCTGGCGGCCAGCGAATGGCGACTTGGCCATACCATGGAGCAGTGGGAGGGGGTCGAGTTCCTGAAGTCGAGGGAACACAGCTAAACGACCACTGGATACATGAAATTGTTCTGCACAGGCCCGTATTTAATGCGGGCCTGTTTGTTTCTGGTGGCAAGGGCAATAAATGTGCTATTGTTGGAAAATGCTAATTGTTGGGTTGGTGTTTTGCTGAAACTGGGCGGAACTTATGCCGAAATTGGTTATAATTGCTTTTTGTACTGCTTCTCGTATCGAAACAAGCTGGCCATGACAAATGTTCAGTTGCGGATAAAGTTATAAAATGAAATTAAAAGATAAACTGAAACTGTCAATTCAGGCCAGACTGAGCGTGGCGAGCGGTTTATCGGTCATTTCCTTTATTGTGATTGCACTGATCCTGCTGGTCGCCTTTATGCAGGTGCGTCGCGATATCGGTCGGGCTGTCAGCACCCAGTTGCAGCAGACCATCGATAGCTCAGAACTGGCGCGAGAAATGGGGGCGTTCCTGGCCAGATTGCGGCAACTGAATGCGACTTTTTACGGCAACGATGAGTATCTGCAGCGCGAAGGTATCAAGCTGTTAGACTTGATTGGTCAGCAGCATGAGCACGGTCATGATGAAAAGCTGCTGGCTAACCAGTTTTTGCCACTGCGGCAAAAGCTGAGTGACTATCTGGAGCAGTGCAAAACGGTCAACGAGCTGCTGCTCTGGCGCAGCTGGGAAGATGAAGGACTCGACGAAGTTTTTATCATCATAGAAGAAATCCTTGCCAAGCTGATGATCGATGCCGCATTAGAGGGGAGATCGGTCGAATATTACGAGCAGTTGACCTTGCAGATTGCCAGCTATCGCGTCAGTCTGCTGGGAATTATGCAACGGAATATCAGGGAACAGCCACAAACACTTTTCAACGCCTCTTTTTTCGATCTGCCGCCCAATAGTGAGAATATCTCCAACTTGTCGCTGCGGCTCAGGACTTTGGCTGCAGCGGAAGCACCGCTCAATCGATTCGGTCGACACCTGATCGACCAGTTGAAATATTATCAGCACCTGATGACACGTTATCAACAGGAAATGATCCATCTGGGCCGGCGAACGGCGGAATTAAATCAACTGGCTGAGGCTGTCCTAAATCAGTTGGAGGTTATCGACCAGCAGCATGCCAAGGCGGCTGACCGGGCCCGGCAGCAAATAGATAAGAATATATTTAACACCGGGGCGATCGTTCTGGGATTGTTGATTGTTCTGGCCCTGATGCTCAGCTTGATTCACCTGAACCTGTTTGCCTATCACATCAAGCGACCGATGGATAAAATCCGTAACCGGCTGCTGAGGTTCCGGCAGGGTGATTACAGCTCACCGATCTCGCTCAACCGCACCGATGAATGGGGGCAGATCGAGGAGGTGTTTGACGGGATGGTCGCTGATCTGGTTGAAAGCTGGTCTGCTTTGCAGGAATCGGAGCGGCGCTACCGGAATATTTTTGACAACGCGTCCGAAGGGATTTACCAGAGTTCTGTCGAAGGGGCCTTCCTCAACATTAATCCGGCAATGCACAAGATATTCGGTATTGACGAGGATCAACCGCTCGAGACCTTTAACAACCTGCGGGAAAGGATCTATGCCGATCCGGCCGACCGCGACCGCCTGATCTCACGGTTATTTAAGGAGGAAACGGTCAATAATTTCGAAACCCTGATGCGGCGAAATGATGGGGAGATTTTCCGGGCCTCTATCAACAGCCACCTGGTGCGGGACAAAGATGATCTGATCCTGTTTATCGAAGGAACCGTAGAGGATATATCGAAACGCTGGCAGGCTGAGGAAGCGTTACGGTCGTTGAAGGAATTTCTGCATGATATCGTTGATGCCATGCCATCGATCATGATCGGGGTCAATTCTGCACTGGAGATCACCCTCTGGAATCGGCAGACGGTTGAGATCAGCGGGATTGAGGAGAAAATGGCGATCGGCAGACCGCTGCCTGAGATTTTAACCTTTGTCGAGCCAACTTATCAGCCTGTGGTTGAAGAGACGTTGACATCCGGTAACGTTTTGCGGCTGCAGAAGATTGCCGGTTTGGTGAAGACGCAGGAACGCTTTTTCGACCTGCTGGTTTATCCGCTCCGTGGCGCAGACAGCTACGGGGCGATGATTCATATGGATGACATCACCGAAAAGGTCCAGATTGAAGAGGTGATGGTGCAGTCGGAGAAAATGCTCTCGATCGGCAATCTGGCTGCCGGCATGGCTCACGAAATCAACAATCCGCTCGCGTCTGTATTGCAGAATGTTCAGGTGATGGGGCAACGGCTGTCGCCGGCCTTGGAGAAGAATCGCAAGACCGCCGCAGAAATCGGCATCAGCATCGAGCAGGTGGCTGAATATGCTCAACAGCGCGGCTTTGATCAGATGATGAAGTCGATTGCCGCTTCCGGGCAACGGGCCGCGCGGATCATTGAAAATATGCTCAACTTCAGCCGCAAAAGCTCGTCCAGCTTCCTGCCCTGCTCGCTGCCCGATCTGGTGGAAAAGACCATCGAGCTTGCTGCAAGTGATTATGACATGAAGCACCATTTCGACTTCCGGACGATCAGTCTTATTCGCGATTATCAGCCGGTCCCGGATGTCCCCTGCGAGTCGAGCCAGATTCAGCAGGTGGTTCTTAACCTGCTGAAAAATGCTGCCCTGGCGATCGGTCATAAAGTTGCGCATCCGGAAATCAGAATCAGGATTTTTCCGCTCGATGAACAGGTCTGTCTGCAGATCGAGGATAATGGCGCCGGAATGGACGAGGCGACCAGCAAGCGGATTTTTGAACCATTCTTTACCACCCAGGAGGTCGGACTCGGCACCGGGCTAGGATTGTCGGTATCTTATTTTCTGATTACCGAAAATCATCAGGGGACCCTGACGGTCAAGTCGGTACCGGGTCAGGGCAGCTGTTTTAGTGTCCAGTTGCCACTGAAGCGCAATTGAAATTTAAGTCGGCTGAGGAGTTACGATACCAGCTCTCAACTGGAGCGTCGGTCCGGTCGATATTTGGACTGCTAAACTGTTGTCGTTCAAGAATCAAAGGCTGCCATTTCCGGGGCCTTTTTTTCTTGCCGGTCGAAACAGGCTTGCAGACTGCTGGCCAAGTCGTGAATAATCGACAGATAGCGAATGACCATAACCAACAGGAGTGTCGATGAAGAAGCCGTTGAGAACAGCCATCAAACTTGCATTGAGTGCCGAGCAGAGCTCAGAGATTTGCGTCAAAGGCTGGGTGCGTTCGGCGCGGCGCGGCAAAGAAGTCAGTTTTATCGCCCTGAACGATGGGAGTTGTTTCGACAGCTTACAGCTGGTTTTAAGCCCGGAGCTGAACAATTATGACCAAGTCAGCCGGGTTGGTACGGGGGCTTGTGTCAGCGCCCGCGGGCACCTGATCGAATCCCCGGCTGCCGGGCAGCAGTGGGAGCTGCAGGTTGCTGAAGTCGAAATCGTTGGCGAGGCCGATGACAGCTACCCGTTGCAGAAGAAGCGACATTCCTTCGAGTTCTTGCGCAGCATCGCTCACCTGCGGCCCCGTTCCAACTCTTTCGGCGCGGTGTTCCGGATGCGCAGCGCGCTCTCCTTTGCCGTGCACCAGTTTTTTCAACAGCGAGGCTTCCTCTATGTGCAAACGCCGATTATTACCGCCAACGATTGCGAAGGCGCCGGTGAAATGTTCCGCGTTTCAACCCTCGACGCGGCTAACCCGCCGCAGCAGAATGGCGAGATCGATTGGCAACAGGATTTCTTCGGCGAGCGGACCGGGCTGACCGTCAGCGGCCAGTTGCAGGCTGAATTATTTGCCACTGCCTTTACCGATGTTTACACCTTCGGTCCGACTTTCCGCGCGGAAAATTCCAATACCAGCCGGCATGCCGCCGAATTCTGGATGATCGAACCGGAGATCGCCTTTGCCGATCTGGCCGATGATTGTCAGTTGGGTGAGGATTTTCTCCGTTACATGGTTTCTTACGCGCTGGAGAATTGTCAGGAGGATCTGACCTTTTTCAACCAGCGGATCGAAACGGGGCTGATCGACAAACTCGAAGCGTTAGCCAAAGCGGAATTCAAAACCATCAGCTACACTGAAGCGGTCGATCTGCTGCTGAAAGCGCAACAGAAGTTCGAGTTTCCGGTCGCGTGGGGCACTGATTTGCAGTCGGAACATGAGCGCTACCTGACCGAACAGGTCTTTAACGGACCGGTGTTTGTGACCGACTACCCGAAAAATATCAAAGCCTTTTATATGCGGCTTAATGACGATCAGAAGACCGTCGCGGCGATGGACCTGCTGGTGCCGCGGGTCGGCGAAATAATCGGCGGCAGTCAGCGTGAAGAGCGGCTCGAGGTACTGCAGGCGCGGATGGCTGAGTGTAATGTGCCGCAGGAGCACCTCGAATGGTACCTCGATATCCGCCGCTGGGGGAGCTGCCCGCACGCCGGTTTTGGGCTCGGCTTCGAGCGTTTGCTGATGTATGTCACCGGGATGGAGAATATCCGCGACGTGATCCCTTTCCCCCGGACCCCGGGACATGCAAAGTTCTAAAGTCGCGCCGCTACCAGCGGTTTTCTGGAAAGGCTCTCGCCTATCAGAACTTTTCTGCTAGTCGAGAGCCTTCTTGTTATGGAATGTACGAACATACTTTTCCAGGGCCACCAATTGCGGGGCTCCCGCCGGGAGCAATTGGCCCTTCAGGGCATCCCGAATACAGAAATTGACATAATCCTGTAGCATCTCCTCATTGTACTCGCCGGCATTCTGTAGGCCTTTGCCATCGGGATGACAGGTGGCACAGTTTTTCCCGTTACTGCCGAGGGTTTTGTCATGAAACAGTCTTTGCCCCTCGTCCAGTTCAGAGCCGACGGCCGGGGTTAATAGGGCAAATGATACGACCACAGTTAAAAGAATTAATTTACGCATCTGTTGTCTCCTGTCTGTCATGAAAGAGAGAAGTACGGGCAAATTTACCCTGGTTATTCATAGCGCTTCGCCGTTTCTTTCGGCTCACCCGGTCACGGCCACCACTTCCTCGAAAGTTGTTTCACCGAGCAGCATTTTGCGGATCGCCGATTCGCGCAGTGTGCTCATGCCACCTTGCTTGGCGATGCGGGACAGTTTTTCTGGGTTGACCTGTTCTGACAAGGCCGCCTTGATTTCGCTGGTCACATCCATCACTTCAAAAACCCCAATACGCCCTTTGTAGCCGGTGTTACGACACTCGGTACAACCTTCCCCCTCCCAGACTTTCACTTCATCATCCCCCAGTTCAAGATAGTTTCGCTCCGCTGCGCTGAGCAGGCGCTCTTTCTTGCAATTACTGCAGATCGAACGGACCAGTCGCTGGGCATTGATGCCGATCAGGGTCGACGCGAGCAGGAAATAGGGAATGCCAAGTTCGAGCAAGCGGGTAATCGAGCTGGGCGCATCGTTGGTGTGCAGGGTCGAAAGCACCAGGTGGCCGGTGAGGGCAGCCTGAACGGCATTGTCGGCGGTCTCCTTGTCGCGAATCTCGCCGATCATGATGATATCCGGATCCTGCCGCAGGATGTTGCGCAGGACCGTGGAAAAGGTGACGTTGATCGCTGATTGCACACCGACCTGATTGAACTCTTCGAGGACCATCTCGATCGGATCTTCGACGGTGAGGATGTTCACTTCCGGCGAAGACAGGGCGCGTAATGACGAGTAGAGGGTTGTGGTTTTGCCGCTACCGGTCGGGCCGGTGACCAGGATGATGCCATTCGGTTGCCGGATAAAAGAGTTGTAGAGCTGGTACTCGCGCGGTTCGAAACCGAGTTTTTCCAGGTCCTGCATCAGGATGTCGGGATCGAAAATCCTGATAACCACTTTTTCCCCGAAGGCGACCGGCAGGGTGGAAACCCGCAGTTCGATCTCTTTGCCTTTATGTTCCGTTTTGATCCGGCCATCCTGCGGCCGTCTCTTTTCTGCCAGGTCGAGACGCGCCAGCAGTTTGATCCGCGAGGCGATCGAGGGGTGCAGATTTTTCGGAATACTGTGAATGTTGTGCAGCACGCCGTCAACCCGCAAGCGGATCAACGATTTGTCCCGTTTCGGTTCGATATGAATATCGCTGGCCCGTTGATCGAAGGCATATTGCAGCAGAAAATCGACCGCAGCGATAACATGTTTGTCGTTCCCCTCATCTTCCTGCTGCACCGAGCGCATCTGGAAATGCTGCTCTAGATTGGAGATATCGGAGCCCGCTTTGACCTCCGATTCGGCGGCGATCACGGAAGCACGGAAACCGAAAAATTCTCCCAGAACTTTGAGAATGTCGGAGCGGGAAGCCAGCACCCGGTCGACCTTGATCCGGCGTGTCCGTTGCAACTCGTCCAGCGCATCGTTGGCGGTGGGGTCTGATACGGCAATAATCAGGGTGCCATTGATCAGGTCGACCGGAACCATCAAGTTTTTCAGTGCAAAAGCTCGTGAAATGTGATTGGTGACGATGTCCAGATCGAGTTTTAGCGGATCGATCTTGAAATAAGGAAGGCCCACCGCCTGGGCCAGGATCTCAGTGACGATATCCTCGCTGAGGAGCTTTTTACTGTCTGGTATCTCCAGGTTGAAAGAGCTGATGACTTCTGCAGGAGAAATCTTTTCGCTGTCCTGAAAACGACTGCGATGTTGACCGCTGCTGAGCTTTTTTTGCAGGCGCTCCAGTTGCCCTTGGCCCTGCTCAAGAATCATAGTGAGCTGTGAATCGCTGAGGAGTTTGCGACGTTTCAAGAGATTAGCGACAGTTTTTAAGGTGAATTTATAATCGACCGACATTGATGCTCCTAAACGGGGGCTGTCTACAGCAGGGTAAGTTCAAGGAGATTACTTCTTTTTTATCGATTTGAAAAGCTGTGCCACGGTATTTTCGTCTTGTGGCTCTGCAAGAACGGTGGCTAGACAGATAATATTGGACCATTGTGAAGAATATCGGTTTCGTCGATTTACTAACAGTTGACCGTTCGGTAAACTTTGATAATTATTTCCTTTGCGCTAATGCGAAGAATATCCGGCCTGTAACAGGAGGAGTTGTGATTCGGAAGATTTTGAGTTCTCTGCTGGTTGTCGTTCTTTTCGGCATTGCCCCTGGGGAGACTGGAGCGGTCGGCTACCGGTTCGTGACAATCGGTTCCGGTGGTGTGACCGGGGTTTATTACCCCGCCGGTTTGGCAATCTGCCGGCTGGTCAACAGAAGCAGGGATGAGCATGGTATCCGCTGCACGGTCGAAAGCACCATCGGCTCGGTTTTCAACCTGAATTCAATCGCTGCCAAAGAGCTCGATCTGGGGATTGTTCAGTCTGATTGGCAGTTTCATGCCTATCATGGGACCAGTCAGTTTGCCAGCCAGGGACCGAATAAGAAGCTGCGCGCGGTCTTCTCTTTGCACCCGGAGCCGTTCACGGTTGTGGCCAGGGCCGATTCTGGAATCACCGATTTCGCACATTTAAAAGGGAAACGGGTCAACATCGGTAATCCCGGTTCCGGTCAGCGTGGCACTATGGAAGTCGTCATGTCCGCACTCGGCTGGACGCAAGGCGACTTTGCTCTGGCCTCGGAATTAGAATCGACCGAACAAGCGCAAGCCCTGTGTGACAATAGGGTTGATGCCATGGTGTTTACCGTCGGCCACCCGAGCGGTTCGATCAAGGAAGCCACGACCTCTTGTGAGACCGTGCTGGTCAATGTCTCTGGGCCCGCTATCGATAAGCTTGTTGCGGAAAACGACTATTATCGATATGCGACGATTCCGGGTGGAATGTACCGTGGCACTGAAAGCGAAATTGAGACGTTCGGTGTCGGTGCCACCGTCGTAACCTCAAGCACTATGAGCGAGGATGTCGTTTATCAGCTGGTTAAGGCGGTGTTCGAAAGCTTTGCCGATTTGAAAAAAAGACAACCGGCATTTAAACACCTGAACAAACAAGAAATGATCAATAGTGGCCTGACCGCCCCGCTGCACCGGGGGGCGAGCAAGTACTATAAAGAAGTCGGTTTGCTGTAAGCTTGCTTTTCATTTGACAAAACAGTTTAGAAGCGTAGAATTGTGACCAGTTTGGTCAGGTATTGTGTTCAACAATCTAATCAGGAGGAAAACTATGGGTGATTATCAAGAGCGTGACGCAGCAGTTCTGTTCAAAGGCAACCCGGCCACTCTGCTCGGTCCGGAGATCAAAGCAGGGGATGCGGCCCCAGATTTCCAGGTTGTTGACAACGGTCTGGCCCCGGTCACTCTGGCGACCGATGCCGGCAAGGTGCGGTTGATCACCGTTGTCCCATCCCTCGATACCCCGGTCTGTGACACGATGACCCGTCAATTCAACCAGCAGGCGGCAAGTCTGCCCGAGTCGGTGGTGGTTTATACCATCAGTGTCGATCTGCCCTTTGCCCAGAAACGCTGGTGTGGCAATGCCGGGATCGATAAGGTACAGACCCTGTCCGACTACCAGGACCGTTCCTTCGGGCTTAATTACGGTCTGTTACTGAAAAATCTCAAGCTGCTGGCCCGGGCGGTTTATGTCATCGATCAGAACGACAAGGTCGCCTACTGCGAGCTGGTTTCAGAAGTGACTGCCGAACCGGATTACACGGCGGCACTGGAGGCGGTGAAGAAGCTGGTCTGAAGAGCGTCACGGTAAGAAATTTAACGCGCTCAATCCTTATTTGTTCCCAGCACGGCCCAGCTTGATCTCAGGCTGGGCCGTTTCTATCCGGTGTTCGGTCGGTATTACATTTTCAGACGACTTTTCCTGGCAGTATTGCGGCGACGCCGAGGTGCAGTGCGCGGTCAGGAATATTGGCACATTCAGTAGCATTGCGCAGTTGAAGCCGTCAGCAACAGAACGAGCGAGCGATTTCATTGCTCTAAACCTCCGGGGAACGATCCTGAATTATTTTGCCGACTCGGCGCATAAAGGTTGATGTTCAAGGCGGCGCATAATAAATATGTGACTCTGGATATTTTTCATGGAGTGCTGCGGATGGATCTGATGGTTCTTTTATTGCGGCGGTTGACCGGACTGGTTCTGCTGTCTGCCATGCTGGTTGGGCCCGCCCTCGCCACTGATCAACGGATTCTGGTTGGCGGCGATCACAATTATCCACCGTATGAATTTCTCGATGGAAGCGGTCAGCCGGCCGGTTTTAATGTCGAACTGACGCGTGCCGTTGCCGAGATAATGGGGTTAAATGTTCTCATCCGGCTCGGAAACTGGGGGGATATGCGACAGCTGCTGGCCGAGGGGGAGGTCGATATCCTGCAAGGGATGGTGAGTACACCGGAACGGCAGGACGAAGTCGATTTCTCCACACCTCACGCCAAAGTTTATCAGTCGATCTGGGTTCGCAGCGGCTCAAACATCAAAGAACTGGACGACCTGGTTGGCAAGCATGTCATTGTGATGCGCAATGCGGTGATGCATGATTTCATGCTTCAGCATCCGGAACTGAATGCCACGGTGACTCCTGTGAACACCCTCGAAGACGCCTTGAGGAAGCTCTCTGCCGGAGAAGCGGATGCCTCGCTGGTTGCCAAACTGCCCGGAGAATATCTGCTGCCGAAAATTGATCTCAGGAATATCCGGCCGATCGCCAAACCGCTACTCGCCCAGGATTACGGCTACGCGGTCAAAAAGGGAAACGCTGAACTGCTGGCCCGGTTTAACGAGGGCCTGGCGCTGCTGAAAAAGTCCGGACGTTACCGGCCCATATATGAAAAATGGTTGGGCGTTCTCCCGCAGCCCGGATTTTCCACCGAAAAGGTGTTGCGTATCGGGGCGATGGTGGTGGTGCCATTGCTGCTCCTGTTGGCCGGGACCTTCTTCTGGTCGCGCACCCTGCGGCGCCAGGTCGCCTTGCGGACCGAAGATCTGCAATTGGAAGTGACCAGAAAAGAGCAGGCATTGCGTGAGCTGGAAGTCCACCAGAAACAGCTGATTCAGGCTGACAAACTAACCTCCCTCGGCACCCTTACCTCCGGTATGGCCCACGAAATCAACAACCCGAACGGCTTGATTCTGCTGAACCTGCCGGTACTCAAAAAAGCCTGGGATGATAGCCTGCCGCTGCTGCAGGAACATTATCGACAGCACGGCGATTTTAAGCTCGGCTGGCTTAACTACTCACGGATGCGGGAAGAAATTCCCCAGATGCTGGAAGATATGCAGCAGTGCGCTGGGAGGATCAAGCGGATCGTCGAAGACTTGAAAAATTTTGCCCGACAGGACAGTGCAGAATTGGGGGAGCAGGTCGAGCTGAACCGGGTCGCTGAAGCTGCGCTGCGGCTGGTCGATAACTCGCTGAAAAAAGCGACCGATTATCTTGAGGTTCAATTGGGCCGCGAGTTGCCCCTTTTCCGAGGCAATGTCCAGCGGATTGAACAGGTCATCGTCAACCTGCTGCTCAACGCCTGCCAGGCACTGACTGCGAAAGATCAGTACATCAGGTTGAAAACCGGCCTGACTGAAGATGGCTGGCTTTTTTTAGAGGTCTGCGATCAGGGCTGTGGCATCGTGGAGAAGGATCTTGCCAAGCTGACCGACCCGTTTTTTACCACCAAGCGGGAAAGCGGTGGTACTGGCCTGGGGCTTTCTGTCTCGGCGGGGATTGTCCTGGAGCATGGCGGTCGGCTGGAATTTGACTCTGCCTTAGGTGAGGGGACCTGCGTTCGCTTGCTGTTACCAATAGAGGACACCAATCGTGGACAGTCGTAAGTATCCGGTTTTTACTATTCTGATGGTGGACGATGAGCTTCCCTGGCTGCGTAGCCTGAGCATTACCCTCGAGGGGGCAGGCGGCTTCACTAACCTGTTGCAATGCAATGACAGCCGCGAGGTGATGGACCTTTTGGCCCGTTACGACATCGGTCTGATCCTGCTTGATCTGACCATGCCCCATATCGGCGGGGAAGAGCTGTTGAAAAAAATAAAACAGGATTATCCGGCGGTTCAGGTGATCATTCTCTCCGGCATGAACCAGCTGGAAACAGCGGTCGGCTGCATGCGCCTGGGAGCCTTCGATTATTTTGTCAAAACCGTTGATGAGGAACGACTGCTCGAGGGGGTGCGGCGGGCCGTGCGCATGATCGAGCTCGAGCAGGAAAACCGCGCTATCCGGCAGCGTTTTTTTGATGACCAGCTTTCTTCCCATGCGGCCTTTGCCCCGATCGTCAGCGACAACCAGGCCATGCGCACCAGATTTAAGTACCTTGAGGCGGTGGCTCCCAGCACCCAGCCGATTCTGATTACCGGGGAGAGTGGCGTTGGTAAGGAGCTGTTTGCCAGGGCGATTCATGAGCTCAGTGGCAAAACCGGGTCGCTGGTTTCGGTGAATGTTGCCGGGCTCGATGATAATGTTTTTGCCGATACCTTGTTCGGGCACGCCAAGGGCGCCTACACCGGCGCGGCAACCTTGCGCCAGGGGATGATCGAAAGTGCCGGAAACGGGACCCTTTTTCTTGACGAAATCGGCGATTTGAGCCCGGTTTCCCAGGTCAAACTGCTGCGTCTGCTCCAAGAGTGCGAATACTATCCGCTCGGTAGCGACCAGCCGAAACAGATGACAGCCCGGGTTGTTGTCGCAACCCACGCCGACCTGGAAAGGAAAATGGCCGCCGGTGAGTTCCGCCGGGATCTCTATTACCGTCTCATCTCGCATCACGTGCATATCCCGCCGTTGCGTGATCGAAAGGATGATCTGGCTCTGTTGCTCGATCATTTTCTCAGCCAGATATCGGCGAAGCTGGGCAAGAAAAAACCGACCCCCCCGAAAGAGCTGGTGGTCCTCCTCTCAACCTACAGCTTTCCCGGAAATGTTCGTGAGCTGGAAGCGATGATCTACGATGCGGTCAGCCTACATGATTCCAAGACTCTCTCGATGAAGAGTTTTCTTGATCGGATCGGCCCGCAGGGAGAGTCGGCGCTGGCCGATTCTGCTCCTGTCTCAGACAATCCTTTCCACGATCTGGAAGAACTGCCTACGCTGTCGCAAGCCGGGCAACTGCTGGTCGACGAGGCGTTGCAGCGTTCGGCCGGGAATCAAAGTATCGCTGCGCGCCTGCTCGGCATATCCCAACCGGCACTGAGCAAACGGGTCAAGCTGAGCCGTGGCTGAACCCCTATAACTACAGCTATAGTTATGCATTTCGTTATACTTCTTCAAGTACTTGTTTTTGTTTGACTATATCTTCTGTCCGTAAAAGATTGCGGTCGTTTGGTTATAGGCCTTCATTGAGCGTTTTTCTGCTCTTCTTTTCTAGAACGCCATTATATGCGGCGTTTTCAGCCGTCTTCATCTGTTGGCACCCTCCTTGCTTTTTTGAGTTCTCATTATAAGCTTGATGATGTCCATTTCGGACCGATGACCCCTACCTAGAAGAGTTGAGGAGTGAACATGAAAAAGATTTTTATGTACTTGTTGGCCGTTGTTGTTGCCGCCAGTTTCGTCCCCTTCAGCCAGGCAGAAGCGCAGCAGTTTGTCACCATCGGCACCGGTGGCGTGACCGGTGTTTACTACCCGACCGGTGGTGCTATCTGCCGACTGGTGAACAAAACCAAAAAAGAACACGGTATCCGTTGCTCGGTTGAAAGTACCGGTGGTTCCGTCTACAACCTGAACACCATTGCAGCCGGCGAACTCGACATGGGTGTTGCCCAGTCTGACTGGCAGTACCATGCCTACAATGGGACCAGTAAGTTTGAAGAGCAGGGCGCAAACAAGGACCTGCGCGCTGTGTTTTCCGTTCATCCTGAGCCGTTCACCATGGTCGCCAGGGCGGACTCCGGTATCAAGAACTTTACCGATATCAAGGGTAAGCGGGTCAACATTGGTAACCCCGGTTCCGGTCAGCGCGGAACCATGGAAGTTGTCATGGCCGCGACCGGTATCACGGTTGACGACCTCAAACTGGCTTCCGAGTTGAAGGCCGCTGAGCAGGCTTCGGCCCTTTGCGACAACAAGGTCGACGCCATGGTTTATGTCGCTGGCCACCCGAACGGTTCCATCAAAGAAGCGACCACTTCCTGTGATTCGGTTCTGGTCAATGTGACCGGGCCGGCCATCGATAAGCTGATCAAGGAGAACTCCTACTACCGGACCGCCACCATTCCCGGCGGCATGTATCGCGGTACTGACGAAGACACCAAAACTTTTGGTGTCGGTGCAACCTTTGTTTCTTCGGCCAAGGTTCCTGAGAATGTCATCTACAATGTTGTCAAGGCAGTGTTCGAGAACTTCGACGACTTCAAGAAACTACACCCGGCGTTTGTCGTCCTGAAAAAAGAGGAAATGATCAAGGATGGCCTGTCGGCTCCCCTGCATGACGGTGCTGCCAAGTACTACCGCGAAGCGGGTCTGCTGAAATAAATTCTCCCGAAGGTCCGTGAG
>CALZHQ010000058.1 GCA_945787295.1 uncultured Desulfuromonadales bacterium
TTTTATATTTTTTATCACTAAAAATATCTATCCGCAAGATACCGCAAGAGCTGAGCTGAGCAATTATCACGCGTATTTGGACAACAGTATTTCCATCTCACACTTGAACCTCCGTCCCGGCTTGCGCGTTTCCTACAACGACTACCAGAAAAACACCAACTACGCCCCACGATTTGCTGCATCCTATGACGTTTTCGGTAACCAGGAGACATTGCTTATCGGCGGTATCAATAGATATTACGGATCTGAACTTTTGGGGCACAAGCTAAATTCACAAAAGGCTCCTTATCAAGTCTGGAAGCGCTCGGCTGTTCTGGATGGATCTAACCATCCAATTGATTGGGATAAGAAGGATCGCACCTCGACTAACGCAACCCAGGCCAGCGATCTCAAGACGCCCTATTCAGATGAGATCTCGATCGGCCTTAAGCAACTGTTTTTCGGTGGCGAGTTGGAGCTACTCTATATTGATCGGGACTACAAAGATCAAATCATGACTATTACTTTGGACAAAGACGAGGAAGACTACATCTACCAAGAATACCGCAATGAAGGTCGGCGCTACCATAAAGAGTTCAGTATTTCCTGGGAAAAGAGCTGGCAAAAACACTATTTGAGCCTGAACTTTACTTGGCAAGAAACAAAAAGTAACAGCTTGAATTACAGCGACAGATTTGATCCCGACATCGAAGAACAGCTTGTGTGGTATAACGATAAGCCAGTGTCGGTCGACAAATTGCGAACCAGCGATTTTAACCGGCCCTACAAAGCCAGTCTGATTTATTCGGTAGAACTTCCGTTAGGGTTTGAGTTCACCAACCAAACTCGCTACGCCAGTCATTACCGAGCAGTTGGAGATACTGGTGAAACTTATACTTATGACGGAATTGAGTTGGAAATATATGATGAAGTAAATAAACCAAGCGCCACCATATTTGACTGGAGAATTCTCTGGCAATCGCCAGAATGGCAAAACAACAGCATCAGCCTGTTCCTCGACATTCTCAACGTGTTTAACAAACGTGTTATCATCGGCAACGATGATCTGAACTCCGTGAACGAATACAAGCTCGGCCGCCAATACTGGGCCGGTCTCACCTACAAATTTTAGATTTACTGAAAACGTAACACCCCATCCAACGCAGCTGTTTCCTCTTTGCTGCTCACCTGCAAACTATACCGACCAGAAATTTTAGGAGCGGGAACGCTCAACTGCAGTTTGTCTTCCGATAGCAGACGAACATTTTTGATTTCTTCTGGGAATGGGATAGCGGCCACTCCCATGTAACGATTCCCGAGGAAAAGTAAGTCCCCAAATCTCTGTGCCCCACCAGACAGATCAGAAATGTCGATCGTAGACAACAACCTGGGTGATCCAAGATCCGATATATCAACTAAATTCAAACCGCTATAGCGGTTAGTCACATATACGTATTTATCTTCGACCAACACTGAATTGGAAAAACCTGGAAGGCTTAACGTGCCGAGAACTTCTGGCGTACTCGGATTCGAAATATCAACGATTTTTAAACCAGCAGCACCGTTTGCGACAAAAGCAATATTATTAACGACTTGAAGACTTCTCGATTCGGCAAAAGTGTCGAGGGGATATGGCAGTTTGCTCTGACCTTTTAAAACGAGTCCATTTTTCTCTATCCGATAGATACTGAGCCCCTCACCACCGCCGGCAATAACGACAAGATCATCCATGAGATAAGCGTTTGAAACAAAATGACCGGTTGTCTCAGCAAGGACTAAGGGCTGCTCAAGATCGGAGATATCGAGCACTGTGAATCCTCTATTCTTAATGCGGCCAAGAACTAAATATTTTCCATTGGCCGCCAAAGCGGCCCCCTTCAGAGCGGGCCATTCCTTTAGTAGCTTTGGTTTCGCAGGGTCGCTGACATCAAAGACCAGCAAACCAGAATAAGGGCTGACGGCGAAAAGATAAGCTCCGACATGCGCGAGACTATGGACTCGCTGTGAATGTATTTTTCTGAGCGTTCCCCCTTGCCCTGACAGTTTTTTCAGAAACAAGCCCTTAACATCATCAGCAACATACAGGCTATTTCCAATAATCTTGAAATCTTTTACCACCCTGGGAGTATTGAAGGTCTGAACTGTTTGGCGGGGCAATATAGCAGCAGGATCAATGATTTTGATGCCCACCTTCGAAACAGCAATATAGAGATAACCTCCAATCATCTCGAAAGCACGGGCATCACCGCCCACCTGAAGAAATCCCGCTGTGCTGGGCAGTCTTTTGTTTCTGTTATTGATCAGTCCCACGCCACTGGCATTATCAGCGACATAGATTGTATCTCCAGCATGATAGAGCTTTAGAGGAAGGCTGAAATGTTGTTGTTCAGCCACCAGCTGAGGGTTGGCGGGATCACTGAGTTCATACTGACTGATCATGCTGTTCGCCAACACATATAAAGATTCATCGGCGACGAGCATTTTGCGGGTCGGATGGTTGACTAAAGCCACTCCGACCGGTTGTGGAACTCCGGAATCATTGTGCCTATAGATATGAATCCCACTTTTACCGCCATTGAGATACAGGTAATCGTTATAGACCTGAAGACCTCTCATCGACTGGCCATTTCCTAGTGCGAGCAATGGTTGCTTTTCATCAAGGTTGTCAAGGTCATAAATCAACAGTCCGTCTTTTCCTGCCGCAACATATAAATAACGGCCGATAACCTTGCTGGCAAATGCTGGCGACCTGGTATGAAGGGATTCCGCCACCCCCAGCCGACCAGAGTCCTTAATTTGCGATATTTTAACCCCTTGGTTACCACAACTAAAATAAAGGCGGTCACCACTTCTTTCAATGTCGAGAACCGAATTATATTTTAGGTAGCTGTTCGGCAGCATTTTCGGTTTGAGTGGATCACTGACATCAAACCCTCTGACCCCGTGGCCAATTCCAGCTAAAAAAAGCGTATTGCCAACTCGTTCCATATCGAAAATAACTTCATCTATAGGAAATGATCCTACGATAGCATCCTGATTATTGACATCCATGTGCAGAAATGCGCGCGTGTCATCAGAAAAACCACTTCCGGCAATATCGAGTGTCACCTGCTCATCAGCAGCTACGGTTACAGGTGGACGTTCGTCAAGAGAGAGTTTAGAGCTGGCGGATACGTAGGCAACAAAAGCCCGACCTGTCCAGCCGAGAGTAACCAGATAAGCAGCAAGCAAAAGGAGAACAACCACAACTATCAGTGATCGATTCATCGGCCGGCCTCCTCATCCACAACCGTTTTGAGCTCGTCCAACAAATCGTCGGTCAATAACGGATGCAACAGTTGCAAAAACGATTCTCTATTGAACGGCTTCTCCAACAGCCCGGCCGCATAGTTCGCAATCATATCAAGCTCATCAGTTGGTGAGCATAGAATGATCAGCGGGATGCCGGGTTGCCGTTGGGAACAGTAAATCTGCAGTTGCTCCGGGGGGACTGAGGCAGTATCGAGCAGAACCGCAAGGTAATGGTTCTGCTCGATTTTCAACTCCAGCGCCGACAAATCTTTTGCCGTGTCGACCGCGAAAGGCAGCTTACCGAGTGAGAGCCTGATCAATTCTCGACTGGCAACACTTCCTCCTGCAACCATAAGTTTGGCTTTGGGCAGTGAAAAATCGGCAGCCGAAACCTGTCCAGCATTTCCAGGAGGGGATTTTCCAACCAGATGAAGTTCATGCCAGCATTGGTTAATGGTTTCACACAGCACATCCCAGCCGATCGGCAGATACAGACTCCGTTCTGGCTTATGTAGATCGACCGCTTCCGATCGATTCAGCAACATGATACGCCGGAGAGTCCTGAAATTCTGGGTATCACGGATGGCCCGATAAAGGGGTTTCCCATCCGGCAGTTGGGCTTCAGCGGGGAAAATTGCCAATTCAAACGGCTTGCCGGCCCGTTCTGCCGCACCAAGTTGATACCAGAGATCGGCTGCATTCAGCGAACTCTCCGCACGCAGACCCAATTCCCGCAGCCGAGTGAGCATAAACTGTCGACATGTTTCATCGTCAGAATAAACCAGCACCGGCTGGTGGATTAAATTGTCCGGCAATTGCAGAACTGATTTCTCATGCAGCGGCAAGGTCAAGCCGAGCTTAAAGCAGCTCCCTTTCCCTGCCGAACTGTCTAGACGGAGACAGCCGTTCAGCAGATGGACCAATTGCATAACAATAGCCAGGCCGAGACCGCTGCCACCATATTTCCGGGTATGTGACGCATCGGACTGATAAAAGGGCGCGAAAATCTGTTGTTGGACCTCGTCATCCATGCCGATGCCAGTATCGATAATTTCGATATCGAAAGACACATTGCCGGAAACTGAATATTCCGCATCAAGCTTGACAGTCACCGAACCCTGCTCGGTGAACTTTATTGCATTGCCGACCAGATTCATCAGAACCTGTCGGATCCGCACTTCGTCTCCAAGAACACGGCAGGTCGCTTCCAGTGGAACCTGGCAGTAAAGAGACAACCCTTTTTCAGCCGCCTGCCCGGCCAACAGGTCAAGTACCTCATCAACAACCCGATAAAGCGAAAACTCGGTCTCTTCGAGCTGCAATTTCCCTACTTCGATCTTGGAAAAATCGAGGATGTTGTTGATCAGGGTCAGCAGATCATCCCCCGATTTCTGCACTGTTGCCGCCAACATCTGCTGCTGTTCCGTTAAGGCGGTACGGAACAGCAATTCATTCATGCCCAGAACCCCGATCAAAGGAGTACGTAGCTCGTGGGTGATATTGGAGAGAAACTGTGATTTTGCTTCGCTGGCTGCTTCGACCTGCTGCTTGGCCCGTTCCAGGGTCTGAACAATTTCACGTAATTCAGCGGTCCGATCATCAACGGTCTGCTCCAAAGACTGCTGATGCTCGACCAATTCGTGGCGATTGGCTTCAATCTGCTCCAGCATGTTATTAAAACCGTCCACCAACAGACCAATTTCATCCCGACTCACTTTTTCCGCCCGCAATGAAAAATCTCTGCTCTGCGAAATCGTCCCCATGGTTGTCGCTAAGCTTAACAGTGGCTCGGAAACCGGCCGCTGCAGTTTGCCCGCCAACCACCAGGAGAACAGCAGCAATGGCCCGAGCAGCAACAGAACGACAAACACCACCCCACTGAGTCGTCCATAAAGGTCACGTAAATCACTTAGCAGGTAAATGCTCCCGACCTGTCGACCGTCATGCTCAATCGGCAGAAAAAGCCCAAAGTGCTCCCAGCTGGAAGTCATTTTTTGTTGTTTCAGTTCAATCCAAAACAGCTCGTCTGGATCGGGAAAGTCGTGCGCTACAGCCTGCAGCACAAATCCCGATGCGACTGGATCGAGATACTGGGCGACTGGGGTACCGACTTCATCGAACAGGTAGGCAGCTCGGATATTTGGCTGGACACTCAAGGAGGCAAGGATTTCTTGCGTTGCCTTGATCTGCCGGGTCAGCAAAAGCTTTTTACAGCTATCACCTAAAGTCGCCCCGAGGGTTGTCATCTCACGTTTGAGGAAAATCCGCGTCGAGTGAAATTCTTCAGCCAGATAGAAGCCAAAAACCAATAACAAAACAGAGACACTGATTAACATCATCAGTGCGGTCAGTTTTTTACGAATAGTTATATTTTTAAAGCTTCTAAACAAGATCCTATATCCTTGAAATGATTCAATCACAGACTAGCAATATTCCTCGCAAAATTGAACTAAAAGCTTGATTATTCGACTGATTCAGCAACGAAGCTATTGAAAAATAGTTCCGGCTGCTTTAGAGTAGCGTCCTTTTGAGCAACACGTCTGTAAAACGGATATGGAAGGAAGTGCTGATGACCAGGATCAATCTGCCCAGCGAACGCCAGATCGGACACCTGACTCTGCATCGCCAGGGGCGCAAGATCTCGCTGAAAGAATATAATGCTTTGAGTCGTGCGGAACGGATGGAAATGATCCACCAGGCCAGCGGCAAACAGAAATTTGATCTGCTGCTCAATGCCAATGACGCTGAACGGTTAACCCCGCATCTCCATCCGCAGGAACTCTATCTGACGATCAACGAACTGGGTGCTGAATCCTCCGCCGAACTGCTGCTGCTGGCCAGCGCCGAGCAGGTGACCACCCTGCTCGATCTCGACTGCTGGGATGGCGACACTTTAAGTCCGGTTATATCACTCAGCTGGTTGCAACTGCTGCTCGAAACCGGGCCGGAAAAAATCTGCCAGTTGGCCGAGCAGATCGAGCCGGAAATCCTGGCCATCTTTCTGAAAAAGCATCTGGTCATCACCCGTGGGCTTGAAGCTTATGACGATGATGACGCGGAAAATGCCAATCGCCTGGAGTCACTCTACGACATCGACTTCGCCAGTGAAGACGCCGCAAAAATCATCGGAGCCTTTTTAAAGGTCCTGATGGAGATGGCCCAGGAGACCTACCTGCTGTTGATGGAAATGATTCGGAGTGAACTTACCACCTCGCTGGAAGAGGAGGTCTTTCAGGGACGCAACAACCGGCTGACCGATCTCGGCTTTGTGCCAACCGTCGAAGCGAGAGGCATTTATACCTATACGGCCCCTGAGCGCTTCACCGCTGGGGGAAAGGACGATTTTCGCCTTGAAGCAGAGAGCATGCCGAACCCAGGCGCACTGTTGAACCAGGCCAACCCAGGCAACCTGCTGGCGGAACTGCTCACCACCGGCCTGAGCCACGAACTGGCCAACGAACTCTGCCTGTTGGCTAACCGCAAAATGAGTGCTGACGGCACCGACATTTCGACGGCTGGCGAAGTCGGCAAATCCCTGCAGGATCTTTACGACTCCTTGAACCTGGCGCTCGAATACCTGGCCGGAACAGATGTCGGCAAGGCTGAGCAGATCACCAGCAGCACTTACCTGCTGCACCTGTTCCAACTCGGCTATAGCCTGCTGAAACAGCCGCAGAACGTGGCACAAGAAATCATCAGCAGCCCGATAGGTCCCTTTCTCGATTACCCGGAGCAACTGTTTCTCGATGCCCTGCTCGAGCAACCACCGGTTCTTTACCATGAGGCCAGTGCCGACAAGCCGAGCGACCTACAACCGATCACCACTCTCAAAGACCTTGAGCTGGTCACGCTGCGCCTGCAGCAGATCAAGGACCTGCAGCGGCTTTTCTCTGGGCTGCTGCCCTTTTCGCTCCCTGCGGCGGAAGAAGAAATGGTCGAGGGCGTGTCCCTTTCGGTGCTCTTTTTAACTGCAGTTGCCAACCAGTTGCTCGGCCGAACTTTTGCGCCGACGCCGTTAAACACAGAAGACCTGTTGCTGCTCAAAGCGCAGACAATGCCGAACAACCAGCTGGCACCCGAACTGGGCGAACAGATCCGTGCCCTGTTTGAGCAGTTGGAAATCAGCTGCAGCTATTTTGTCGAATTCTGCCTTGACTGCTGGCAGGAAGACTTCGCCCAGATCGACCTGGACAACCTCGATCAGGAAGCCCAATTCTGCCTGCTGGTCGCAGATTGATAAAATCGGAGAGCAAAGGCCGGGGACTTTCACCCGGCCTTGTTAGTTTCCACGCAGCACAACCTCTTTGACCCGTTGCCCCTCCCCGCTTTTTGCCCGGTAAAGGAAGATCAGCACCGTGCGCCCCGGGCGGTCCGGCAATTGGTGAAACAGCGCGGCAAAATACTGAACCTTGCCGCCCCGCTCCAGCTGGGCAATCTCCTGCTTAACCTGCTGGCGTACCATTTCCTGTTCTTCGGCCGTCAACGCAACGGAAAAGAACTGCGGTTGCGACCCGCTCACCACCCGCTCATGATGCGCGTAATCGCGGGCCAGTGCTTCCTGGTATGGACCGAGTTCTGCAGCAGAGAATCTCTGCTGTAGATATCCGAACAACAGCTGGTAAAGCTGCTTCAGCGACCTGGTGCCCTGATAGAGATTCTGTTGCCGCCAATAGCGGTCAATATCTTCCAGGCAAGCCGACAATCCCTGAAATAAATCGATCAACAATGGCAAGAGGATATTGAAGCGGCCGCTGTTGACCAACAGATCGAGCAGCCGGCCGATACCGCGCAGTCGTTCCAGCTCGGCATAAGCAAGCTCGGCAGAACGAAGAAGACTGTAGGGCGGATTGGGATCGTAATGTAAATCGAACTCGACGGCCTGTTCGCGCAGCGGTGCACCTGGCAAAAGCTTGACCGGCTCTATTTGCAGATGATGGGGATTCAGCTGCGCTGTCCAGTCGAGCGACTGTAGAAACTGCTGATAACTTTCCCCCGGCAGCCCGGCGATCAGATCAAGATGCAGGTGGATATTATCTTTTTTCTTCAAGCGGTGAACGTTTTCGGCCAGTTTATCCAACGAGGCGCGTCGACCAATCTTTACCAGGGTCTCCGGAAGGGTCGATTGCACGCCGATTTCAAACTGGAACATCCCCGACGGGACGGTTTCCAACAGGTGCAGGGTTTCTTCATCCAGCAGGTGGGCACCGATTTCAAAATGAAAATGACTGCTGCGATTCTGTTGCAGGATAAAAGAGAAAATCTCGCGACTGCGTTGATTCTGATAGTTAAAGGTGCGATCGACAAATTTGATCTGCGGGACTTGCGCATCGATCAGCAGCTGCAGGTCGGCAAAGATGCGCGGCAGCGAAAAGGTGCGGACCCGGTCATCCAGCGCACTCATGCAGAAGCTGCACGTGTAGGGACAACCACGGCTGCTTTCGTAATAGACCAGGCCGCGGGAGAGATCGACCAGGCCAGCGGCAAAGGGGGATGGCAGCAGATCGAGATCCTCAAGCTGACTTTGCCCGTTTTCCGCAGGAGCTGCCGGCAGGCGCAAACCAGGAAATTCTGTCGGCTGCTCGCCGGCCTGCCAAGCACTCAGCAGGTGGCGCAACGGCCGTTCGCCTTCGCCACAGATCAAGGCATCAACCGGGTAGCGAAGAAAAAAGCCATCATCTTCAAAGGAAACCTCTGCGCCACCGAGGACAATTTTCAGCTCCGGCTTGATCTGCTTCAGGCAGGCCACCAGCTCCAGGCTGGCGATGCGATTCCAAAGATAGACTGAAAAAGCGACCACATCGGGATCGAGGGCAACCAGCTGGGCCAGCAGCGTTTCCTTCGGTTCATGCACCGTATATTCGCGGATCAGCAGTTCGCCGCAATCGCCCTGGCAAAAAGCGGCCAATGAGGGTAACGCCAGGCTGGCATGAATATATTTACTGTGTAATGTGATGAGCAGAGTACGCATAGGGCGGAGAATAGCCTAAACGAACCAGAGGATTCAAGGTTTGAGCGTCCCAGCAGCTTGCTACTTTATCCCGCTTCTGTTCCTGTGCTATGCTCCGCCGCCAGAAAAGGAATTTACCGATGAGGACAAAGAAAACCATACTTGCTGTCGTCGCAGATGCAGCGGGTGAAGTGTTCGAACATCCGGAGTTGCTGATGGCCGGCATGAACGGCCTGAGCGCCCGACAGCCGGAACTGGATGAGCTGATCCCGCTACCGCAAGGCAGTCGACTGTTCACCATCCCCGACACCCCGCCGATCGGTTTTGATCGCCGGAGCGGAAAACAGACAACCCTTGAAAGCCTGCCGAAAAGCTGGGGAGGCGGCAAGGTGCAAGCGGTTTCCGCCTTTATGACCCCGGCCTTCACCCGGACCCTGCTCCCGGCAGCGGTCTACGGTCAAAAGCAGGTTGAACTGACCCTCTGGTCCTATACCGCCGTCGGTTGGTGCGTCGAGGAAGAGCGCTTCTATGTCGCGGCCACACGGGTCGATCGCAATCAACAGTGGCAACCGGAACATTTTGACGACCGCAAGCTGGAACCGTTGGTCCGCAAGCGGGTCGCCCAGTACCCCCAGAACCGCTTGATCGAGCAACTCTCGCGCTGCGCCCTCGATTACCACTGCTTTGCCGCCAAGAACCTGTTCTTCGGCCGCTGGGAAGCGCCCCTGCCCTGTTCGCCGACCTGTAACGCGCGCTGCGTCGGTTGCATCTCCAAACAGGAGGCCCCCGACTGTTGCCCTTCGAGCCAGGAACGCCTGACCTTTGTGCCATCAGTTCAAGAGCTTTGTGAAGTCGCGGTCCCGCATCTGCGACAGGCCGATAACGCCATCGTCTCATTCGGCCAAGGCTGCGAAGGCGACCCGATTCTACAGGCCGATACTATTGCTGCCGCCGTCAAAGAGATGCGCCAGCAGACGGCACGCGGGACCATCAATTTTAATTCCAACGCTTCAATTCCGGCGGCCATCGACCAACTGGCCGACGCCGGCATCGATTCGATCCGCGTTTCGCTGAATTCGGTGCAGGAGAATTTCTACAACGCCTATTACCGGCCCCAAGGCTACCGTTTCGCTGACGTGATCGAATCGATTCATCGTGCCAAACAGAAAGGTTTGTACACGATGCTGAACTATCTCGTGTTTCCGGGGCTCAGTGACCGTGAGGATGAAATTGCCGCCTTGCTGCAATTGCTGGAATCCGCGGACGTCGACATGATACAGATGCGTAATTTGAGCATCGACCCGCTGCTTTACTGGAATGCCATGGCTGCTGACGGTGAAGGGATCGGCATGAAAAAGATGCTCGATCGGGTAAAAACAGCGATCCCGCGGATTCAGTTCGGCTATTTCAATAGAACCAAGGAGAATTTCTATCCGGAAGGCTTTGCAACCGATTGGCCACTACCGGAAAAAATCTAATCGGATGTCGAAATAAACATATAAAAACGGTGACTTAACCACCAAACCACATCAACTGCTGATAAAAATGATCAGGGCAAGAACTGAATAGGCACACAAGCTGCAATTAGAGATTATTAAACAAATGAAAACGCGCGATAGTTTCCTTCCAGCCTTCGACAAAACAAGAGGAAATTATGGCTCAACAAAGATCAAAAGAACGATTTACCACCGCCCAAAAGCAGGCCGTTCGTGAAAAGGCCATCCCCCGCAATCGTTGGCAGGACTTTCAGGGTCCTGCCTCGAAAACTCCCCGCTTGGCATTACCAACGTATGCCGAGTTAAAAGCGCTGATCGCTTTCTTACTGCTCAACCTGCTGGCCCTGTTGCTGCTCGATAACTATCCGGCCCCCTCTGCAGAGCTCACAACCATGCTGGGAATAACACCGCCACTGCTATGGATTAACCTGGCCTGCGTCAGCTATTTCTGTTCCGAGGTTATTCTGATTTTTTGTCGCGAAAGAAAATCGAATACCGATCGTTTTGCCATAAATCAGTTATTGTTTCTCGGCGCATTCTACATCTTTTACTGGTCTGCCGGAGTCCTGCAGGAACATGTTGCGCTACTGCTGGTTTTTGGCGCTGTTCTGCAACTTTTTGAATCTTGCGTCAGAAGCTGCCGATTTCGTAAAGCTGCTGCATAAAACACAACCGATAAACATAATAACCAAAACAAAGGCTATTGCCACCAAGACACCAAGAGCACCAAGTAAACCCCCAGTCCTGGATTTTGTTTCTCTTGCACCTTGGTATCTTGATGGCTAAATCAAGATTTTTCATCAAAACCTTTTTATAGGTTATAAAACCGACAAAAAGAGGCTTTTCCCAAATGGGCAAAGCCTCTTTATTATGTCGTTTCCCTGGCAGCTTTACCAGAACTGCCAGTAGCCTGTCTGCAGCACATAAAGACCGAGTACCAGGTTGGTCACCCCGTGGGCCAGCACACACTGAGCGATACTTCTGGTCCAGTAGAGCAGCAGGCTATAGGCGATCCCGGCCATAATACCGGCGAGCACCAAGTTATGCTCAAGCCCGAAAAGAACCGCACCGATGGCGAATGAGGCCAGAGTATAGGTCCCGATACGCACCTTCATAAAATCGGAATCGATGATGTAGCGCAGCAGAAAAGAACGCCAGAACAGTTCTTCCATAATCGGCACGATCAGAGCGGCACCGAAAATCCGAAAAAAGATCAAACTGTTGCGCACGGCGCTATCGTCAACCAGGGTCGGATCGAAGCCTTTGCTTTCACCAAATGTGGCGAAAGCCCAGTCCATGTTAATCCAGAGAACAAAAACCAGTAGTCCCAGCAGGATGCTGGCCGCGGTATGGGATAGGGTTTTAAAATCGGACCAGCGCAGCTCATCATAGTTGCGCATGAAAATCAGCAGCAAGGCCCCCACCAGCAGAGCCTTAACCGGATACAGAAAGAGCAATTGCTGTTCGCTGAACGCCAAAACCCCTTCGCCAGCGGCCCATTGCAACCCTTGTTGCAGCCCAATAAATGCCATGAATACCGCAAACGGAATAATCCGCAGCCAGGCCTCTCGACTCATAGTCCCTCCATTTTGGCAGACAACTCAATCTTCAGTGCTCTTGAGAACTCAAGGTGTTGAATTCTGTTCTTCTTGCTGATACGCCATAAAATTGGTCGCTTCGACCATGAAATCAGTAAAATCGCTTTCCAGCTCCTGGCGAAACCTTTCCAGCTCCCCAATCCCCTGGGCCAGTGGAAATTTATGCTGCAGTCGAACCTCCAGACGTTGCAAGACCCGGAGCACAACAGCCTGGTCCTGGTAAGAGGTCAACCAATCGTGTTCAATCATCCGTGGCAACTGCTGCTGCAGTGGTTCCGGCAACAGATCGTAACAAGACTGTAAACCACGGTAAACCTGTTGCGCAAAAAGATCTAAAGGTTGAGTTGCATACTGTTTCCAGTTGCGGGCTAACAAGTGATCATAAAAGACGTCAACAAGGATACTGCGCGCATAGCGAAAACGCGGATCGAGCCTTCTTCTGCTCTTTTGGAACGCGGGGCTCTGCTGAGTATAGGTATCGATCCGCCGATGCAGCTGCAGATAGCGGCGCAACTCAGCCGGCAAATCGGGAGGAACCGGACCCTTGACAAAATCACCCATCAAGGAACCAGACCAGGCCAGTGGGGTTGGAGCAGAAAAATACAGATGGGCCAGATAGTTCACGCGCTATAGAACCAGGGGGAACTGCCGTTAATCGTTACCATCCAGCTTCTCGAGTAACGCCTTGACTTCATCAATAATCAACTGGTTATCACTTCCCGAGGTCAGCAGTTGATGATAGAAATCGAGCATCACGTCGCGATCACCGGAGCGGACAAAACGTTTCGTCAACTCTTCAAGCTGACGAAGGGCATCATCCTCCCTTGAGACCAGCTTCCAGAACAGTTTGGTTGCCTGCAGCCAATCGTGGCGGTCGCAATACAAGCGCACCAGTCCGGCAATAGCATAAGGATCATCCCCCAGCTCCATCGCCTTCTTGTAGGAAACTTCCGCCTTATCAACATTGCCGAGATGAACATTGGCGTCGCCCATCCGGGTAAAGAGGGCCTGGGTTCCTTCGTGATGATTGAGAATGTCCTGCCAGATTTCGAGCGCCTTGTCGTACTGGTGATGCCAGCGGAAGCAGTTGCCCAGACCGTAAAGTGCGTACGGGTTATGGGGATCGATGGCCAGAGCACGGCGGAAATATGTTTCTGCCTTGTCAAAATCATTGATCCGCCAGCAGAGCTTACCGATGATGGTCAGGATGTGCAGCTCGTTGGCGTCGAACTGCAGGACTTTTTCGTAATAGGCGATCGCGTCTTCGTCTTTGCCGATCCGATGTTGCAGGTCGGCCATACCGGTCAAGGCAAAACGATCCCGCGGATCGAGTTTGAGAATCTGCTGATAGGCTTCTTCGGCCTTTTCATATTGCAGCAACGCTTTACAGCTGTCGGCGATTCTGGTCATGACGTGCTTGTCGCGAGGACGCAGAGCCAAGTACTGTTTCCAGAGCCGGATCGCTTCTTGGTGGCGACCTAACTTTTTACACACATCCCCCAGGCCGCGCAGAGCAAACAGGTTATTTTTATCGATCTCCAACAGATGCCGGTAGCAACGTTCAGCCTCGACGTATTCTTCCGATTCCCGGCAAGCATCTCCCATCCCGGAGAGCAGGTAGGGGTTGTCCGGTTCGCGCTGCAAACCTTCACTGAACAACTCTTGCGCCTCCTGGTAACGCTTTGCACGAAATTTCTGCCGCGCACGTTTGGAGATCTCAATAACCGAGAGCTGACGTTCCCCCCCCCTGTTAACGGCACTTTTATTCTCTGATTTTTCCACGCTCTCTCCTGGGTTTTTCATTTTGGCAACGCTCAGCTAAAGAATTTAGATATGTATTTCGGCACCAGTTTTCCAGTTCGATCATCGCCGCAAGCGGCTGACGAAAATCGAGCTCTCCGACAGAGAAAACACCGTGCCCATAGACAACCGCAATCCCGGCATCGATGACCGGAGGAACTTTACGGGCAATCCCGCCAGCTCCAACCTCACCAGCAACAACCGGAACAGAATTCAGGTATCTGACCTTATCACAATCTTTCCAACAATCAGAAACATTACATTCAGTTTCTTGACATAACAGACTGAGAATCACCGAAAATTTCGGATGTCCGTGCAAAATCGTCCCTGCTCCAGTCCGTTCGAAGATTGCTCGATGGGCAATCAACTCACTCGAAGCAGTGATTCCAGCAGTACTCGAATTGTCATTCGGCACCAGATCGATACAGCCGGCCAGTTCATCGAGGCTGGCACCGGTCTGGGAGATAAACAGCCGCTCGCCAAACGAGGTCGAGATGTTGCCGAAAAACGAATCGACCAACTTCAGCTCAACGGTACGCTTACCGACCTGATCCATTGCCTGCAGAATCTGTTCTTTATCCGCAAGAGGGCCGACGCTTAAATCTGCACAGCGTTTCGGGACCTCGGTCTCCAGCTGCTGCCACAACGGCCCCAGAGCGACTATCTCTTCATCGGTCGGTGGTTGCGCATCTGTTAGCAACATCAACAACAATTTAACAAACAGAGCATGATAGACCGAAGAATAGTTGATATAGGCCTGTTCGACCGTCACGCTGCCGGTCGCCAAGATACCGACCCCTTCGACCAATATCCCTTTTCGCTGACCCAGCAACTCTACCAGCCGCTGCGGGTTTGCAACCGAAAACTCATCTTTCCGAACAATCGGAATATCGTGCAGGAAAGTACGGGTCTCCGTGTCTTGCGGGACAACCGTTTTTTCACCGGCCGGAATCCGCGCCAACAGCAGATCGATCAGCGGCAGTGGTGGAGCTGCCAACACCAGGGCGATGACATTCAGCCGCTCAACAACCGCCTGCCCCAAGGGGAGAAGCTTGTCGGTGCCCCAACTGAGCAGCCGATCATCCTTGGCCAGGATTGCGGTCTGTTCGCTGTCGGCACTGCCATCAGCGGCCAGCTTAGCGGCATATTTTTCTATCTGCCGGATCATGGCTGCTGCCCCAGATAATCCTGTTGCACGAAACGCCCCTGATCATCCAGGCCGCGAATCCGGTAATACTTCTGCACTTCTTCAACAAACCGCGGCCGGTCGATCGGCAGCACATCGATGCCGTCGCCACTACTGCCCATTTCGGCAAAGAACCGCTCTGGCAACAGATCGTCTTCGGCAGTGAAGCCATTTTCGAGGTTGTAGTAGCGCTCGGTCAGATAGATCCGTTCACCGATCACTTTCAAACTCTGTGGTGAATAATCGATCCCGGTGGTTGCCGCCAGCAGTTCTGCATATTCTTCGAGGCTGGCGCCAAAAAAGGAAAATTTACAGGCCACCAAAGAATCGATCGTCGCATTGCAATCCTCGGCAATCTTGATCATCCGCCCCTTGCCGGCGAAATCGAAGCGGTCGGTCGGCACCGGCTTGCGCAGTATTTCGTGTGAAATCGGGTAGGCCCGCAAATGACAGCCGCCGCGGTTACTGGTACAGTACGCGATCGCCATACCGTAAGCGCCACGAGGGTCGTAGGCCGGCAATTCCAGTCCTTTAACGCTCATACTCAGTTCAGGCCGACCGAGCTGTTTTGTTAACCGCTGCGCCCCCTCGGCCATCAGATCGCCCTCCCCTTGGCGCAGCGCCGCTTGCGTTAACAACGCAGCAATATTTTCCGCCCGGGGGAACTCACCTCGGGCCTCCCCCCAGGCAGACAAAGTCGCCGCCGCCGAGATGGTATCCATGCCGAGTTGGTTACAGAGGTTGTTGGAATTGACGATCGAACGCAGATCTTTGATGCCGTTGAGAGCACCGAAATGATTGACGGTCTCATACTCCGGCAGCGGCGTCCCGTCCTGGGTACTCTTTTTACACTGGATCGGACAGCCGTAGCAGCCATGATTTTTCGGCTGATATTCTTTACGAATTGCCGGACCTGAATACTGATCCGCGTCGGCAAAGTGGGTTTTGCGGAAATTCTCCGTCGGCGCCATCCGCCGCTGCGCCATCAAATCGACCAGCGCCGGAGTGCCGTATTGGGCGATGCCCAGATCGCCGTAGATAACCGGTGACGCCTTGAACAGGCGGATGACATCTTTACGCGCTTCAGCAAAGCGCTCCCTGTCGGCCACTTCGGTCTTCCCATCACCGTCGACCACAATCGCCTTTAGATGCTTTGCGCCCATCACCGCGCCAAGCCCGCCACGGCCGACCGAGTTGCCTTCCCCCATCATGATGTTGGCGTACAGGACCCGATTCTCTCCAGCCGGACCGATGGCTGCAACGCTGCCAAAAGCGGCGAGCGCAGCAACCGTTTCCCCGACCGTCTTGCCCCAAAGCTTTTCCGCCGGCAGCAAACGACCTCCCTGTACATCGATCTGCAGGGCGACAGGTGTCTTGCTCTGGCCGACAATTTTTAAAGCATCGAAGCCGGCCGCTTTCAAGCGCCAGGCAAACCGGCCACCGGCCGAGCAATCATAAATCGTTCCAGTCAGTGGCGAGCGGGAAACCACGCCCAAGCGAGCAGCCGTTGGCGCCGGAGTACCACAGAGTGGGCCAACAGAAAATATCAGGGGGATTTCGGGTGAGAAGGGAACTAAGCGATAGTAATCGCGCATCAGGCGCACACCGAGGCCGCGTCCACCAAGATAAGCTTGCAGCAGCTCAGATGGGAGCAAGTCAACCCAGACGCGGCCTGCGCTCAAATCGACATTGAGCAGACGGCCGTGCCAGCCATTCATTGGGCGGACTCCAGAACCGGAACGCCGTCCAGAACCTCCACTTTGGCAACCTGTTCAGTGAGGCGTTTTTCTTCAAACAGGGCAATATAGGGTGCCGCCAAGGTTTTAAACTCGGCAATCCGTTGCTTGGAAACCGCTTTCGCCGCCGGAACTTTAACCCGGTACGGGTTGACCGGGGCACCATTCTTCCGCATCCGGAAACAGAGGTGTGGACCGGTGGCCAGACCAGTACTGCCGACATAACCGATCGTTTGCCCCTGGGAAACTTTTTTACCCTGCTTTATCCCGCGGGCAAAGCCTTTCATATGCAGGTAAAGGGTCGAATAACCGTTACGGTGGCGAACTTCGATAAAGTTGCCGTTCCCCTTGGTGTAACCTTTGCGTTTGATCGTCCCATCACCAACGGTTTTGATCGGGGTTCCCGGGGAAGCCGCGTAATCGATCGCCGGGTGGGCCTTCCAGGTTTTAGTCACCGGATGGAAGCGCTTCATGGTGAAACCGGAGGAAATCCGGGTAAAGGAGAGCGGAGCGCGCAAGAACGCCTTACGGACGTTATCACCATTCTCATCGTAATAAGAGGCCCTCACGTCGCCATCCTGGTAACGAAAGGCGCGGAAGACCTTTTTGCGGTTAACAAATTCTGCGGCCAGAATATCGCCATAGCCGGCTGGCTCGCCTTCACGGAACCGTTTTTCAACCAAGGCCTGGAAGGTATCACCGACACGCAGATCGAGAATGAAATCGATATCCCAGGCAAAAATATCCGCCAAGGCGATCGCCAGCTTTGAATCCTCACCGATTGCCGTGACCGCATCAAACAGACTGGTCTCGATCACCCCCTGCACCAGTTCCGTTTCCACATCGTAAATAATCGGCACCCGCTCCATCAGGGTTTCTTCAGCTTCGCGTTTGATGATCAGCTGCTCTTCGTCATCAATCTCATAGATAAAGCTGTCAAAATCGCCATCCGTAGTGCAGATACGATAGGGCTGTCCGGTGCAGATCTTGGTAAATGGAAAAACCTCGCGACTGCGCTGATTCAACTCGTGGATTTCCTGGGGGGAAAAGAAATCCCCCAACAGCGCGGTAATTGTCTCTCCCGACTGAACCTGGTTGTTGATTTCCCGGCGCACCGGTTGCGGCGGCGGAGGTGGTGCGGCAGGAGCAGTGATTTCAACCGGAGCCGTGCGGGCCTGCAGATCAGGGCTCGAGCCACTGTTCAACAGGATAAAGCCGACCACCACAAAAATCAGCAGCCCGGCGACAAGGGTCAGTAACCGCCGACCGGGTCGACGACGACGCGTAAAAGTGAAGGTTCTACGAGGTGGTTGATAATCGTGATTCAAACTCATGAACAAAACCGCGAGCGCAGGTAAAACGTTGCTGCCCTGAAATTACTGTTGGATACGAAACGTGAATTAAACGACGATAACATTTCCAACCAACATCTGTCCAGCAAACTGAGACGTGAAATGATACCTGAAATGATGTCTGAAATGATTGCCAGTTGTTGCTGTTCCGGCTAACATGAATCGTCGACCCCAGTTAACGGAAGGAAGCCGAAATGATCAACAGTAAACGCATCTGTGATCGCCAAACAGGCGGCCATCGACAGCCCCTCCTATAAAGAAGCGGCCATTGCTGCTTACCTCGAACAGCGCTTTATTGCGCTCGGCGCCGACGTCGAGTTCGATGATGCCGGGCCGAAAATCGGCAGTAAAAGCGGCAATATGGTCGCCAGAATACCGGGCAGTAAAGCTGGCGATCCCTTCCTGATTTCAGTGCACATGGACACGGTGACTCCGGCCGAGAATGTCGAACCGGTACTGACAGACGGCGTCTTTACCAGCGCCGGTGAGACGATTCTCGGTGCTGATGACAAGGCCGGTATCGTTGAGGCGATCGAGGCGATCGAAGTATTGCGCGAACAACAGATCCCCCATGTTCCGCTGGAAATCGTTGTCACCGTCTGCGAAGAACAAGGCCTGCTCGGCGCCAAGCAGCTCGATTTCAGCCAGTTGAAAGCGAAACAGGGCGTCGCCCTCGATACCACCGGAGTTGATATCGTCATCAACCGGGCACCGACCGCCAACCGTTTCAAGGTCGACATTTTTGGCCATGAAGCGCATGCCGGTGTCTGCCCGGAACAGGGGATTTCAGCTATTGAAATCGCCGGCAAAGCGATCGCCAGAATGCAGCTCGGCCGCATCGATCACGAAACCACCGCCAATATCGGCGTCATTGAAGGCGGCCTGGCATCCAATATCGTGGCCCGACAGGTCACCCTGAACGGTGAAGTGCGCAGTCACGATGCGTCTAAACTTCGTCAACACACCGAACAGATCGTGCAAGCCCTAGAAGAAGAGGTTGATAAAGCAACCATCGTGGTCGATGGCGAAACCAAACGCGCTTCATTGGCCTTGGAGTTGAATGAAGATTTCCCCCTGATGCAGGTCAGCGACGCTGCACCGATCTTGCGGATCATCCGTGAAGCGGGAGAGGCCCTGGACCGTCCCCAGGAGATCCGCGCGGCGGGTGGCGGTTCAGATGCCAATATCTACAACGGCCACGGCATCGAGATGGTGATTCTGGCGACCGGCATGGACAAGGTCCACACGGTTAACGAACAGGTCAAAGTCGACGACATGGTCAAGGTCAGCGAACTGCTGGTCGAGATCATCCGGCGGGCCTAAAGCGCAATGCGCATTGCCGAACAGATTCAACAAATCCAGCCGCCACCGATTACCGAGGTCAAAGGCTGGATTGCAGACCGCAGCTTCCCTGTCGACAAGCCCTTGATCGATCTCTGCCAGGCGATTCCTGACTATCCACCGCCGACTGACCTGATCGAACACTTGAAAAACAGTCTGGAAGATCCTCAGACGTTCAAATACAGCCCCGACGAGGGCCTGCCTGAGGTACGTCATGTGGTCTCCGACTGGTATCAACGCCGCTATCTGGTGGCACCGAAAGCGGAGCAAATCTGCTTGACCATCGGCGCCAGCCAGGCCTTCTGGCTGGCGATCTGCTGTCTTTGCCAACCGGGAGATGAAGTCATCGTCCAGCTGCCAGCCTACTTTGACCACCCGATGGGGCTGCAGGCGCTCGGTATCAAACCGATTTTTGCACCCTTCGAGCCGGACAGGGCCGGTCTGCCTGACACGGAAACCATTGCCGGGCTGATTACCGCTCGCACCCGGGCAATCCTGCTGGTCACCCCCAGCAACCCGACCGGGGCGGTCATTCCACCAGCCCAGATAGACAAACTGTTTTGCCTAGCCCGGAAACAACGCATCGCCCTGATCCTCGATGAAACCTACAACGCCTTTATCGACGGAGCGCCGCATTCCCTCTTCAGCCGTAGCGACTGGCCGCAAAACTTTATCCAGATTGCTTCATTCGGCAAAACATTTGCCTTGACCGGGCTGCGCTGCGGCGCCCTGATTGCTTCTGTTGAGCTTATTCAGCAAGCGTTAAAAATTCAGGACAGCATGACCGTCTGCCAACCCCGGCCAGCGCAGCTGGCCCTGCACTATGGCTGCCGTGAATTGGATGCTTGGATCACTGAAAACTGCCGGAGGATGCAGCACAGGCATGATCTGTTCCGTAAACATTTCCTGGCCGCCGACACCCCATTCCAATTGATCGCCAGCGGCTCCTTTTTTGCCTGGATCAGACACCCCTGGCCAGAGTTGAGCAGCCGGCAAGCGGCCCGACTGCTGGCCGAGCAGGCCAACCTGATCTGTCTGCCGGGTGAAGCTTTCGGCCCCGGACTGGAGAGCTACCTGCGTCTGGCCTTCGGCAATCTGGAAGCCTCGCAGATCCCTATTGCTGTTGAGCGCTTTAGCGCAGAAATAAATTGTTCCTGATTTGACCTGCGTCAATCACCACGATAAATAAACCGTCTACAGTACCGTTCAAACATACTGTGAACCTCTAAGAGCGGGAGTCTTCAAGATGGGTGGTTGTTCGAGTTGCGGGTCTGGAGCCGGACCAATGGCAGAAGGAAAAGAGTTGGTGGAATTTGTCTTTCAGGCGCACGGCGGAGTTCTCCGGGACCGCCCCCTCCCCCAGGGTGGCTTATTGTCCAGATGTCAGGGTTGCGACGGTGAATTTATCCTATCGACGTTCGTCGGCTGCTGCCCACATTGCAACGGAGTGCATGCGGTGTCGCCGCCCCGGGCCGACGATGCGGCAAATATTCAATTTGCCGGTAAAGATTTCGTCCTGCCTGAATAATAATAGGACGGGACCATCATGCGCGATCGTCCCGTCCTATTCTGCACAAAGCGAATCCGCAATCGGCCAGAATCAGATACACATCCGGTTGCGGAAACGGAATAATACGGCCCGCCTCGGCCAGAGCCTTGTGAACGGCCAGGGTTACCTTGAAAAGAGCCTGAGAGGACTGCTGGGGCAGCACCCTATAACGCAGCCCGATAGCTATCGAGGAATCCGCAAACGCCCCTATCCCCTCCTGCAGCGCAGGCTCTTGGATCACTTGCTCAAAGCCTGACAGGACCTGTTTCAACAATTTGATTGCGCGTTCTGATCATCAGCATATGAAATCCCAACGCACCTTTGTCAGAGAGAGGTCCGTCAACCGCTCCGCGCCGCTCCAATCGCCTCATTCGCCACTGTTAGCCCTTGAAATAAAAATGGAAATCTAAGCAGACCAGATCAAAACGCCCTGCTGTTCTCCCTGACAATCACATGTCCAGACAAAAACGTTGACCTGATTCAAATCCTGTGGGACATTAGCAATCTATTAATCAGTATTTTATAAGGCTAGCATTCAATTATCATTTAAATGTAAAAGTGCATCAGTAAGTTATTCATGTTATGAGCCAATCGACAGTCACCCCCAAGCAACTCAGGTTCAATAACTGTCCGTGCAGCGACCGGTCTCGGTTACATATTCGCTGTGCCAACACCCTTGGCTTGCAAGCTCTCCTCTGCCTGATTATCCTGCTCACTGTTGTTCCCCTCAACTGCTTTGCCGGAGAACGAACAACGGTAATTTTTCCCGATGTTACAGATCCTTACAGGGGTGTTTTTGAAACGATACTTGAAGGAATCTCGACCGATAACCAGAGCCAGATTCAGCCCTATCCACTGCCGAAAAACTATCGTCCGGAGGAGCTGCAAGTCGCCCTACAGAGGAATCGTTCCGACGGTATCATCACCCTCGGCAAACGGGGCTATCTGGCCGTCAAGCAACTCAATACCGACATCCCGACTGTTTCCGGCGCCCTGTCGATAGTTCCCAACGGCATCTCAGGCATCAGTCTCTCGGCTGATCCCGATGCACTCTTTTCACATTTGAAGTCTCTGTCCCCGGACAGCAAACGGGTCTTTGTTGTCTATTCAGAAAAGAACACCGGCTGGCTGATGCCCCTGGCACAAGAAGCCGCCAGTAAATATGATCTCGAATTGCGGACCTATCCCGCTGATGACCTGCGGGCAGCCATGTATCAATACCGCAACCTGCTTGAAGAAGCCCGTGGGAAAAATGACGCAATCTGGCTGCCGCTCGACAAAGTGACAACCAATGATGATGTGGTCCTGCCGTTGTTACTGCAAAGTGCCTGGGATAAAGACCTGATCATCATCTCCAACAAGCCGTCCCATGCCAAGCGTGGCGCCCTGTTTGCCATGTACCCGGACAACCACGGTCTTGGCCAGGAGCTGGCTTTACTCCTCGACCAACTGACAGAAACCCCGGAGACCTCCAAGGTCATCCCGTTGAAACGTTTGAATTTAGCCGTCAACTTAAGAACAGCAGCCCACCTGGGCCTGAACTTCACCCCGAGCCAGCAGGAGGACTTCAAGGTCACGTTCCCGTCACGTTGATTCCTTGAATGCACGCTATGAAGCCGATAACGCAATTACTAAAGCCTTTTGCCAGTTTCAGAGGACGCCTGCTGGGCATCGTCTCACTCGGCATTATCAGCCTGGCGCTGACGGCATCAGTAACTGCGGCTCTTGTGACCGGTTACCGGGCGGCGGACCAGATGGTCGCCCAGGGGCTACGGATAGTTGACACCCTGGCGGACCAGAGCGTTCTTGCCTTGCTGTACGAAAGTGAGGCAAACGCAGAAAAACCGCTTGAAGCGATCCTGGGCTTCCCGGACGTTGAGCAGGCAGGAGTTTTTTACAACGATCACAAACCATTAATTACCACCAGCAATCACAATCTGCCGCTTCCGGAACATCTGGCACTTGAGTCGATCAAAGAAGCCACTTTGATCAAAGACACTAATGAAGCCTGGCATTTTGTCGCGCCGGTTTTAGTGCGCCAGCAGGATGAACTTTTCCCTGATGAGGACTTGCGGCCACTGTCGGACACAACCACAGAAGTTCTCGGTTATGCCTACATGGTTATGGATAAAACCACCCTGCGCGAGCTGCAGTTGAGCATGACGTTAAACAATATCTTCATCGCCCTGTCCTTTGCCGTGTTGCTCAGCTTGCTGGTCAACTACGGTATCGACCGCATGATGCAACCACTCTACCGGCTCGTCAAAGTCATGGA
>CALZHQ010000059.1 GCA_945787295.1 uncultured Desulfuromonadales bacterium
CTCAGCGAACGAGTGACCGAACTCGAAAAAGATGAACTGAAAAGCACTGCGGCCAAGCCCCCGACGAAGGCCACCCCAACCCACACCTCGGAAATTACCCCCCCCGACGAGTCGCAACTGCTCAGCGGTAGTAGCTATCTACTACAATATATCTCCATTCTCTGCTTCTTAATGGTGGCAGCCCTTGGTCTGCGTGCCCTGACTGACAACGGCATCATCAACCTGCAACTTGGAACAATTCTCGGTCTCGGCTATGCATCAGCACTGATTATTGCCAGCCACCTGCTCTACCGAAGAAGCAGTGTCCTGGCCCCACTTTTCAGCACCACCGGTGCCCTGCTGATGTTTATCATCCTGGTCGAAACCTATACCCGCTTCTCAGCGATCCCGATGGTTGCGGTCTATACGATGCTGGCGGCAACCGGTATCGGCCTGGCGCTCATAAGCTACGCCAATCACGCCGCCCTGCCGATCATCATTGGCACCCTCGGCATGTGCGTAGCCGGTGTCGCCATAGACTATCCTAACCCATTCTTTCCATTCCTCGGCCTGCTCCTCTGGACCGCCAACATTCTTGGCTATTTTGCGACCCGCTTAAAGCGCTGCTCTTGGCTGCGCTGGTTCCTGCTGTTCACCACACACTTCATGCTGCAAATCTGGGGCCTGAAACTGAGCGGTAGCTTCTTCCTGAGAGCTGAGAACAAGGACATTCTCGCACCCGGCTGGTTCATCCCGATCGTGACCCTGATCGGACTCACCTTTATGATGATATCACTGTTTGGCATTATTCGAAGTGGTGAGGAAAAAATATCTAAATTTGACTTCTCGCTGCCAGCCGTCAATGCCGGTTGGTGCTACGTTGCTGGCATCTACGCAATGAAAAACCCCCTCGCCTTCGGCACACCTGCGGCAGCGGCTGCCATCGCCCACTTCGGGATCGCCTACTGGCTCTCGACTCGCCAAAAACGCAATGCTCCGGGCACCAATACCTTTATTGCTGGCGGCGTCATCCTTACCTGTCTGTCACTCCCCGCCATTCTCGGCAGCCTGCTGGCCCCTCTGCCGATATTTGCCGGTCTGGCCCTGACGATCAGCTACCTGTCACGCCAATGGCTCAGCGGTGGCATGCGCGTGACCGCAACCCTGCTCCAAATGTATGTCTGCCTGCTGCTGGGGATTGAATTCCTCAGTAACGGCGTCCCTACCAATCCAGCCGCGACAGTCCTGGCAACCGGCCTGTGCAGCGCATTGGCCCTGATGCATTACCGCTTCTGCCGCCGGCACAAACCGAGCCCTCAATCGCAATTCTTTTCCCGGGTTGACAAAAAGGACGTCTCTACCATATTCGTGCTACTGGCCAGTCTGACCAACGCCTACTTCATGGCGATGAGTCTGGTTCACGGCCTGTTGAACAATTTCTATAGCGGAGATCAATCGGTTGCTTTTACCGCCAGCCAATCGTTAATCATCAATGGCACAGCGATGCTGCTGATGGTACTTGCCGTCCTGCAGAAAGACAAAGAGCTCCGCAACGTTTCCATCCTGATCACCTTGGCCGGCGGCGCCAAAGTGTTTCTCATCGATATGCTGCAGATCAGCGGTACCTGGCTGGTTGCCAGTATTTTTGCCTTCGGCATTGCCGCGGCCCTCGAATCTCTGGTTCTGGCGCGCTGGCAACCTGACAAAGTACCAAAAAGCAAAAAACAACCAGCCCCCTCTGAGCCTGTCAATGAACAGGAAAATCCACAGACACCCTGACCCTCGGCAGCCGCTGAAATATAAAGAAAGGCCCTGTGTCGATTTGACGCAGGGCCTTTCTATTTTGAGCCGATAAATCAGCCCTATATCGTTGCTACCTTCACAGGCAATCGTTGATCAGTCCGCTCCGATCAGAGTGTCGAGAATCTCCGGACGTTGTTCATCTTCGGCCAGAATGGTGTGACAGGTATCACAATCCATCGAGATTACGTCACCATTTTCCGCTTCGTGCTCTTCGTTATGACAACGGAAGCAACCCATCTCATTGGTGTGACCTAAGTGGCTCGGATAAGTATCCCACTGAATACCCATTTCCGGGAAAACGTTCGCCAAGTAGGCGGCCTGAACGCCCGACACAGCCTGATCGACCTTCTGGCGTTGATTCGTGTAAATATCGGCGTAGTTCTGCTTGTAGAATTCGACCAGAGTATTGGCAATTGCGGTCCGGGCCTCTTCCTTGCTAGCGAACTCTTTTTCAGTAACGGCCACCATGGCCTGCTGCTTGATATATGGCAGGTCCCTGGGGATTTCATTGGTCAGCAACTTTTCATCGAGCGCCCTGTCGGCCGGCAGATAAATATGGCTCGGCCGGTTGTGACAATCCATGCAGTCCATCACCCGCTCCTGCAGGTTACTCGCTTCTGCAATCTGCTCATCGGCGTCGCCGGAGCGATAGACGAGGACCTTGCCGTCAGCGGTTCTCTGCGAAACTTCCGGAATGATAGAACGCGGCCAGTCAGCAGCGGTATAGGTAATTTCGTTCTCCGGCGCGACGTGCCAGTGAATCCCATGCGACTTGGCTGCCTGGTCGCCGGCACTACCGATCTTCATCAACAGAACCGTCTTTACTTGGGTATTGTTTTCATCTTCGAGGAACTTATCTTTAACCCGCAGCTTGTCACCATGAAACAGTTCCGGACGGTGACACTGCTCACAGGTATCGCTCGCCGGGCGCAAACCATGAACCGGGGTCACTATCGGCCGGTCAAAGGTGTCAGCCAATACTGCATAGAGCTGGCGGGCACCGGAAATCTTGGACTTGACAAACCAGGAGGCGCCGGAGCCGATATGACAATCAACACAGCGAACCCGCGAGTGTGCCGAGTTCTGATAGGCGGTAAATTCCGGCGTCATCGGCACATGGCAGACTTCACCACAGAAGGAGTTGGACTCCATGTAATGATAGCCGCTATAGGCCATGATACCAACCACGAACAAGTTGACACAGGTCAGAAAGACCCCGACAAAAACCAGCTTGCGGATCTTATCGAAACCCGATTCATCAGCCAGTTTGTCGCGGAAGTAGGCCAGCGTAAACAGGCGAATGTCCTCTTGCCCCTTGGCAAAAAACAGGCCGACAAAAATCAACACCAGACCGCCGATAAAGGTCGGACCGAGGATCATGTAGATAAACCCGGCAAAGTACGGATTGGGGATGTGGAAAATTATGTCATAAAGAATGGCGCCAACCAGAAACGGAAAAGAAACAGTGACGGCCATGGCCCCAAGCAGGGCGATCCTGCTGTGGGCAATCCCTTTTAAAAACGCCTTAGGGATGTCAGATAGTGAAGTAGCCATTGAATTTATTACTCCTTGTTAGCCTTTTTCAAAATAAGTCGCCTTGCTAAAAGCAGAGCCTGTGAGTTTTGATATTAATTGCGTTGAAGTGCTTTAGTCGGAAAAATTGAAGCCGTGAATCTAGCACCACAGTAAACTACTGTCAACAGCAATAATGTGAATAATAAATCAATGTTTGATTCTTAATTTGAATAAAGTAAGAAAGGGGCCTGGACGATTTATCGTTATTTTACAAACATTTGAGCATCAGAAAACAAGAGAAAAAAACGCAGGCTAAAATCGGTTCCGCAATATTCGCATAACCAGAACCCCCAGGATTGACATAACCAGACCGACACAGACCAGCAGATAGCCAAGAGTATGGCCTTCACCCCAGCCCCAGAGATCCTTGCCCTTCATCAGCAGGATCATTCCGACCCCACCAAAAGTTGCAATGCCACCTACGATATATATAGCGATTGCCACAATCGACAGCACCAACTCTTTATCTTTCATAGCGCCTCAACCGATAATAAGAAAGGGGCTGCCGAATGGCAGCCCCTTTCGGATAGATATTAAAAATGGCGATTAATGGAAACCGCTGGTCATAAAAGCATAGACCATCAGGAACAGCAGAGCCACCCCGACAAGCACAGCGGTGAAACCGAAGCCCTTGACGACGAAATCGTACAGGACACCACTCGGCTTCTCCTTGACGTAATCCTCAAGGATTCCTTCTTCCTGGTAGCGCTTCCACTGCTTCGGCAGCTCACCATTGAAGATAACGAAGTCCATCGGGAACTTCTCCGGCCGGCCGTGGGTATTGAAGAAATGGACGGTGAAGATAAAGCCGGTCGCCAGCAACGCCTCATCCGAGTGGATAATGGTCGCAACGTTAAACACCCAGCCCGGCAGAAATGAACCAAACATTTCCGGGAACCAGAGCATCAGACCTGAACCACCGATGGCAAACATACCCCAGAAGACGGCGATGAAATCGAATTTCTCCCAGTAGGTCCAACGTTCGAAGGTTGGCTTGGGGCCAAGGAACAGGAACCAGCGAACCATGGCCGTGACATCCTGAATATCGCGCAAATTTGGACAAAGCGACTCAGGGCCGAACAGACGCTGAACAAATTCATACGGAGATTGCAGCCTGTAGAACAGGAACTTGGCACTCATAAACAGCGCACAGCCGAAGTAGACACCGGTAATAACCGCACCGATGCGATGCAGGAAGGCCGCAACATCAGCACCACCATAGAAGTTCATCATCACCGCCGACCATGGCTGGTGAGAAAACTTCAGCGGAATACCGGTCACCGACAACAGCAGGAAGCTGGTGATAACCAATATGTGCAGGAAGATATGCACTTTGGTAAAGCGGCGATAGATCTTATGGGCATCTTCGATCACATGATGATGACCGGCGATCAACGCAAGCTTCTTCTCCCGGTTTTCAGCGAAACCGCGGAACAGCCAGAGCAGTGTGTGAATCCAGAACACCGCGAAGGTCCCGAGTAGCAGCCCGGTCATGCTGACGTATGTATAGTAGAGAATCGGGTAATTCTCTTTGTCGGTCATCTGGCCGTGAGAATAGAACTTGATGAACTGTGCCGAGGAATTCTCGTGGCACTGACCGCAGGTTGCCACAAGGTTCTCCGGATTCAAGCTCGACTTGGGATCATCATGCGGCAGGATGGCATGCGAGGTATGACAGTCGGCACAGCCGGCAACCAGCTCAGGGAAACCGAGACTGTAGTTCTTGCCGTGATAGCTTTCCAGATAAGTTTCAACGGCGATACCGTAGACGCCGTTCTTTTCCATCAACTCATGGTCGGCATGACATTTCTGGCAAACGTCGGTATGAAAAGCCCGGACATCATGATCGTTCGGATCACCAATTTCATTGATCGCGTGCAGATTGTGACAATCGAGACAGGCGGCCGAATCCATATTGCCATCCTGGATGGCTTTACCATGGACCGACTCGTGGAAGATTTCATAGGCATCGTCATGACACTCGGCACACTTGTCGGTTGCGATCCGCTTATCACCCTTCCAGGCCATCTGGCTGTGGATCGTAGAATGACAGGACGCACACTCGATTTCGTTCAGCTTATGCACACTGGCGTAATGCTCGGCCGTCTCTTTCTTGTGACAGCGAACACACTTGACAGGCTCAGGCATCAACTCGCCTTCCATGTGCATGTCAAGGTCGACCAGTTCAATGTGGCAGGCAACACAGCCGTTCATGCCATGGACCGAATCGGCAAACTCTTCAGCAGAGATGACATCTTCGTGACATTCGAGGCAGGTTTCCGGGGAAGCGATCAGGTGATTCTCAGCCAGAGCTTGAGAACCGAGTGCCCAAAACAAAAGGGCCACAACGATTAGCAACCGGGTCGTTCTCATTTAAATCTCCTTTTAAGGCCTTAAGAAAGAAACAAAGTCCCTCAATAACGGTCTGGCAGGTGACCGCGACAGAGAGTGAGCAGCTCCCTGCCATATGAGGCACAAACGCAGCTATTTGGGCGAGCCTGGCAACAACTCGCAGTAAAACTCGTCGCTACAATTAGTCGATTAGATAACGGTATGAACGAGGGATATTACGGCGAAGTTCTCTAAAGGATCGACTTAGCAGAAGGCAACGTCCCACAACAATAACCTCACAAATATCCAGATATCACATAACAAACATAGAATAAAACACGGCCAAGTGCCTGACAACGGCACAGCATCTGTCCTTTTATATATTGAAGTATATAAATCCAGCACAAATTAACGGACAAAAACGTCGCTGCGCAGAATACCACAACCACCGACTGCCGCAACAAAAAAAACTAATTTAGCGTCTATTTATTGCGGATTTAGAACAAATCAACCCTTAGCGCACAATGGCCTTCATTCGCCCTAGACTTAAAACAAAAAAAGAGGCGAACCCGATTTGGGTTCGCCTCTTGAAAATCAACCAAAGGTTGTTTTTACTTCGCCAGCAGTTGAACAACCTGCTCGGTGAAGGGGTTGGCGAAGAGGATGATCATCGCCACAACAAAAACGTAGATAGCCAGGGACTCGACCATCGCCAGACCGATCATCATGGTGGTCAGGATTTTACCGGAAGCACCTGGGTTACGGGCAACGCCTTCACAAGCGGCTTTGATGGCCAGACCCTGACCGATACCGGTACCGAAAGAACCAATACCCATACCAAGACCAGCTGCGAGCATACACCATGCAAAAAATTCCATTGTCATTCTCCTTCTGTTTTCAAGTTAGTGATTGTTCCTATTCAATATAGGACTGTTTTTCGCACCTGCGAAAAGGAACTATTTAACAGCCTTCCTTCAGGCTGAAATTTTATCAGTGGGCTTCTTCCAGAGCACCCGCTATATAGATCATCGACAGCAGGGTGAAAACGAAAGTCTGGATAAAAGCAACCAGCACACCCATCAGCATCATTGGGATCGGCAGGAACAGCGGCACCAGCATCAGGAAGATCATCAAGACAATCTCATGGCCCCACATGTTACCGAACAGACGCAGAGTCAGGGAGAGCGGGCGGGCCAGGTGGCCGATGATTTCGATGATGAAGATCAAGGGAGCCAACCACAAGATCGGACCCATGAAGTGCTTGACGTAAGCACCTCCATGCTTCTTGAAGCCGACTACGTGGGTCATGACGAAAACCGTCAGCGCCAGCGCAGCGTTGGTATTGAGGTTCGCGGTTGGCGGATAGAAGCCGGGAATCAGGGCGATCAGGTTTGAAACCAGAATGAACAGCGCGAAAGTGGCAATCAGCGGAAAGTAAGCCTTGCCCTCCTCACCCATGGTCTCGTCAAGCAGCCCTTCGATACCGGTGACGATAACTTCCATCAGATTCTGCAGGCCGGTCGGTACAATCGAAACCGCGCGGGTCGCCAGAAAAGCAAGCGCAATCAGAATCGCCATGACCAGCCAAGTGTAGGTCACGTGCTCCCCAATGTGCAGATGCAGTTGCTGTTCGATCCACTGCAAAAATAAAAATGGATGAGTCATGGTTTAGCTCTCCTGTCTATCTGGAACTTTAATAAAGTCGCTTGACTGTTGTTATCATCACGTTCAGGACCACCACCGACAGGCCGACAACCAAAGCCAGCGGATGGACACCGCCCCGAACCAGTAATAAATAAATAGCACTGGCAATCACGACCAAGCGGAAAAAGTAATTGCGCTTGAAACCCTTTGCCGAGTGCGGTTGCGGATCGCTCATCACTGACAATAACGAACGGCCGAGCCAGCGATAATTGATAATCACCAGTATGCCGCCTGCCAGAACACCGTAGGTGACCGGAGGTGATTGCCAGAACAGGCTGAGCAGAACCAGAACGATCAGTATTATCCAATTGCGCCGGGCCATCACAGCCAGCAGCTGATCATCCTTCTGGGTCACTATCCTGTTCCGCCTGCTGCTCTTCCCGTTTCTGTCGCCTCAGTTCCCGGGCCGTAAGAATATAAACATTACGGAAGCCGGCAATGACACCAATCACCAGAAAAACCAGCGTGAACCAGGGACGCGTATCAAGCCACTGATCCAGGTAATACCCCATGGCCAGGCCGATAAACGTGGCCGCCACCATGGCGATTCCGACGCCTGACAGAAAACCGATCGATTTGAATAATTCGCGTCTATTTTCTTTGTTATCAGTCATCGACAATCTGTATACAGCATACACTGCTGCGGTAAAAAGCGGACTTTAAATACCATGCCACCCTCCTGAAGTCAACCGCTTAATAACGGCATTTGCTCAGGGTTAGGGCCGCTTCACGAGAATTCTGCTAAAGCGCCGCGAACGACTTTTGCGCTGCCTCAATCGTCTTATCAAGGTCTTCGGTCGAATGGGCGACACTCATAAAGCCGGCTTCAAATTGTGACGGCGCCAGGTTGATCCCGTTATCGAGCATGTTGCGGAAGAACTTGCCGAAGGTTTCGGTATCGCTGTTCAGGGCATCGGCAAAAGAGTTGACCGGGCCCTGCTGGAAGTAAGTGCAGAACATCCCGCCGACCCGTTGCCAACAGGTGGCCAACGAGCTGTTACCGGCGACTTGCAGCAAGCCTTTTTCCAGATAAGCGCTCTTCTCCTCGACCTGCTGGTAAAAACCCTCTTCCTTGAGCAGGCTCAAAGTCGCGATCCCGGCACTCATTGCCAGCGGATTCCCGGACAGGGTCCCGGCCTGATAGACCCCGCCATCAGGGGAAAGGCTGGCCATGATTTCCTTCTTGCCGCCGAAAGCACCAACCGGCAGACCACCGCCGATGATCTTGCCGAGGCAGACCAGGTCACCACGCACATTGAACCGCTCCTGGGCTCCACCGTAAGCGACCCGGAAACCGGTCATCACCTCGTCGATAATCAGCACGATCCCTTCAGCCGTGCAGAGTTCACGCAGCCCTTCCAGGAAGCCGGGCGCCGGGGGTACGCAGCCCATGTTGCCGGCGATCGGCTCAAGGATGATACAGGCGATCTCTTTATCGTTGGCGGCAACCATCTGCTTGACGTCGTCCAGATCGTTGTAAGTCGAAGTCAGGGTGTATTTGGCAAAGTCCGCCGGGACACCGGGCGAAGTCGGCACCCCGAAGGTCGCTAGGCCACTGCCCGCCTTAACCAGCAGTGAGTCAGCATGACCATGGTAGCAACCGTCAAACTTGAGGATTTTGTCGCGACCGGTATAGCCGCGTGCCAGACGAATGGCGCTCATGGTCGCTTCGGTGCCGGAAGAGACCATCCGCACCATTTCGATATTCGGATAGGCCTCGCAGACCAGCTCGGCCAGTTCAGTTTCGCGCGCGGTCGGCGCCCCGAAGGAAGCACCACTTGCCGCGGTCTGCTGAATCGCCTCAACCACCTTCGGGTGACAGTGACCGAGAATCATCGGCCCCCAGGAGCCGACATAATCGATATATTCATTGCCGTCAGCATCAAAGATTTTGCTGCCGGATGCCTTTTCGATAAAGATCGGATTACAGCCGACCGACTTGAACGCACGGACCGGGCTGTTAACTCCGCCCGGGATGACATTTTTTGCCTGAGTGAACAACGCCTCTGAATTCTGGTGGTTCATAACACCCCCTGGAGAGTATATCTATTAGGTTTCGGTTCTTTTCACAGAGTCCACACCGTGCGGACAACTAAAAACGCCTCAGTAGCATAGCCGCCGACAACTGTCAAGAACAGCCCACCTCCGTCAACAAGTATAGGACTTGGAAATAAAACGTCTTTTCCATTGAAAATTTGTCGATTGGGCATAAACTAGTAACATCCTTTGATATATTAATAATATGAGTGATCATTCGTGGAATTGAAATCAATTTGCTCACTGCTATTTAATATCCACTTCAAAAACCATACAACTTAAGTCGAAAACGGACATATTCCGCAAAATTCCTTTATCTGCATTCCGAAACAGACCGCAGGTGGGAATAAAATATTTATTGTCTCGGTGGAAAACCGGTAATCCTTATGGATGTTATCAATCTATTTGTTGTCAACCGCAAAACCAAGGAGGCCCAATGAGTACCTATCAGACCAGTAAGAGATTCATGTGCAGGCCAGGAAAATTCTGGCTGCTGGCATCGGCCCTGACTGCTGTCCTGCTGTCGCCGGTGACAGCTTTGAGCTTCGAGTTTGAAGATGGAGACCTCTCCGGAAGCCTCGACTCCACCCTGTCCTACGGGATGACTTGGCGCGTTCAGGACCAAGACTCGGATCTTATCGGACTTGCTAACGGCGGGAAGGCATTTTCCGTCAACGGTGACGACGGTAACTTGAACTATGATAAAGGGGTCATTAGTAACGTTGCCAAGCTGACCAGTGAACTGGATCTGAAATACCACAATTTCGGTCTTTTTATTCGCGGCACCGCTTTCTATGATTTTGAAAATGAAGAAGGCGACCGTGAGCGTACAGAGCTCAGAGATGATGCCTTAGATCTCGTTGGCAGTGACATTGACCTTCTTGACGCCTATGTCTCCGGGGATTTCGACCTGGGAGAGGTTCCATTGCAGATCAGAGTTGGGGACCAGGTCGTCAGTTGGGGCGAGAGCACTTTCATTCAGAACAGCATTAATGCCATCAACCCGGTAAATGTCAGTGCCATCCGCTTGCCGGGGGCCGAACTAAGAGAAGCCCTGGTTCCCGAAGGGATGGTCTGGGCATCTGCCGGCACCACCGATAACACCACCATCGAAGCCTTCTATCTCTATGACTGGGAAGAGACGGTCATCGATCCGCCTGGCTCTTATTGGAGTACCAATGATTTTGCTGGCGAGGGTGGCGAAAAGGTCATGCTCGGCTTTGGCGCCGTATCTGATTTGGGCAATGCCGCTCCCCTAGACACATTGCTTGCCGTTCCCCGAGGAGAAACCAGAGAGGCCGACGACAGTGGTCAGTACGGCGTTGCGTTTCGGGTCTTTGCTCCGGGCTTAAATAATACGGAATTTGGTTTCTACTTCATAAACTATCATAGCCGCTTACCGTTGATCAGTGCCCGCACCGGATCTCTGTCAGGGGCGACTGGAACGGCATTGATTAGTAACTCTGCTCTGCCGATTGCAACGGCTGCCGGCACGCATCTATTCCTCAACCCGGGAGACATCCCCGGTGCCATTGCCGCAGGAACCACAGCAGCTCTGCCTGGGACACCAAGCACTGCAGCCACTGCCATTGCTGCTACGGCAGCAACTGGTGGAAATGTTGCCGAAGTGACTGAGGCCCTGGCAACTGACAACTATGCCAAAACGGCCCGCTACCTGGTTGAATATCCAGAAGATATTCAATTGTTTGGAGCCAGCTTTAACACCCAGATAGAAAGTACAGGAACTGCCCTGCAGGGGGAGGTTTCTTTCCGAAAAGACATGCCGCTCCAGGTCGATGACATAGAGCTTCTATTTGCCGCTCTCGGTCCAATTAGCCCTGGCCCTACTGGACTTGCCGAGAATAACCAGGTCGGTGACTACACTGGCCAATTTGAGACCGACATTCCAGGCTTTATCCTGAAGGATGTTACTCAAATCCAGATGACCGCTACCCAGTTATTCGGACCGACCTTTGGCGCCAACCAATTTGTGCTGGCCGGCGAAGTCGGTGTCACCCATGTCCATGGCATGCCCGACAAGGACAAATTGAGACTAGATGCTCCGGGAACCTACGTCAGCGGCAATGCTCCTCTCGCCGCAGGCTTCTTTGAACCGGCAGAGGCGTTTGCCGATGCGACCTCCTGGGGATATCGGGTGGTCGGCAGACTTGATTTCAATAATGTCATCGGTCCGGTCACGCTTTCGCCGCGGATCGCCTGGCAGCACGATGTCAATGGTAACAGTCCAGGTCCTGGAGGAAACTTTCTTGAAGGGCGCAAAGCGATCACCCTTGGGATTGGCGCCAATTATCTTGACCGCTGGACAGCCGATTTAAGCTATACCGATTTCTTCGGCGCCGGGCGTTACAATCTCATCAATGACCGCGATATCGTTGCCGCCAACATTAAATATTCTTTCTAGAAACAGGGGATCTTTATTATGTTGAAAAATACATTTGTAATCTTCAGCGCCATTCTACTGCTGATTTGCAGCTCGACAAGTTGGGCGATTTTGTCTGCCGATGAAATTTCGCGGCTCGGAAAGGACCTTACCCCGGTCGGCGCAGAAAAGGCGGGCAACGCAGAAGGGACCATCCCGGCCTGGACCGGCGGCATTACCGAACCCCCGGCAGGCTACCAGAAAGGGGCTCACCATCTCGATCCTTTCGCCGCCGACCAGCCCAGCGTCACCATCACCGCGGAGAACATGGCTCAATACGCCGACAAGTTATCGGTCGGTCACCAGGCGATGCTGAAGACCTATCCGAGCTTCTCCATGAAAATTTACCCGACCCATCGCAGCGCGTCGTCCCCGCAATGGATCTATGAAGCCACCCGCAAGGTCGCTGCTACCGCGGAACTGGTCAACCAGGGCGACGGGGTTAAGGGCACCGTCAACGGCATCCCCTTCCCGATTCCCAAGACAGGGATCGAGGTGATCTGGAACCATCTGCTGCGCTTCCGGGGCGAACTCGCCTCGCGCAAAATCGCCCAGGCCGCCCTGACCCGCGGCGGCGACTATACCCTGGTCAAGTTCGACGATGAATTCAGTCTGATCTACTCCCAGGAGGGGATGACCGAAGAGAAACTGAACAATAAGATTCTATTCTTCAAGCAGGTCGTTACTTCGCCACCCCGGTTGGCCGGCAACATCCTGCTGGTCCACGAAACGCTGGATCAGATCAAGGAACCCCGGGCCGCCTGGGTTTACAATCCCGGCCAGAGACGGGTCAGAAGAGCGCCGAACGTCGCCTACGACAATCCGGGCACCGCGTCAGACGGCATCCGAACCAACGACCAGTTCGATATGTTCAACGGCGCTACGGATCGCTACAACTGGACGCTGGTGGGTAAAAAAGAGATCTATGTTCCCTACAATTCCTACAAACTGCACAGTGATTCGCTCAAATACGATAATATCCTGACACCGCTGCATCTCAACCCCGAGCACCTGCGCTACGAACTGCACCGGGTCTGGATCGTCGACGCGACCCTGAAAGAGGATGCGCGGCATCTTTACAAAAGGCGCACCTTCTATATCGATGAGGACAGCTGGCAGATCCTCGCGGTCGATATCTATGACAATCGGGATCAGCTGTGGCGGGTTTCGGAAGGGCACTCAATCAACTACTACGAGGTGCCGACCTTCTGGACGACCCTGGAGGTCCACACCGACCTGCAATCCGGCCGCTATATCGCCATCGGCCTGGACAATGAAAGCAGCATGTACGATTTTGATATTCAGCGAACCGACAAGGATTACTCTCCGGGAGCATTACGCCGTGCCGGTCGTCGTTAACATCACGGTTTGATACCATAATGCTGACGGCCGGTTCGTGATCGGACCGGCCGTTTTTGATCGCAAAAGACCACTGCCACGCGAGAAAGAATCATGATCCAGATAGCCTCTGAAATTTTCATTCGCCGTCTGCTCTGCAGCCTGATTTGTCTGGCCGGGCTGCTGCTCATGCCCGTTTCGCCTGCGGCTGGAGAAAGTTCGATTCACGTCAAAAATGCGATCCGTTCTTTGTTGCTTGATGCCCAGCGCATCGGACAATCCCTGGTCGCCGTTGGTGAATGGGGACATATCCTGCTCAGTGATGACAACGGTGTAAGCTGGGAGCAGGCGCAAGTCCCGACCAGGGCGACCCTGACCGGGGTCTATTTTGTTAATCGCCAACACGGCTGGGCCGTCGGCCACGACCAGGTCATCCTGCGCACACTGGATGGCGGCCGAAGTTGGCAACTGGTCTACCAGAATCCCGAGGCGGAAAGCCCACTGCTCGATGTCTTTTTTCTAAACCAACAACGCGGCTACGCTATCGGCGCATATGGTGAATTTCTAGAAACCGCTGATAGTGGCGAGTCCTGGCAGTATCGCCCCATCGGCGAGGACGACTGGCACCTGAACCAGATCAGCGCTGCCAATACCCAGCGGCTCTATATCGCTGCCGAATCCGGAACCCTCTATCGATCCGACGATGCCGGGGAAACCTGGCTCAGCATCTCTCCGCCCTACGAGGGCTCCTTCTTCGGTTGTCTGCCACTCACAGCCGACCAGTTGTTGCTGTTCGGCCTGCGCGGTACCCTGCTTCGCTCGGAAGACGCCGGGGAAAGCTGGACGGAACTCGAAACCGGCACCGAAGCCAGCTTGACCAGCGGACTGCGGCTGGCAGACGGAAGCATTGTTATCGCCGGACTGGCCGGCACTCTGTTGATCAGCCAGGATGGGGGTCACCGCTTTGAGCTACATCAAGAAGCCGATCGCAAAGGATTCGCCGCCGTATTACAGGCAGCCGACGGAAGCATGGTTGGTGTCGGTGAGTTTGGTATCAAATCCCTTCCCGCCAGAATTTTTACTGCGCGACAGTAATCGGCAGGAGCTTGCATGAAACTCGAGCCTATCATTTCGCGACTGGAAGAGCTGATCTTCAACAACCGTCGCCTGATCCTCATACTCTTTGCTCTGATATCGCTACCGATGGTCTACTCGGTCACCAATTTGCGAATTGATGCCGGTTTCAGCAAACATCTGCCACTCAAGCATGAGTACATGCAGACCTTTACCGAGCATCGCAAGGAATTCGGTGGAGCCAACCGGGTGCTGATCGCCCTGATGAGTAAACAGGGAGATATATTTACCCAGGAGTTCTTTAGCGCACTGGAAAGCGCCACGGATGACGTATTCTTTCTTCCCGGAATCGACCGGGCCCAGGTCAGCTCGTTGTTCACCCCCAATGTCCGCTTCACCGAAGTGGTTGAGGACGGCATAGCTGGCGGGAATGTGATTCCCGCCGATTTCAAATCGGATGCTGCTGGTCTGGAACAGGTTCGCAAGAACATTCTCAAGGCAGGCATTCTCGGCCGGCTGGTGGCCAACGATTTCAGCGGCGCAATTATCAGTGCCCAGCTGCTGGAAATAGATCCAACCACCGGCGAAAAGCTCGACTTTATCAAGGTGTCCAGGCTGCTCGAAGAGAAAATTCGCGATAATTACCAGGATGAACTGATCGATGTGCACATCATCGGCTTCGCCAAGGTGATCGGCGACATCGCCGATGGTGCCCAGCGGGTGGTGCTGTTCTTCCTGATTGCCTTCGCTATCACCACGCTGCTGGTCTACCTTTACACCCGCTCGGTTGTCTGCACCCTGATTTCGATTTCCTGTTCATTGATCGCGGTGATATGGCAGCTCGGCCTGCTGCCGCTGCTCGGCTACGGCATCGACCCGATGGGGCTGCTGGTCCCCTTTCTGATCTTCGCCATCGGCGTCAGTCATGCGGTCCAGATGATCACCGCAAATGCCGCAGAATTTCGCGCTGGGAAGAACTCTCTCGAGGCTGTCAAGGCGAGTTTTCGCCAATTGCTGATTCCCGGCCTGATCGCCCTGGTTAGCGACACCATCGGCTTTATCACTATTCAGCTGATTGAGATTCGGGTCATCCAGGAGATGGCGGTTACCGCAAGCCTCGGCGTCGCTGCAATTATCCTCACCAACCTGATCCTTCTTCCGGTGTTGCTCTCCTACACCAAGCATGGTCGCCCCCTCCGTCATCGCGTGGACGATCAGGTTCAGCACCTCAAGCCAGTCTGGCGCTTCGGCGAGCTGGCCGCTGAACCGCGACCGGCAAAGATAATCATCGGCGTTTCGCTATTGCTGCTTATCTTCGGTCTCTGGAAGGGCGCAGATATCAAGATTGGCGACATGCATCCCGGTGTTCCTGAGTTACGTTCCGATTCCCGCTATAACCTCGACAGCGAAGTGATCACCAAACATTTCTCTATCGGTGTCGATATCATTTCGGTCATCGTCGAAACCGTCCCGGACGGTTGCATCGACTATGACATCATGCACGGTATCGATCGCTTCTCCTGGCATATGCAGAATGTCGACGGCGTCCAGTCAGTGATCAGCCTGCCAGGGATCGCCAAAATCATCAACGCGGGCTGGAACGAGGGGAGTTTGAAATGGCGGGCGCTGCCGCGCAACCAGTCGTCAATGGTTCAGGCGGTCAGTTATGTTCCGACCAGTAGCGGATTGCTGAACAAGGATTGCAGCGTCATGCCGCTGATGATATTCACCAAAGACCACAAGGCTGAAACCATCGCCAATATCGTCTCCGAGGTGAAAAGCTACCGCCAGAAATACGGCAGTGAGCAATTGAGTTTTCGCTTGGCGACCGGCAATGTCGGGGTGATGGCGGCGACCAACGAGGAAGTCGAGGCCGCCCAGTTCCCGATCCTGCTTTACGTTTTCGGCGCGGTGTTTCTGCTCTGCCTCAACGAATTCCGCTCGATTCGCTCGGTTCTGTGCATTGTCCTGCCGCTGGGCCTGGTCTCGCTGCTCGCCTACGCACTGATGAGCATTCTTGAAATCGGCCTCAAAGTTTCAACCCTGCCGGTCGTTGCCCTCGGGGTCGGGGTCGGCGTCGACTACGGCATCTATATCTTCAGCCGTATGCAGAGCTACTTAAAACAGGGGCAAACCCTGCAGCAGGCGTACCTGCACACCTTGGCAATCACCGGCAACGGTGTGGTTTTCACCGGCGTAACCTTGGCAATCGGCGTGGCAACGTGGATCTTCTCACCGCTGAAATTCCAGGCTGACATGGGCATCCTGCTGACGTTCATGTTCCTGGTCAACATGCTCGGTGCGATCCTGTTACTGCCTGCGCTGGCCTGTCTGCTGCTGCCAAAAACTGAGGAAAAAACTGATCCCCAGCGTGTTTGAAACCGACGTCAGAGAGCGACATCGGCGGGTCACCTGAACCTGTCAGATAAACCAGCAATACCAACAGATAAGGAGTTGCTTCATAACAAACACTGAGCGTCCGAAACGATGACAGGTTCTTAGCCACAAAACTTGACGTGTACGTAAAAGTAAGCCACAGTTATAGCGTAACAAAAACAATTCAACAACCAGCTGCCAATCTGTTTTACTCGTCTATACTTAAACGGTAGCTGTCCAAAAACTGAACGCTCTTTCAGTCTTTGACGGAGGAGAACCATGAGGCAAATCAATCGCGTCGCCGTTCTCGGTGCCGGAGTGATGGGCGCCACCATCGCCGCCCACCTGGCCAACGCCGGGCTTGATGTCCTGCTGCTCGATATCATCCCCAAAGAGCCGAACGACACTGAACAGGCCAAGGGCCTGACCCTCGACAGCCCACAGGTACGTAACCGGATTGCGGCCGACGGACTGGCCGGGCTGCTGAAGATGAAACCGGCGCCCTTCTACCTGCCGCAGTACGCGCAGCAGATCGAGATAGGCAACTTCGAAGATGATCTGCCGAAGCTCAAAGACTGCGACTGGGTGATCGAAGTCGTCATCGAGCATATGCCGATCAAGCTGCAGCTGCTGAAAAAGCTGGTTCCGAACCTGGCCGAGGGGGCGATTCTCTCCTCCAACACCAGCGGCCTGTCGATCAATGCCATGGCCGAAACGCTCCCGGCAGAGCTCCGCAAAAACTTCCTCGTCACCCACTTCTTCAACCCGCCGCGCTACATGCGGCTGCTCGAAATCGTGCCCTGCACAGAGACCGACCCGGCCGTCGTCTCCGGCCTGGCCGACTTCATCAGCCGCCGGCTCGGCAAAGGGATCGTCTACGCCAAGGATACCGCCAACTTCATCGCCAACCGGATCGGGGTTTACGCCATCTACAAAGGGATCGAGCACATGCTGGAGATGGGCATGACTGTCGAGGAGGTCGACGCCATTGCCGGCCCGGCCACCGCCCGCCCCAAGTCGGCCGCTTTCCGCACCGCCGACCTGGTCGGCATCGACACCCTGATCCACGTCGGCAACAACTCCTATGAGCTGCTGCCGGATGATGAAGAACGTGAAGTGTTCAAGGTTCCGGAATTTATGGCGCAGATGGTCGAGAAAGGCCTGCTCGGCAACAAGAGCAAAGCCGGTTTCTACAAGAAAGAGATGATCGACGGCCAGAAGCAAATCTTCTACTTCGACTACTCCAGTGGTGAATTCAAACCCTTGCAGAAACCGAAGTTCGCGTCGATCGCAGCACTGAAACTGGTCGACGATCCGGCGCAGAAGGTCAAAATGATGGTCGAGGCGCGAGACCAGGCTGGCGAATATGCCTGGAAATCATTGCGCGACACCCTGCTCTACACTGTCAACCGGATTCCGGAAATCGCCGACGACGTGGTCAATATCGACAACGCCATGAAGTGGGGCTTCAACTGGGAAATCGGCCCCTTCGAAATGCTCGACGCCATCGGCGTGGCTGGTTTTGTCAAACGAGCCGAGGCCGACGGTGTAGTCATTCCGGAAGTGCTGAAAAAAGTCGAACAATTCTACCGCTTCAACGAGAGCGGGCAGAAAGAATACTTCGATCTCATCAGCGGCGAATACAAACCCTTCCCGCTCAAGAAGGGTCAGATCAACCTGCAGATCCTGAAGAAATCAGGCGGTGTGGTGGAAAAGAACAGCAACTGCTCGGTGGTCGATCTCGGCGACGGCGTGTTCGGCTTCGAATTCCATTCGAAGATGAATTCGATCAGCGGCGACATCCTGTCGATGACCCACAAGGCGCTCAAGCGCGCCGAAAACGAAGGGGTCGGGCTGGTAATCGGCAACCAGGGAGTCAACTTCTCGGTCGGCGCTAACCTGATGCTGCTCGCCGTTGCTTTGGCCGAAGGCGCTTACGAAGATATCGACATGATGGTGCGCGCCTTCCAGAAAGCGACCATGGCGGTCAAGCTAGCCAAGGTGCCGGTGGTTACCGCGCCCTTCGGCATGACTCTCGGAGGTGGTTGCGAATTCTCCCTCCACGCCGATGCCATCAACGCTTATGCCGAAACCTACATGGGGCTGGTCGAAATCGGCGTCGGCATCCTGCCGGCCGGTGGCGGCACCAAGGAGATGTGCCTGCGCGCCGTGGAACTAGCGCAACAGTATGAGACCGACGTCTCTCCATTCATCTTCAAGCACTTCAAACAGATCGGCATGGCGACCGTCGGAATGGGCGCCGCCGAACTGTACGGTCTGGGTTACATGCGCCGTGGCGACAGTATCAGCATGGATCTCGATCGACTGATCGCCGATGCCAAGCAAAAAGTGTTGGCGCTGGCGAGCAACTACCGGCCACCGAAGCTCGCAGAAAACGTCCCGGCACCGGGCCGCAGCATCGCCGCCAGCATCAAGAGCCAGATGTGGAACTTGCAGATGGGCGGTTTCGCCACCGCCTACGAAGCGGAGATCGGCGGTATCATCGCCGACGTGATCTGCGGCGGCGACATCCCGGCCGGCACCATGATTTCCGAAAGCTACCTGCTGCAACTGGAGCGTGAAGCCTTCCTAAAGCTCTGCGGTAATAAAAAGACTGCCGAGCGGATTCAGCACATGTTGAAAAAAGGCAAGCCGTTACGGAATTGATTGAATCATTAGCGGGGCAAGTACCTAGCTCGCCCCTGGGCGGAGGAATCGATGAACACAGCCTATATACTCGCTGCTTACCGCACCCCCGGTTGCCGGGCGAAAAAGGGCGGTTTCAAAAATATGCGTCCCGACGACCTGGCCGCCGCAACCATCAGTGGTTTAGTGGAACGTACTGGCGTTGATCCACTGACCATCGATGACGTAATCCTCGGCTGTGCTTTCCCCGAAGGCGAACAGGGGATGAATGTCGCCCGTATCGCCAGCCTCAAGGCAGGGCTCCCCTACCAGGTGCCGGCACAGACCATCAACCGTTTCTGTTCCTCTGGCCTGCAGTCGATCGCCCTCGCGGCTGAGCGGATTATCGCCGGCTTTGCCGACTGCATTATTGCTGGCGGCACCGAATCGATGACCATGGTGCCGATGGCCGGCAACAAGTACAGCGCCAACCCGGAACTGGTTGCAAACTACCCGGAAGCCTTCGCGGCGATGGGAATTACTGCTGAGCTACTGGTCGACAAGTATCAGATATCCCGAACCGAACAGGACGCCTTCGCCGTCGGCAGCCATCAAAAGGGCGCCGCGGCGATCGCGTCCGACAAGTTCGGAACCGAGATTATCCCGGTCGAGGCGGTAGAAACCGTTATCGTCAACAACAAACCGCAGACCACAAATAAACTGATCGAGATCGATGACGGGGTCCGCGCCGATACCAGTCTCGAAGGACTGGCCAAGCTGAAGCCGGCCTTTAAGGTCGGCGGCACCGTCACCGCCGGAAACAGCTCTCAGATGACCGACGGCGCCGCGGCGGTAATGGTAGTTTCCGAAAACTATCTCAAGCAGCTTGGCAAAAACCCGTTAGCCCGCTTTGTCGCCTTCGCTGCCAAAGGGGTGCCACCGGAGATCATGGGTATCGGTCCGGTCGAGGCGATCCCGGCCGCGCTGAAACTGGCCGGACTGCAGCAGAGCGATATCGAGTTGATTGAATTGAATGAAGCCTTTGCCGCCCAGGCCCTGTCGGTGATCAAGGAACTGGAGCTGAACCCTGAGATCATCAACGTCAACGGTGGCGCCATCGCCCTTGGCCATCCCTTGGGCTGCACCGGCAGCAAGCTGACCGCCACCCTGCTGCACGAAATGCAGCGTCGCGGCACTAAGTACGGCATGGTCAGCATGTGCATCGGCGGCGGCATGGGTGCTGCCGGAATCTTCGAGAAACTGTAACCACGGAGGTGACGACATGAGCAAAAAAATCCTCAAAGGCGGCGAATTCCTGATTACCGAAACACCCTGTGCCGATGTCTTCACCCCGGAGGATTTCTCCGACGAGCAGCGGGCCATCGGCGAGACCACTGAGCAGTTCGTCGAAAACGAAATCCTGCCGAAGGTCGAGGAGATCGATCAGCAGAACTTCGCCCTGGTGGTTGCTAGCATGAAGCAGTGTGGCGAACTGGGGCTGTTAATGATCGAAACCCCGGAAGAGTACGGGGGCCTGGAACTGGACAAGGCGACCAGCATGCTGGTCAGCGAACGGATGGGCCCGAGCGGCGCTTTTTCGGTTGTTTATGCCGCTCACACCGGGATCGGGACGCTGCCCCTGGTCTATTACGGCACCACTGAACAGAAAGAAAAGTACCTGGAAAAACTGATCACCGGCGAATGGCTTTCCGCCTATTGCCTGACTGAACCGGGCTCCGGCAGCGATGCCCTCAATGTCCAGACCTCGGCGGTGCTGTCGGCTGATGGCACTCATTACATCCTCAACGGCACCAAGCAGTACACCACCAACGGCGGCTTCGCCGATCTGTTCACGGTCTTCGCCAAGATCGACAAAGAGCATTTCACTGCTTTTCTGATCGAAAAGACCTTTGACGGGCTGATTATAGGTGCCGAAGAAAAGAAGATGGGTATCAAGGGCTCATCGACCACCCAGGTGATTCTCGACAACTGCAAGGTGCCGGTCGAAAATGTCCTCGGCGAAATCGGCAAGGGACACAAGATCGCCTTCAACGTTCTTAACGTCGGCCGTTTCAAACTCGGCGCCTGTGTCACCGGGGCCGCCAAGCATGCCCTCAAAGAGGCGCTTAAATATGGCAACGAGCGCAAACAATTCGGCCAAACCATCGCCAGCTTCGGCGCCATTCAGGAAAAGATCGCGAACATGACCGCTGACATCTTCGCCTCCGAGTCGCTGGTTTACCGCTTGGCCGGGCTGCTTGATGACAAACTGGAGACCATCGACAAATCGGTCGACAACTACTATGTCGAATACCAGAAGGGGATCGAAGACTTCTCCGCCGAATGCGCCATCTCCAAGGTCTTCTGTTCCGATGTCCTGTCCCGCGTCGTCGACGAAGTCGTCCAGGTCCATGGCGGTTACGGCTTCTGCAGTGAATACCCTGCAGAACGTTTTTACCGTGACGAGCGGATTAACCGGATTTTCGAAGGCACCAACGAAATCAACCGACTGCTGACCACCGGGGTGATTCTGAAGAAATCGATGAAAGGGGAGCTGCCGCTGCAGGCTGAAGCGATGAAGGCCTTCGAGGCACTGATGACCCCCTCTTTCGAAGAGCTGGACGAGTCGATTCCGTTCATCGCCGAAAAGACCCTGCTGCAGAACCTCAAGACCTTATTCCTTATATTAGCTGGCAACGCTGTTCAAAAATATATGCAAAAAATTGAAAATGAACAAGAAATCCTGATGGCTGCGGCGGATATCGCTATACAGGTGTTTGCCATCGAAAGCAGCGTGCTGCGGGCGGAGAAAATCCTGACCGACTTGAGTGAAGCGAAGCAGCAACAGGTCAAGGCGGCGGTCAAGGTATTTACTTTTAATGCCACCGAGGAAGCGGCCAGCGCGGCGAAGAAGTGTGCTTACTTTATTGAAGAGGGCGATAACCTGCTGATGCTGCTCTCCGGAGTGCGCCGGTTTACCAAGTATGATGCGACGGGGTTGTTGCAGGCGAAGCGTACTCTGGCGGCGGCGGGAATTGAGAGTGAGAAGTATATTTTTTAATTCATCTATTACTTTAACTTCTTGATCTTGGGAGCCCGTTAAGTAAAAGGATTATTCCAGACCAAAACAAAGCCGCGGGGTTGCGCCCCCGCGACCTTGAGCTTAAGGCATTACTTAAACAAATAAAACTCAACTTATTGGTAAACAATAAATGATCCCCAAACAACACACCATCCCCACCCCCTACCCGGTCGGCCCGGTTCACAGCTACAGCACTGAGATCAACGGCGAACTGGTCCTCTTCGATACCGGCCCGGCCACCGAGAAAACCCGCGACTACCTGCGCCGCAATCTCGAGCTGCACAAACTCAAGCATGTGCTGATCACCCACTGCCACATCGATCACTACGGCCAGGCCGCCTGGCTGGAGCAAGAGTACGGCGCCACCATCTACCTGCCCTACCGTGACAGCCTGAAGATCACCCGCCACAACGAACGGCTCGACGGCATGACCGCGGTCCTCGGCGAGGTCGGCTTCGACCAGCAGTTCATGGCCGAATTCCGAGCCGATATGGACAGTGATTCGGTATTTCCCGATTTTCCGCAACAATTCAAGATTGCCGAAACCGAGCTGCCGGTCGAACTGGGCATCGAAACCCTCCCCTGCCCCGGACATTCGCAGAGCGACCTGATTTATTCCGGCAAGGACTGGGCGGTCACCGGCGACACCATGCTGCGCGAGATCTTCCAGTCTCCGCTGCTCGACATCGATCTGCTGACCGGCCAGCGCTTCCACAACTACGACGCTTATTGCGAAACCATCGTCAAGCTGGCGACCTTACGTGGCAAGCAGATCCTGCCTGGCCACCGTAACTATATCCACGGCGTCGACTACAACATCTGTTATTACACCGGCAAGCTGCTCGATCGGGCGAAGTTGAGCACGAGATACAGCGCCGAAATGAGCGCGCCGCAAGTGGTTGATAAACTGTTCGGCGTTGCCAACAAAGAACCTTTTCTGAAATACCTGAAAGCTTCGGAGATCGTTTTTATCCGCGACTTTCTTGACGATCCGGGTAAACTTGAAAATGCCTTGGAACAGATCGGACTCTTTGAGCAGCTGGCCGAGGCCTTCGCCCTGGCCACAGGAGGACATGATGGGTCATCAGGTCGGCAGTAAAAGCAGTATTGTTCCGCTGATTGATCGTCTCAACAAATATCCGGTCGGCCTGCCTGACAGCGAAAAGCTGCGGCAGATCCTTGCCCTGCTGTTTGACGAGCAGGAAGCCTATATCGCCTCACGCTTTCCCCTCGAGGAAGCGACCCTTCAGGAATTGGTCTCCGCGACCCGGATCAATAAGCAAGAACTGCTGCCGCTGCTGGAACAGATGGCGGAGAAGGGTTTGATCATGGATCTGCCCTACGAGGGGCAGACCTATTACCTGTTGATGCCGGGGCTGATCGGCTTTTTCGAGTTCAGCTTTATGAAACTGCGCGACGACATCCCGCAAACCGAAGTCGCCCAGCTGATGCACGACTACCTGCATGAGAACCCCTATGGCGGCATGGCCAAGGAATTCTTCGACAGCAAGACCCCGCTGACCCGCTCACTGGTCTACGACGACCAGATCCCGGTCGATTCCGAAGTGACCAGCTATGAACATGCCCGGCAGATCATCGAACAGGCCGGTTACGGCGCGGTCGGCATCTGCTACTGCCGACATAAAAAACACCACCTGCAGCAGAGCTGCGATAAAGGGGTACCGATGGAGGACACCTGCATCTCCCTCGGCGCCGGCGCCCGCTTCCTGGTCCGGCGCGGCTTTGCCAAGGAGCAGACCACCGAGCAGCTGCTGACAATCATTGACCGGGCCCGGGAGATGGGCCTGACCCACATCACCGACAACATCCGCCACAAGCCCTCCTTTATCTGCAACTGTTGCTCCTGCTGCTGTGAACTGATGGCCGGGGTGCAGATGGGTTACCACGAGGGGATCGCCAAGGCGCCGTTTATCGCCCGGGTTGACAGCGAGCGCTGCAACAGTTGTGGACTCTGCCTCAAAACCTGTAATGTCGGAGCGCTGGAGAGTAACGGGGAGCAGCAGCCGGTTCAATTGCTGGAGCAGATCTGCCTCGGCTGCGGTGCCTGCATACCGGCCTGCAAGCGGGAGGCGTTGTCATTGGTTGAACGACCGGACAAGCAGACCCCGCCACACAAACGGACCGATATGCTGATGAAGCGGCTGATCGAGCGGGGCCGGGTCGCCCCCTTTGCCGTCAGCCATGCGAAGAAGAAGTTCAAGCGCCTGTTGAAACCGGGAAAAGATCTGGAAATTCCATAAAAAAATGGCTCTGCTGGTGAATTGATTTGGTTCGCAAAACAAGCCGTATTTAAAAAGCCTTAGACCACCAGCAAGGCAAGAAATCCAAGCGTTACTCAGTCGAAGGCCAGAATCCCGCTCATCCCACTATCTGCCGGCCGGATAAAGCGCTCGAAATCGGCCTCATCCAGAGTGGCCATCTCGCCCAGCGTGACCGTTTGCAAGGTATCAATCTCACTTTCGCAGGTATTGTAGGTGGTGTTGTAGAAGGAGATGCGCTTGTCTTTTTCCAACCCCATCTCAAGTAGCTGTTTTGCCCCTTTTTGGATCAGCTTCAGCTTGGCGTACAGGTCATCAAGCGTCTCGACCGTCCAGACCCCCAGGTAGATGGGGCTTTTGACGTTGCGGACATCACCGACCAGCTCACCGCGAAGCAGTTCATCCCTGTCGCGCTGGAGGTACGTTACAAAGTCAAGGTGTTCGGCGAGCTTGCGATCGGTGGTGAAAAAATTGCCATTGTCGGGGTCGAGGGTAAAAATCATGGTGCGGTCGGTGGCCTGACCGTAACTTTGGAACAGCACATCCTTATAATCCTGGAACGGAACATTGCGCAGGATGCAGGTCTCGAACTTGTTGATGCGCTTGCTAATCCCCAGCAGCCAGGCGCGGATCGAGTTGTTGTCGATGCGGCAATTACTGAGCTCCTCCTTGAGGAAATTGAAGGATTTGCCGCCGAAACGGTACATCAGAATACTCTGGAAGATATCGCGGATATTGTTGTGGCGGCTGAAATGGTAGAGCAGATCATAGCTGAACAGCTCCATCTGCCGAAGCTGCCAGATAAAAATGGTAATGTCTTTACTGCTGGTCTCCGGGGTCAGCTTGGCTTTCTGCGTGGCCTTGATCATCCGGACGTAGCGGGTGCTCAGCTCGTCCAGCAGGGCGGTATCCCGGGAGGTGCTTTTCTTCAGGCGAATGGTCCAGGTGGTCGATTCACCTTCTTCACTGGTCACCTCGACATGATCAGCGCCGAAGGTCGCGTAGATCTGTTTGGTTCCAACCCCCTCGCCGGCCTCTGTCTTGCCCTTGGTCGACTTGCCGACAAACAACGGCAGCTGATCAGGTCCCTTTTCTAGCCGTTCGGCCGGGATGCCGGTGCCATTGTCGGTAATAGCCAGAGTCACCATATTCCCCTGTTGCTCGAGCCGCATTTCAACCAGCCCACGCCGCCCGACGGATTTGATAGCGTCCAGGGCATTGGAGACGATATTGATCAACGCCCGGCTGCAGGTGTTGTAGCTGCCGTTGACCGGCTCGATCTTCGACTTGAGCACCAGTTTAACTTCACAGGCGCTGTCGACCGCTTCAATAAACGGGATGACCCGTTCGGTGATCAGCTCCTTGAGCGAGACCTTGTGTTCTAGATGGATCTTGTCTTCATACATGTTCAGGGTGTTGAGCATCGAGGTCGTTTCGCGGTTGATATCCTCGGAAACCTGGTTGAAGTTGTCGACTGACAACATGCCAGTCATATCAGAGAGAACCCTGAGTGATTTCTTGACGTCATGCCGCACCCGGGAGAGTTCTTCGACCACAGAAACTTCCGGATGGTCTGCTGAATCAAGCTTATCCATGAGCGTCTTCGCAGTCACCGCCATCAGGTGAAAGCGCATCTTTCTAAAGACGGTCAAATCGGTGATCGCGAAGCCCCGGGCCGAGAAAAAATCGATCGAGCTCAGCAGCTTTTCCCAGACAAAAAGATAGATGTGGGCATCTGGAGCAATCGTATGCACCAGGTAGCGCAAGAAAGCCGAACCGATCCCCTTTTTTCTGCCGAAGGGATTGGTCACCAGCTTGTAGATATGAAAGGTCTGCTGGTCGGGCGTGGCGTAGACCAGCAGGTAGCCGAGCAGCTCGCCCTTTTCGTCCCAGACAAAGCTGTGTTCGTAATCGATGTCGATGGTTTTATCGAGGATATAGGGCGAAGGGATCACCAGGGTATCGATATTGAGCAGCGGGGATTGCCGAATCGCTCGTTCGTAACCAGAGGTTAGCTTTTTGATGTAAGGATGTTGCTGAGGATGCCATTCCATAGTGTGCGTCCGACCTTTTGCCTGAAAAGGGTTGGCGGATCTGCCTCATGATGTGACTATTTTATCAAAACAAAGTCAGGTTCATGCCTTAAATTAGTCGTTTTTCTGCAGCAAGTGCTGCGGCAGCAACAGGGCAAAAAGGAAGAGCAGACAGGCGGCCACAACAATCGACGGCCCGGCCGGGGTGTCCCACTGGAAAGAACCGTACAGTCCACCGACCACCGCCAGACAGCCGATCCCGCTGGCCATGACCGCCATCACTTCCGGGTTACCGGCAAAACGCCGCGCGGTCGCCGCCGGGATAATCAGCAGCGCAGTCACCAGCAGCAACCCGACCACCTTCATCATCACCGCCACGATCAAAGCGATCAGTCCGAGAAACGCCCAGTTGACCCGATCGACCGGCACTCCTTCGACCCGCGCCAGATCTTCATGGATGGTGATCGCCAGCAGCGGCTTCCAGAGCCAGAGCAGCCCGGTCAGCGCCACGCCGCCGGCACCGAAAATCCAGCCGAGATCCGCCGCGCCGATGGCGAGGATATCGCCGAACAGGTAGGCGACCAGGTCGACCCGCACGTTTTCCATAAAGGCCAGAGCGACCAGACCGAGGGAAAGCGCACCGTGGGAGATGATACCGAGCAGAGTGTCGCTGGCGATCTGCTTTTGTCGCTGGCCGAAGAACAGCAATAGCGCCAGAAGTTGACAGATAACCATAATCCCCAGGGTCAGGTTGATCTGCAGCAGGAAGCCGAAGGCGATCCCGAGCAAGGCCGAGTGCGCCAGGGTGTCACCAAAATAGGCCAGCCGCCGCCAGACGACGAATGAGCCGAACGGGCCCGCCACCAGCGCCACGCCGAGGCCGCCGAGCAGGGCGCGGAAGAGAAAATCATCCAGCATGGGGATCCTCCTGGCAGTCGGCGCGGCAATCATGTTTATGACTGCGGTCGTGGCTGTAAACCGCCAGATGCTGCACCGCCTGCGGGCCGAACAGCTCCAGGTAGGCCGGATCACTGGTGACCGCTTCGGGCGTCCCGCTGCAGCAGATATGGCGATTGAGACAGAGCACCCGATCGGTGGCGGCCATCACCAGGTGCAGATCGTGGGAGACCATCAGGATGGCGCAGCGACGCTTGTCACGGATTCTGGCGATCAACTGGTAAAGTTCCAGCTGACCGTGCACATCGACCCCCTGCACCGGCTCGTCGAGGACCAGCAGCTCCGGGTCGCGCATCAGCGCTCGGGCCAGAAGCACCCGCTGCAGCTCGCCGCCGGAGAGATTTTGCATCGCCGAATTGAGCACCTGCGCTGCGCCCACTTCTGCGAGCGCCGGCAGAACTTTATCTTTCTGCCTTTTCCCGGTCATGGCGAGGAAACGTTGCACCGTCAGCGGAAAGGTCGGATCGAGGTGCAACTTCTGCGGCATATAACCGACCCGGATTCCTGGCTGAAGGCCGACCTGGCCGCTGGTCGCGGTCATCAACCCGAGGGCGACCCTGATCAGGCTGGTTTTCCCGGCTCCGTTCGGGCCGATAATGGTGAGGATTTCTCCCTTGTCCAGCTGCAGGCTGATATGATCGAGCAGCTGCCGCTGGCCGATAATCAGGTTAATGTCCTTGAGTTCAAGCACGATGGTCGTTTCGCTCACTCTGAACTCCTCGCGCAACTGGGACACAGGCCCATGATTTCGACCGTCTGCCGCTGGGCTTCAAATCCGGAATCGGCGGCGCACTGTTCAATGGCGTTGGAAATGGCCGGCACATCCAGTTCGGCCAGCGATTTACAGGAGGTGCAGATCAGGAACTGGCCGTCGTGCGGTTCCCCCGGATGAGCACAGCCGACGTAGGCATTGAGCGAAGCGATCCGGTGCACCAAACCGAGCTGCTGCAGGAAATCGAGCGCCCGGTAGACTGTCGGCGGGGCGGTGCGCCCGGTTCGCTGCAGCAGCTCAAGCACTTCGTAAGCGCCGATCGGTTTATGCTGCTGCCAGACCAGCTCCAGCACCCGCCGGCGGATCACGGTGAAGCGCTGCTTCTGCTGCCGACATAAACTTTCGGCGTTGGTCAGCGCCTCGTCGATACAGGTCTGATGATTCTGCTTCTGACAGACAAAAGCGCGTTGTGTACTATTTTGCATTTATCGGCTCCACAACAACTTGATTTCTGATAATGTTACATTATAACGTTTCAAAACAGTCCGTCAATCAAGCAACCCTGAGGCCGATACTGATGATTAAAATCCTCTTCCCCTTTACGCTCCTTTTCTCTTGCCTGCTGTTTACCAGTCCCGCCTGGAGCGCGCCGAAAGTGGTCGTCAGCATCAAACCGCTCCACTCCCTGGTCGCCGGGGTGATGCAGGGAGTTGCCGAACCGACCCTGCTGGTCAAAGGGGGCGCGTCTCCCCACGGTTACGTACTGCGCCCCTCCGAAGCCAAGTCCCTGGCCGACGCAGAGCTGATCGTCTGGGTCGGTCATCAGTTAGAGAGTTTTCTGGAAAAACCGCTTTCAACCCTGGGGAGAGACGCCGCGCAGCTAAAGCTGAGTAAAGAGTTGCAATCTGTCATGCACCCTTTCCGCGAATCCGGCAACTGGGATGGGCATGAGCAGCATCAGGAAGAGGAACATGCGGCCGAGGAACTGAACCCACACCTCTGGCTCAACCCGCAGCTGGCCACGCGGATTGTCAGCCAGATCGCGGCCGCCCTGACCCGGATCGATCCCGACAACCAGGCCATTTACCAGCAGAACACCGCCCGCCTGCACCAGAGGCTGAGCCGGCTTGATCGCGACCTGAAAGCCAAGCTGGCGCCGGTCAAGGACACCCCCTACCTGGTCTTTCACGATGCCTACCAGTATTTCGAATTGGCCTACCAGCTGAACGCTGTCGGCTCCCTGACCGTCGACCCGGAGCGCAAACCGGGCGCCAAGCGGATAAGAGCGATGCGCGAGAAGATCAAGCAGCTGAACGCGCGCTGCGTGTTCAGTGAGCCGCAGTTCGAACCGAAGCTGGTCGCCACCATTATCGAAGGGACCGGCGCCCGCACCGGCGTTCTCGATCC
>CALZHQ010000060.1 GCA_945787295.1 uncultured Desulfuromonadales bacterium
TCTGCTCTCCTTCTGCCGTAACGTCACCTTGGCCAACGCCAGCCTCAAAAGTGGGGAGTGGCAGCGAGCGCCCTTTACCGGCCACGAACTTAAAGAGAAAACTGTTGGCGTCATCGGTCTTGGCAAAGTCGGTGGCCGGGTTGCCCTGCGCTGCCGGGCGTTTGAAGCCAACGTCATTACTTACGATCCCTATATTTCGGAAAAGCGCGCGGAGGATTTTGGGGTCAAGCTGGTCTCGCTGGAGGATGTCATCCGTTTCTCCGATATCATCACCGTGCACACTCCACTCAACGAGGAAACCCGCGACCTGATCAGCGCCGAGCACTTTGAAGGGATGCAGGACGGGGTGTTTATAGTCAACTGTGCCCGCGGCGGGATTATCAATGAAAAGGCGCTGCTTGAGGCGTTGGAGAGCGGTAAGTGTGGCGGCGCGGCCTTTGACGTCTGGAGCGAGGAACCGCCGAAGACCGAAACCCTGAAAAAGCTGATCGGCCATCCGAAGATGCTGGTGACACCGCACCTGGGCGCTTTCGACCCCGACCTGATGGAACAGATGAAGCCGTACATGAAGCTGATCTCCATCATCGGGGATTTCATTTCCCAGCTGGCCCCGCCGAATCCGAACAAGATCACTTTTACCTACAACGGCAAGCTGGCCCGTTTTGATTGTGCCCCTTTGAGTGTTTGTGGCTTGGCGGCCTTGCTCAATCACTGCACCGACCAGGAAATCAATATGGTCAATGCCGGGATGGTGGCGCGGGAAATGGGGATCGCCGTCGAGGAGGTCCGCTCGACCGAAACCGACTCTTTTTCCAACCTGATCACCTTGACGCTCGAAGGTTCACACGGCAAGCGGACCATCGCCGGCACCCTGTTCGAAGGGATCCCGAAAATCGTCAAGATGCGTAACTTCGATATCGATTTTCGCCCCGAAGATCACATGCTGGTGATGACCTACGCCGACCGGCCCGGTTCGATCGGTAAGATCGGCACGATCCTCGGCAATGCAAATATCAACATCGGTAACATGAGCCTTGGCCGAACCGAAAAAGCGGGAGAGGCGATGGTGGTCTTTTCTATCGATTCCCCGGCCGATGAAGCGACCATCAACCAGGTCAAGGAGGCGATCGATGCCACCTTTATCCGTGTGGTGCATATTCAGCAGTAGTATCTGAATGACAGTGGAAAGGCGTGTCCCTAGTTAGGTGACACGCCTTTTTCCGTTTTGAGTTAGCCATGTTAATCGATAAACAGGGGTCTGTCACAGTGAGGGATAAGTCCGCGGGCTTCTGCGCGGGCAAGTAGAGTTTCGACAGCCAGGGTTCCTTCATGGCCAAGATCGACAGAGAAGTTATTGACGTACAGTTCGATGTGGCTGCTAATCACCTCATCATCCAGTTCCTGGGCATATTGTTTGATGTAGTCTCGCGGTTGCTGCGGGTTGGCGAAAGCGTATTCGACACTTGAGCGTAACGCAGTATCGAGTTGTTTGATCAGGTCTGATCCGAGCGAACGTTTGGCCAAAATTCCGCCGAGCGGAATCGGGCAGCCGGAATCCTCTTCCCACCATCGGCCAAGGTCGAGTACTTTTTGCAAGCCGAACTGCTGATAGGTAAAGCGCGATTCGTGGATGATGACGCCGGCATCCGCTTGGCCATTGCAGACGGCGTCCATGATTTTATGGAACGGGAGGATGAGCAGGTCCTTGTAGCCTGAGTCGTGAAGTTGCAGCAACAGGTTGGCGGTTGTCAGTTTTCCGGGGATGGCGATCCGCTTGCCGCGCAGTTGCTGCATATCGGTCGGCTGTTTGGAAACCACCAGCGGACCACAGCCGCGCCCCAAGGCGCCGCCGCTGCGTAACAGGCAATAGTCTTCGCGTAGGTAGCCGAAGGCATGATAGGAGATTTTTGTCAGATCAAGCTCTCCGGCCAGGGCCAACTTGTTGAGGGTTTCAACATCTTCCAGCCGTTCCCGGAAGCTGGTTTCCGGACAGCTGATCTGTCCATGGATCAGGCCAAAAAAGATAAAGGTGTCATTCGGGCATGGGGAGTAGCCGAGGGTTAAATGTCGCATGCTCTCGTCCTGTTTTCTGGCCAGTTTTGCAGGATCTTCAACAGGCCCAGCTGGGCTGCTTCGGCTCCCCGCGCGATGTCCCACTGCTGGGGGTCGCGAGTGCCGGTCGGGTTGGAAATGCCGCGCAGTTCCAGGAGGGGCAGGCGGTACTCCGCACAAACCTGCGCTGCGGCAGCGCCTTCCATGTTTTCACAGATGCCACCGGTCCGCTGCTGGAGCTCTTCGCTAAGTCGCGCATGACCGCTGCAGCAGTTTACGGAAACAAAGGGGCCGAAATGGGCATCAGGGAGGATTGTTCGGGCCAGGTCGGTAACTGTCGATTGTAGTGAGTAGGCTTGCTGGGTGGTCAGCATCAGCCCAGGTTGTTGCGGAATGTCAAGTTGTGCCAAGGGGATGAAGTGATCGGCTGTTGCGGCACCGAGATCGCCACAGATCTCTTCGCTGGCCAGGGCCAGGTCACCGTTTTGCAGGCCACTGTCCGGATAACTGCCACCGCAGCCGCAGAGCAGGACAGTTTGTGGCGAAAACCGCTCCAAGAGCCTGGTCAATTGGATGGCCATGGCCGCTTGGCCGATCCCGCTATGGGCCAGCAGGACCGCTTGGTTATGAATGGTGCCGGAAAAAACCTGGCAGGAGCCGAGCTCCTCTGAGCGGCTATTTTGTAGCTGTCTGCGGAGCAGGGCGGTTTCCAGCGGTACGGCGGCAATGATTAGCTGCATGGCGAGATCAGTTTTTGAACCAGTCCTGACGGATCAGGTCGCGGCGCAGGATGATCCCCTGGTTACGAACCACTCCCTGGTACCAGAAACGTTCCTGTTGCAGTTCCGGCTCCGATGGGGGGTCGAGGCGCTTGCGGCGATCGATCAGGACCGCTTGGAAGGTCTCATCCGGTTCTGAGACGATGGAGGTGATTTTTTCCGCCAGGCTCTGGGGGGCAACCTCAATCACCAACTGAATGGTGTCGCGGATTTTCAGCCCCTGTCGATACTCCCACAGGTCTCCCTCAAAGCCATTTTCACACTCGGTGACAAAATCACTCCAATCGAGCAGCAGGCTGCCGAATTCAATATCGGCCAGTTCTTCATCAGGAATTTCGCGTTTGATCAGCTCGGCGATCTGCTCCTGCTCTTTGCGAGTCAGGAAGAATGACAGCCCCTCTTCAACCTGATACATGTCGAGCCGTTCGATCAGTTCGCTGCAGAAGTTGTTTGAATCGAGTTCGTTATCTGTAAGGCCCTGTAGCTCGGCAGGTAATAAATTGCGCGGGTAGCCGAGCAGGGATAAATGATCATGACCGAAGTCAGCCGGCAGCGTTAAGCATCGACTATGCGGAACCTGGTGCTGGTGCAGAAAATCGGAAAGACGCAGGTGATTGTCGGTAAAGAAGGTCATGACCTTTTCTTCCGAAAAAAACAGCTCCAACCCTTTGCGGTTGTTGGCCAGGCCAAAACCGACAAAGCCGTCATGAATCATGCGGCCGAGATACGGGCCGATAACACCCAAAAGCTCCCGGGTCGGCAGATAGGGGGAGTAGTGGACAATCGGCGCCGGCCGTTCTGCGGAGCTACTGGGGCGCAGAGCGAGGGATTCTTCGGGATAGTGTTCGAGAATAAAAAAGGCTTCTTCGGCCATAAAGCGGCTGAAACTACTGACGATCGGCGCAACTTTGCCGGCATTTACCGTTGCGGTAAAACGGTAGGCATTATCGCAATCTTCCAACAGGGAGATTTCAAAGCCCTCACGCTGCTGGGAGGCGGTAAATTTGTCTTTCTGCCAGCGTCTGAGGCCGACCGGCAGATCAAGAAACTTCGACAAGGGCAGCCCTTTAGTGCTCTGTCTCGAGGGAAATAAATAACTGTTTGCATCATTATGGATTTTTCCTGTCAAGTCAACTGGCAGATGCCGATGGGGGTGGCAAGGGGATATTTCAGCAAATTAAGTTTTTTTTAAAAATAGTCTTTAAACACCTTGAAATGAGACTTTTTAAATGATATACAAAACTGTGCTATTAAACTTTGGCAAGGAGACAATTCATGCTTGGTCCCCAGTCCTCTCTGGTGATGTACGACGAGGAGTATCAGCGGATTCTGGTATTGCTGGAAAAGCTGCTTCGCGAATCAAATTCTAAAGTTATTTTTCTGGTCGATAAGAATGGTCAGCTGATTGCTGCAACCGGAGAAACTGCTAACCTCGACACGACGAGCCTGGCATCCCTGACGGCAGGGAACATCGCTGCAACGGGCGGGCTGGCAAAGCTTATCGGTGAGAAGGAATTTTCTATTCTTTTCCATGAGGGGGAAAAAGATAACATCCATATCTCTATCGTCGGCGGTAGGGTCATTCTTGTTGTCATCTTCGATCAGCGCAGTTCCCTCGGTCTGGTCCGCTTACGGGTCAAAAAAGCCAGCGCTGACCTGGCGACTGTCTTTGAAGATCTGGCGAAAAAAGCTGAAGTTGAGACGGCCTCGGCTGGCGCTGGCGGTGCCAGCCCCTTCGCTGAAATTACCGACGACGATATCGATAATCTTTTCAACTGATCGAGGTTCACAGGATGTCATTTATCAACTACGCATCACGTGAGATCAACTGTAAGATTGTCTATTACGGTCCCGGTCTCTGTGGCAAAACAACCAACCTACAGTACATCTATAATAAGACAGCGAATGAGGCCAAAGGGAAGATGATCTCCCTGGCAACGGAAACCGAGCGGACCCTGTTTTTCGACTTTTTACCGCTGGCTCTTGGCGAGATTCGTGGTTTCAAAACCCGCTTCCATCTCTACACCGTGCCGGGACAGGTTTTTTATGATGCTTCCCGGAAGTTGATCCTGAAAGGGGTCGATGGCGTCGTCTTTGTTGCTGATTCTCAGGATGCGCGTCTCGATGCCAATATTGAGAGCATGGAGAATCTCAAGGACAATCTTGAAGAGCAGGGGTTTGACATCGAAAAGATCCCCTTTGTTATCCAGTACAACAAACGCGACCTGCCGGATGTCACCCCGGTAGAAGAGCTCAGTAATTTGCTCAACCCACGCAAGGTTCCTGAGTTGGAAGGCTGTGCCACCACCGGAGAAGGAATTTTCGAGACTCTCAAGGCGGTTGCCAAATTGGTCCTTTCTGATCTGAAAAAAGGTGGCTGAAAGCCCTGCCGAAAAAAGGTCTTGACAGCGGAGAGGCAATTTTCTATATTCCCTCTCCGCAACACCCCATTCCCTTTTAGCTCAGTTGGTAGAGCATCTGACTGTTAATCAGATTGTCGCTGGTTCGAGCCCAGCAAAGGGAGCCATAAAATATACGGCCGATTTCCTTCGTGAAATCGGCCGTTTGCATTTCTTTGGGTTGTCGTCAAACTTTTGGTATTCTTTTCATTTTGACAAAATTCCATAGAAATCAGTAAGTTGAGTAGTTCGAGTCCGGGATGGTTTGTTTTCTTTTTTGGCTTTGATTTCAGTGGTTGGCACACCCCTACTTAAACCCATAGTCTTTCCTCCCTGTGCGGGCAACATGGATGTTGCTTTCTGGGGAAGTCCTTGCAAATTTATCGGATAGCAACATATGTGTTGCCTTCTTGAAATAAAGAAGCTAGTATGTTTCCTGTGCTATTGAAAGCAATACAGGAGCCTACAATGACAGACTCTCTACTTCGGCAGTTCAAAAAAAGACGCTTAGCGTTGGGGCTAAAGCAAAACGACATGATGATGCGCATCGGCGTATCCCGTCAGCAATACCAACGCTTGGAGACCAAGGGCAATCCACAGCTAGATACTCTGGAGTTGATTGCTAAAGGTCTTAACAGCGAATTGATGCTTATTCCCAAGGAAAAGCTACGTGCCGTAATCGCTGTGCTCGAAAGTGCCGACCTGGATCTGGCGTCACGGGGAAAACCATCTAAGCAGGCAAGTGATATTGAAAAGAAAAGCCTGTCTGACGACCCATGGCAGAATATGCTTGAGGATGATCAATGAGTAATAGCGACGCAGATGAAATCAACGTGCTTAGGCTGACTTTGCACGGTAGGCTGATTGGCTATCTGGCCGGTTTCCATGATGGCCGAAATGTATTGAGCTTTGCAGATGAGTATAGGTTTGATGCAACTCGTCCGACGTTCAGTTTAATTACCCATCCCGGATTCCCGCACTCAGAAAAGCTGATGGAGGAGCCTTGGTCGCGCAAACATAAACTGCATCCCACGCTTTCCAATTTGCTCCCAGAGGGGTCTTTAAGGGAGCTGATTGCTCAAGGCCTCAAGGTGCATGTCGACAACGAGTTTCACATTTTCTCGTATCTGGGCGGTGATTTGCCGGGTGCGTTGGTTACTGAGCCTATGGAGCCAGATGAGGTGCCAGCGAGTGTCTTGTCTGCTCACGGTAAAGTTAAGGCCGTTAGATTCGAGAAGGTTACGCGTGAAAACAAGTTCTCTCTCGCTGGCGTTCAGATGAAGTTTTCCATGAAACAAAAGGATGGCCGTTACAATTTGTCTAAAGGGGATGTCCTTGGTGATTGGATCATAAAGACACCATCAACCAAGCACAAAGATGTGCCGGCCAATGAATTTACGGCACTGACCTTGGCATCTATGGTCGGTGTTGATGTGCCCGAAATAAAGCTGGTGGAATTGGATAAGATCGATAACTTGCCGCAAATCAATTTGCCAGATGAAAAGCTGGCATTTGCGATAAAGCGCTTCGATCGTAACGATGATCAGCGAATTCACATGGAAGATTTTGCGCAAGTATTGGTGAGGTACCCCCATGAAAAATATAATTCCGCAAGCTATGAGCAAATAGGTAAAATTCTTTACAATTTCTCCGGCGATGACTTGGCTGACACGCAACAGTTCGCGAGGCGGTTGCTAGTTAATATTCTACTGGCCAATGGCGATGCGCATCTCAAAAACTGGAGTTTGCTCTACTCTGATCAAGTCACACCGCGACTTTCCCCAGCCTATGACATCGTCACTACGAGCGTTTATATTGAGAACGAAAGGCAATACGCGCTCAATCTTGGAAAGACAAAGGAGTGGCATGACGTTACTTATGCAAACTTTGAGATGTGGGCCAAGCGAGCCGGTGTGCCATGGCGCGCTATAAAGCCACATCTCGATGACACCATGGAAAAAGCGCGAAGTTTATGGCCAAGGACCTTAAATGATCTGCCCATGAACGACGAGCACAAAGATAGGCTGCGGACCCATTGGGCTAAGCTACAAAAAGATTTTCGCATTTAAGTTTCCCCACGCACATACCCCATCGCTTTGTAGCCACGCAGGCGTTTGTCCCACATGCGGGTTAGTTGAGGGTGGTCGTGTTCATAATAGTCGTAGATCTGGACATCTGACTTATGGCTGTGTTCACGGTGAAGGCGCCCAGCATATTGTTGCAGGGTTCCTTTCCAAGAAATCGGCAAGGAGAGGAAAAGCGTATCTAAGGGAGGGTGGTCGAAGCCTTCTCCTATCAGTCGTCCCGTGGCCATAAGAATTCTTGGTTCTCCAACATCCAGACTTTCCAGTTCCGAAAGTACCGTTGCACGTTGTTTCTTTGTCAGGCGTCCATGTAGAACAAAACAGTTCTGAATTTTTGTGCCTAATGCCTCGCGCAGGAATGTCAAATGATCGGTTCTTTCGGTTAGCACGAGAATCTTGCGACCTTCCTCGTAGGCGGCGAGGATGTCCTTTGTAATGAGTTGATTGCGTGAAGCATCAGCAGTTAGTAGACGAAATACATCTTGAATCTTGGCATCTGCAGGCATTGGTGGCGCTTTTAGTGTTTTGGGGAAAATCTTCAAGTTGGTGGGGGCGGTTTCTGCAGAGCTTGCCCTATGCCGAATCGGTTCAGTCCCATCACGTAGCGTGCTTTCGCCTGCTTTAAGATGCCTTCGAAAGAGAAGGCTGAAAGATGGTGACATTCATCAATGATAATTTGGCCATATTGGTCGAGGACTTCGGCTAAATTCCCCTTTTTCGCCAGCGATTGCATGACGGCAATATCGATTTGCCCGGACAGTTTTTTCTTTCCACCACCCAGAGCACCAAGTTCCGTTTTGGAAAGGTCGAGAAACATTTGCAACCGTTCTTGCCATTGCCGAAGTAATTCTGTTCGATGGACCAGAATCAGGGTGTTGACCTTTCGTCTAGCAAGAATGGCAGCCGCCGCAACTGTTTTACCAAAAGCGGTTGGGGCGCAGAGAACGCCAGTGTCATGTTGCAGCATGATTTTGAGTGCTTTATTCTGGTATGAGCGCAATTGGCCGATAAATTTGAGTTTGACTTTGGTTCCGTCAAAGCGTTCATCTTGCAATGCGCAGTTGATGCCGTTTTCAGTCAGTAAATGTTGTAGTTCTTCCAGGCAACCTCGCGGCAAGGCAATGTGCTTTGGGTAGTTTTCGGCACAACCGATAATTCGGGGTTTGTTCCAGACCGGCAAGCGCATGGCCTGAGCTTTGTAAAATTCAGGGTTTTGAAAGGCGGCCAGGCGAATCAATCGATTGGCAAGCGGCTGGGGTAAGTCAGCCTTCTCGATGTAGATTTGGTTCGCCAGGACAATGTTTAACTCTTGGGGGAGAGGGCCTTCAAGTTTATGCTGTGTTCCTTCTGGCCGCTGCCAAGGTTTGCTTACCTCTTCTTCGGAGAGAAAAGAGACGTCCAGCGGATGCTCGCCTGCAGTTGCCCGGGAAGTCGCTTCACTCAGTTCATCGGTAGATAGTCTCTCCAGCGTTGCCAAGAAGGCCCATTGGTCCTCATAGGGCTTGAAATTATCGTCGACAAACAGGCTGAACCCTTTTTCCCGTGGCGTTTTCTGTAAAGGAAGTGCGATTAGGTTGCCGAATCCTCCTTTCGGAAGAGTGTCCTGGTTCGGGAAAAAACGGTCATAGCTGTCCAACTCGAGTTGACGGGTACGGGAGCAGGTATAGCTGATGAGTGCAGCACCAAGCCTTCTGGCATCGGCTGCTGGAACAGCCTCAGAAAAAAAGATCCAGACGTGAGCGCCCTGTCCCGAGCGCGAGATTTCCAGCGCAGCGGGAATATTGAGTTCGTGGCAGCTTTGCAGAAAGGCGAGCGCATCCTCCTGCCAGCTCGATTTGTCAAAATCGGTCGCTAGAAAATAACAGCTATCGTTTTTTAACAGAGGGTAAATGCCGATCGTATGTTTGCCGGCCAAGTGGTTATAGATTACACGATCGTTCATTGGGAGAAATTGGCGTTGTTTGCACACACCACACTTGACGCGAGGTTTCCCGCAGACGCCTGGCCGCCATTCATTTTTGCAGGCTGGCGAATAGCCCGATCCGCCTTTACTCGATTCCCAGCGAACCGGATAGATGTCGGTTCGCCCGCGAAAGAGGCGCCGAAATAGAGCTATTTTTTCATCTGGTGAATATTGGGGGGCAGGTTCTTCTATGGCTGGGGCTGGTTCTGGAGTAGGCTTTTTCTCCTCCCAAGGAATATTATGTTCAGTCAGCAGACTCTTGAGGCGAGCGTTCTCCTGTTGAAGCACTGCACACTGTGGGCAACTGCTATTGTCCTTTTCTCTCATAGTTCCAACTTGCTCCCGGAGGAGTCACCTCTAACGTTCTTTTGTTGTGCGCTAGTTTAGATACAAGGTGAATCTCTTCTACTGTGTTGGCGGGTCACGCTACTAACGCTACCAGAAACATCATCCTGTCCCCCAGCTTTTTTCAAATTACCTCTGCCGCTGGCGCATTTTGAACTAGAATCTAACCGTGGGACATGGTAGTTGTCTGCAAATATACGTTTTTCTTTATTAGGATTGGCTTCTGCGTCGCCTTGGCGATGGTGGCACTGGTAGGGTTGCTTCCCAGTGCTGGTCTCTGACCGCTTTGGGGAGCCATAAAATACAGGGACTTACGGCATTGTGCTGTGAGTCCCTTTTTATTTTTATGGTATTGGGCGACAGGAGAGGTAGCAAGGTTTTCAGTCTGATTAAGCAATCCCGAGTACGGGGCAGGGAGAGTTGTATGCAAAGCAACCTCGAAAAACTGCTGAGCAGTTTTAGCCTCTGTAGTACAAAGGTCCGAAAGACATCCATTGCTCTGCGGCCCAGTGCTCAACGTCTGTTATGGGGAAAGGGCATTGTCTTAGTGGTTCAGGAGCAGGGCTTTCCTCCCGGAAAATATTGTGGGCAACGAGCAGATTTATGAGGCGAGCGCTCTCCTGTTGAAGCTCGGCACAATGCGGGCAACTGCCACTGTCCTTTGCTCCCATAAACTTACCTCTCTCCCGACGGCGATGAGCGGACTAATTTGTCCCGTGCCGTTCTCATGCCGTTGAAAATCGGACCAGCAACGGCATCGGGAAATGAATCGGGTAGTTGTGCTCTGACTTGGTCTATCACCTGGTCCAGGCGTCCCAGCACCTCAGCGATAATCTCCTCCATCCCGTCTGCAGGGAAGTGGCAAGCCTTCGCCGTTGAGAGCCAGTGACGATAAAGCATGATGTTCCAGTCGTCGTGCCGGTTCTTTCCGATCAGTGCCATCGCCATTTTCAATCGGCGTTGCTCAAGTTGTTTTTTGGCGACCAGGGGAAATGCGGAGATTACATCGTAGAGTGGGGTTAGTTTGAAATCTCCGCCTGGAAGCAAGAAGGTACTGAAGTTTTTAGCATGGCCATCAATAGCACCTAGCAGCCAGAAGATCAGGTTTGCGGTCATGAACAGGCGTCGATCGGCCAAACTGTCTGAGGAGCCGAGCAGCAACTCCATGATCTGTGAAAAGCCGGGGCCGCCATCGCTTTCGTATTTGAGAGCAGGTGGAACGTTTAGGGCCTGACACATGTCTTCTTGCGGCAGGCGGATCAGCCAGGACTTGTCCTTTGCCCAGCGACGGTCGAAGCGCTCGACGACCAAAGCTTTTGTCTCTTCAAAGGTGTGCATTTCCGCGTCAGCAACAGGAAGGCCGAAGGCTTTGAGGATAGCATGGCAAAGCCACTCGTTTTCTACGCTGTCGGAGAGATCCATGCCACTATGCTCGATATGGCCGATCGGGAGTTTGAAAATATGACTGGTCGGCGTGATGCCCAGCGGCAGGTGCCATTGGTCTGCAAGTTTGAGCAGGGCGGTTTTCTCTTGGGCACCAGCGACGGAAATGCGAAAGTCCTTATCTTCGCGCATCCCCAACGGCATGGTCCGATAGCTTTTCAGGATTGCAGCGATGTCTGCATCGTTTAAGGGCTCTGCTTCGATTTTTCGAATATCGACCTGCTTGTCTTCGGGCATGAGCTGCAAAGCGCCGACGCAGTCCCTGCCGATGTGCCACAATAGGTCAAAGCCTCTGTTTGAAGCAGCCCCGAAGCGTTTTTGGATTCGGTTCCGGATCGGTTGGCTATCCGGGAGCAGATTGTCAAAATAATTTTCTACCCTGTCTCCGGCGTAAATTTGCTCGGTCAAGGGCATCGAAAGGGACAGTGGTCTCCCTGAACTGCTTTTTAGCCATGACTTCTCGTAGCTGAATTCCAGCCTGCCGCTGGCCGTACGGGTCAGCGTGCCGACTTTTTCTCCGTTCATGTAGGCGAACAGCTCTGCTCTTAGACGTTTGCGACCCATTTACCAGTTGTCTCCTTCGCTTTTGCCATCGGCCTTGTCTCGAGGCTGTATTGCTATCTCCAGCTCCAGAGCCGCCAGCAGTCGAAACAGGGTGTCGACGCGGATATGGGTCTCGCCACGCTCAATGCGCGAGATCATGGCCTGGGTTATGTCGACAAGGTTGCCCGCTTGCTCTTGGGTCAGGCCTTTTTGACTTCTGGTCGATTTTAGGATCTGGCCTAGAACTTTGGGTGAGGTGGCTTTTTGCATGATTTTGACTCCAGCGCATATGTCGGATTAAACATAATGAGAAAATATATTTAAAAAGACATAAAGTCAAGTTATGCTAAAAAAAGTATAAAATACAATTATGCTTAGTTGAGTATATTTGGGTTCTGGGTTTTCGTCAGGTTTTTGATTGCTTAGACGCTTCGCGCATCCTCCGGGCTCGAAAGGGAGCAGTAGCATGTCTTCCCGGTGCAGGGCTCTGACCGTTTTGGGGAGCCATAAAATACAGGCCCTGCAGAAAAATCTGCAGGGCCTGTTTGTCGCTGGAGTTGCTAGCGGATTATACGCCGATAGAAGCGAGGCTTTTTTGGATTTCTTCTTTGTTGAACGGTTTTTTCAGGTAGCCTTCACAGCCGCCCTTAAACGAGGACATGATGCTCTTGCCGTCGGTCATGCCGGTGACCATGAGGATTTTTACGGAAGTGTGCAAGGAGGCGATGCCGTTGTCCTCTTCATAACTGCGGATTTTTTCTGCGGTTTCCGGGCCGCTGATCCCGGGCATGTCAAAGTCAAGGGTGATCAGGTCATAGGGGGCTTTGTCTTGCTCTGCTTTGATGAACATTTCCAGGGCTTGTTCACCGCAGGTCGCAGCGTCAATATCTCCACGGTCTTTGAGTAGTAAAGTCAGTTTCTTCAGGCTTACGAATTCATCATCAACAACTAAGATCTTCATCCTGCACTCCTTTTCGGAACTGCCGTTGCTTGGGGCAGTTCAGCCACTAGGCGTTTAATTTCGCTGCAAACATGTTGGAAGCATTCGTCCAGCTTTTCAATTTGATTTGCTGCTGCCAGCTCTTCAAGGTTTTTGGCGGCCTGGGAGAGGGGGATTGCCATCAGGTTCGCGGAGCCGCCTTTAATTGCATGGGCTTCTTTCCTGACGGTCTCTGTGTCTTGGTTTTTAAGCGCTTCGGTAATCGTTGCGATCTGCTGATTCGAATGTTCGAGAAACCCTTCGATAACAGAATTGAGGAATTCTTCGTCACCATCAAACTCTTTGATTGCAGCTTGGAAGTCGATCGCTTGTATTGTATTGTTCGGACGCTGGTCGACCGGAGGCGGTGTTTCTGTGGCTGGCTGGTGAGTCGCATCGTTCTGCTGGGTCCATTTTTCAACAACACTCAGAAGCTCGTTCCTCCGGATCGGTTTGGTCGCATAGTCATCCATGCCCGCTTTCAGGCAGTCCTCCCGGTCTTCTAGCTTGGCGTGGGCGGTCATCGCGACAATCGGTGTCCTTCGTTGTGTGCTGACAGCTTGTTTTTTACTGTTTACGAGAATTTTAGCTTCATAGTCACGGATTGCCACAGTCGCATCAAAGCCGTTCATGACCGGCATGTCGATATCCATCAAAACCAAGTCGAACGCTTCGCTCTTGAATTTTTCCAGGCCGATTTGGCCATTGCCGGCAATGATGACGTCGTAGCCTGCTTTTATCAGGTGCCGGCTGGTGACTTTCTGGTTGGTGGGGTGGTCTTCTGTGAGCAGGATTTTTATTTTTTCCAGTTTTTCATCTCGCAGGATGTGTCTGGTGATGAGGGGTTTGTTCTCATGCTGTTCTTCTTTCGCCATTCCCAGAATGATCAGGATGGCCTTGTGTAAATCGTCCTGCCGGATCGGTTTCGGCAGGTAGCCATCGATGCCGATACTCCGGCAGAGTTCAGCGTCGCCCTTCTGGCCGATTGAGGTCAGGGCAAGGGTCGGGATTTCTCTGAGGGCCTCGTTGTTCTTGATGCTTTCAAGAACCAGGCTGCCTCCCATTTCCAGCATCTCCAGGTCGGCAATAATCAGGTTGACCGGATTCTGGAACAGGGGGGAGTGATTGTCATTGAGGATGTGGTTCATGTAGGCCGGCAGGTCGGTGATGGTACATCCCCAGGCGTGGATATATTCGGAGAGGACAAAGGCGCTGGATGGGTTACTGGTCACCAGCAGGACATGGACATCCTCCAGGTCAATTTCGTGGCGCAACAAAGATTGTTGTTTTTCGCAGGTTTTCTCAAGACTCAGCTTGACCCAGAAGGTTGAGCCTTTTCCCGACTCGCTTTCCAGGCCGATGGTGCCACCCATCAATTCTGTCAGCTCTTTGGAAATAGTGGTTCCCAGGCCGGTTCCACCGAACTTGCGGGTCGTGGATGTGTCGGCCTGAATAAAATCTTTAAAAATATCCTTCTGCTTATCCTCCGCAATGCCAATGCCGGTGTCCTTGACCAGAAATTTCAAGTCTATTTCTTTGTCCCTGATTTTATCCAGCTCGACCATCAGGGAGATTTCACCTGCACTGGTAAACTTCAGCGCATTGCTGGCAAGGTTATAGAGAATTTGTTTCAGACGAATTGGATCGCCGAGCAGCTTGGGAGGGATCTCTGGGGTGACGTAAGAAATGAAATCGAGACCTTTTTGATGGGCACGAAGTGCGATGCTGGTAGAGATCTCTTCGATAAGGTTTGTCAGGTCGAAGGGGATATGTTCCAGCTCAAGTTTACCCGCTTCAATCTTTGAGAAATCGAGCACATCGCTGACAAGGCCAAGCAGTGAGTTCGCTTCTGAGGCGATGGTCTGTAGGAGTTCCTCTTGTTCATCGTTCAGGCTGGTGTCCAGACACAGTTCAGTCATGCCGAGGATGCCATTGATCGGTGTGCGGATTTCATGACTCATGTTGGCCAAGAACTGGCTTTTGGCCTGGTTCGCTGCTTCGGCCAGCTTTTTCTCTTCCTTCTGCTTGGTGATGTCGGTGTAGCTTTCGATAATACCGAGCAGGTTGCCTCCTGGGGAGAAGAAGGGGGTCGCGGTCAGTGCACACTCCTTTTCTTGTCCGGCAAAGTTGGTCATGGTTTCTTCGAGCTGTATTTTTTCCAGATCCTCTGTAATGCGTTTGAGCTTGCAGTTTTCAGTACCGCAGGACGGGCCGCAAAGCATTTCGTGACATTTGTTGTTGATCAGTTCTGAGTTTTCTGCACCGGCAATTTGGGCAAATGCCTTGTTGAAGCGCAACACGTTATAGTCATGATCGATGATCCGCATGCCGTTGCCGGCATTTTCGAACAGCATGCCGAGCTCGTCGTGTGAGCTCCTCAGTGCCATTTCGATCTGCTTTTTGGTCTCCACTTCTGCCAATAACTCATGGAAGGCCAATTCCAGCTCATGGGTCCGTTTGGAGACTTCTTCTTCAAGGCCTAGCTGGGTTTTTCTGAGAGTCTCCTCGAGGGCTTTCCGTTCCTGAATCTCTTTTTCCATTTCGAGGTTTTTTTGCGATAGCTTGTCCTGTTCGGTTTTGATTTTGAGAATGAAGGTTTTGCTAAGAGAGATGACAAGAGCGACGACCACGGCCCCGCTAAAAAAGATGATGGCCATTAACGGCTGGTGGAGGTCCGCTTCAGTGTCCTGTGTCAGGACCATGATGCAGAAATAGCTGATGAGAAAGAAGCTCATCAGCAGGTTGAGCAGCAGCCATTTGGGGCGCAGAGGTTGGGGGACCTGTGGCTTGGTTTTTATTCCCAGGGTGATGGAGTAAAGCAGAAAACCGGTCCCAGCCAAGATGAGGAGTTGGCTGAGGATTTTAACAATGTGCATCAGTGCTACCTCTCTATTGAGACATCTCAAGATATTAGCCATGACTTATAAATAAGTCAATTCTAATGTTTTGGGTTTTTCTTGGATGCTTGCTTGGAAAGTTGACTGGTTTTATTGCTGATGTGTTCGGTACTCTATGTCTTTTTATTGAGCTCTGTTATGATTACAAGATGTTGCAGGACGTTTAGGGGACTGGGATGTCAGAAAAGCGAGAGCTAACACGGAAAAAAAAGCGCTTGAAGTTGCGGTTTGGGGTCGACTATCCCAAGCGGGTCGCTTTTACTGATGACATTTCTGATTCGGGTCTGTTTATTATGACCGGTCAACCGGAACGCCCCGGCGTTAAACTGCTGATCGAACTTATCTTGCCGAGCGAAGAGCCGGTTATATTTTTTGGCCAGGTGCAGTGGGCGAAAAAGGTTCCCGCTAATCTGGTTCGAGTTGCCAAAAAAGGCGGAATGGGTGTTCGCATAGTCCGTTTTGATGCCGGGAAAGAGGCCTATAAGGCTTTGGTTGCCGAATTGTGGCGTTGAGTTGTTGTTGCCGATGGTAGATCGAGAAACGCAAACGGAATACTTGCCGGCTGTGGCGCCGGACCTGCTGCTGGTGCGTTGGGGGCATGGCGAATGGCAAATTCGAAATCTCTCCGAACGCTTGACCCTGTGGCTCGGGGTCGATCCGCAACAGGTCCGAGGCCGCTCACCCGAGACGGTTTTTTCTGCGGCAGTTCCCTCTCTGCTTGAATTGGCAACTGAAGTGCTTGATCGGGGCCAGGACCTGGCGAATGTCAAAGTCCGCCTGCTGCCGGATCAGCCTGAGTTTCTGGCTGATATTCAGTTTGCCGGGCTGACGGATGATTATCTCGGTCAGTTGGTCCGAATTGTCTTGCGGCGTGAGACGACAGCCAGTCGACAGGAGGTTGGTTTCCGCAATCTGGTTGGCATGAGCCCGGCAATGCGCGAAGTCTTCCGTAAGATAAAACTCTATGGCGCATCAGATGCCGCCGTCATAATCACGGGTGAGACGGGTGCCGGCAAAGAGCTGGTTGCCCAGGCCCTGCACGACGAGAGCGAGCGTCACTCCCGGCCATTTGCGGCGATCAACTGTACCGCAATCAGCGATCAGCTGCTCGAATCAGAATTATTCGGACACGAGCGCGGTGCCTTTACCGGAGCGGTACGGGAGCATCGCGGCTATTTTGAGCGCGCTGATGGTGGTACCCTGTTCCTCGACGAAATCGGTGATATGCCTTTGCCTATCCAGAGCAAGTTGCTCCGAGTGCTGGAGGACGGCCGGGTGCAGCGGGTTGGTGGTGAGAAAAGCCGTCAGGTCGATGTGCGGATCATCGGGGCCACCAATGTGCCGATTGAACAGGCGGTCGCCGAAAATCGCTTTCGGGCCGACCTTTATCATCGGCTGGCGGTGTTGCGGATTCATCTTCCGGCCTTGCGCGAACGAACCGAGGATATTCCTCTGCTGGCGGATATGTTTCTGCAGCAGTTCAACGCCAAGTATGGCAAAGGGGTGCAAAAGCTGACCGGAGAGGCGATCCGTCTGCTGCAAGCTTATCTCTGGCCGGGCAATGTCCGTGAACTGCGTAATGTGCTGGAGCGGGTCGTTGTGGAGGCGGAAACCGAGGCGATTAGTGCCCGGGCCTTTGGCGAATGGATTCAGGAGCGGCAGAAGTTTGCACCGCCGGCCTCTGCACCGCCGGCCGAAAATCAGCACCGCCTGCCGGTTATTGTCCCTTACCAGCAACTCCATTCAGATGAGCCTGTGGTTGAGGCTGCCGTGGTGCCGCTCACTCGGGGACGGGGTATACCGGCAAGGTTAACCGAGGCCGCCATCCGGGAGGCCTATCGGGCCGCTGATGGAAATCTGACCACCGCCGCTCGCTTTTTGGGTGTGCACCGTGCCACTCTTTATCGTCATCTGAACCGCCTGAACCTTTCCCGCGAACAACTAGACTGATCCTGCCAGCTGATTTTATTTGTGCTGCGACGTCGCACCTGTCGCAACCAGCTCTTCTCTGCGACAGGTGCGACGTCGCAGAAGTTTTCCTGCTTACCGCTATTCATCTTCAAGTGGCTGGATATACTGATCTTGTTGATTTTTTCTGAATTGGCATCACCTTTGTAATAATGATGGGCACAGGTAAACGAACCCCACTTAGAAAAATCAAAGGAGGAATGCAGATGTTTAATCTACGGATGATTCACGAAATGGATAATTTACAGCGCGAAATGGACCAGCTCTTCCGCGGACTCGGATTCGGTCAGGCTGTCAATGATATGCGCCAGAGCACCTCTTTTAGCATCAATGACAGCGGAGATGCTTTCCGGGTTGAGGCATCACTGCCGGGCCTGGATATGGAAAAGCTCGCTATCAACATTCTGGGCCGCCGCTTAACACTGACTGGCGAATATGCACAACCTGAAGTTGCAGAAGAGGCTGTCTGGCATAGACGTGAGCGAAACTCCGGGCGACTTGAAAAGACCCTGCTGCTGCCTGCCAATGTCGATTCTGAACAGGTTGAAGCCGAATACAGACATGGCACCTTGAGCATCATCTTGCCCAAAGCCGCTTCGGCACGGCCGAAAAAAATCAGCGTTAAGGCCGCTTGAATCAGTCGCAATAAACAGCCATTAAATAAGCTAAGGAGAAGGGTCATGAGTGACAAACAGATGATCAGCAAAGAACATACTGATGATGATAAAATTACCCAGGCTGTTCCGGTGAATCGTTACACTCCGGCAGTCGATATCTATGAAACCGACAACGAGCTGGTGTTTCTGGCGAACTTGCCAGGCGTCGAGGAGCAAGGGCTGCAGATAGAAGTTGAACGCGGCATTCTTACCCTGGCGGCGGAACAGGCCGCCGTAGAGAGGTCCGCCAAAAAGGCCTACTATCGCCAGTTCAAACTTTCTGAACGGATCAATGCCGATGGCGGCGAGGCCAGCCTGAAAGATGGGGTGCTCACCTTGCGGCTACCGAAGAATGAGGCGGCGAAACCGAAGAAGATCGCGGTAAAAACTCTGCACTGACGCAGGCCGGGGCCGGAGGTTGAATCTTCCGGCCCCTTTTTTCTGTCAACCTCAGATCAAACGCTATAATTACGGAATAAAAATAGTATTTACAGGAGAAACTTGATGATCGATCTCAACCGGACCACACAGAAAGTTCAGGAAGCACTACAGGCGGCTCAAGCTCTGGCACTGCGCTTCGGTCACGCCGAAATCGATGGGGAGCATCTCTTGCTTGCGCTCTGCGAGCAAGAGTCCGGCCTGACTCCACGGCTGCTGCAGAAAATTGAGGTGCCACTTGCTGAGCTAGCGGGTGGTCTGCGTCGAGAACTTGAGTCCAGGCCACGGATCAGTGGTCCCGGCGCCGACAGCAGTAAGCTCTACGCCAGCCGGCGCCTGAGCAATCTGTTGTTGCAGGCGAGCGAAGAGGCCAAGCAGCTCAAGGATGAATATGTCAGCGTTGAGCATCTGTTGCTGGCCGCGGTTGCCGAGGGTGAACGGACAGCGGCGGGGCGTTTGCTGAACAAGCTGGGAATCGATCGGAATCGCCTGCTGCAGGGCTTGACGGAGATCCGTGGTCGTCAGCGGGTCACCAGTCAGGACCCGGAAGAAACCTACGAGGCACTGCAGAAATATGGTCGTGATCTGGTCGAAGAAGTCAAAAACGGTAAGCTTGATCCGGTCATCGGCCGCGATGAGGAGATCCGTCGGGTGATCCGAATTCTGTCGCGTAAAACCAAGAATAATCCGGTCCTGATTGGTGAACCGGGGGTCGGTAAAACTGCAATTGTCGAAGGCTTGGCCCACCGGATCGTGCGTGGCGATGTGCCGGAGGGTTTGAAAGACAAGACGGTTTTTTCCCTCGATATGGGCGCCCTGGTGGCCGGGGCCAAGTATCGTGGTGAGTTTGAGGAACGGCTCAAGGCAGTGCTCAAGGAGATCCACGACAGTGACGGACAGATTCTGTTGTTTATCGACGAGTTGCACACCATCGTCGGTACCGGCAAAAGCGAAGGCGCCATCGATGCCGGTAACATGCTCAAGCCGATGCTCGCCCGGGGCGAACTGCACTGTATCGGGGCGACAACGCTGGACGAGTACCGGCAGTACCTGGAAAAAGATCCGGCCCTGGAGCGGCGTTTCCAGCCGGTGCTGGTGGAACAGCCGAATGTCGAAGCGACAGTCAGTATTCTGCGCGGGTTGAAAGAGCGCTACGAAGTCTATCACGGTGTACGGATTCAGGATAATGCCCTGGTTGCCGCGGCTGAACTGAGCCACCGCTATATCATCGGTTTCTGCCCGATAAGGCGATCGACCTGGTTGATGAGGCCTGCGCCACTATCCGCACCGAGATCGATTCGATGCCGGCTGAGCTCGATGCCATCACCCGGCGGTTGATGCAGCTGGAGATTGAAGAAGCGGCGCTGAAAAAAGAGAAAGATGCCCCTAGCCGTGAGCGTTTATCTGTCCTGCAGAAAGAACTGGCCAATCTGCATGAACAGGAGCGGGCCATGTCTGCCCAGTGGCAGCTGGAAAAGGGGGGGATCCGCAGCGTTCAGCATTTGCGGGAAGAAATAGAGAAGTTACGTTTGGAAATCGCCGAGGCCGAACGAAGCTACGACCTGAACCTGGCTGCAGAACTGAAACATGGCAAATTGCCGGAATTGGAACGCCAGCTCAAGGCCCAGGAAGAGCAATCACAGACCACGGATGTGGCGGAAAAAATGTTGCGCGAAGAGGTCACCGAAGAGGAAATCGCCGAGATCGTTGCCCGCTGGACCGGTATACCGGTGACTCGCCTCGTCGAAGGTGAGCGAGAGAAGTTGCTGAAGCTGGACGAGATTTTACACCAACGGGTAATCGGTCAGGACGAGGCCGTGCAGCGCGTCGCCGATGCTGTCATCCGGGCTCGTGCCGGAATCAAGGATCCAAAGCGTCCCATCGGTTCCTTTATCTTTCTCGGTCCGACCGGGGTCGGGAAAACCGAATTGGCTCGGGCCCTTTCAGAGGCCTTGTTTGATAGCGAAGAAAACCTGATCCGCATCGACATGTCTGAATACATGGAGAAACACGCCGTCAGTCGTCTGCTCGGCGCGCCTCCCGGCTATGTCGGTTATGAGGAAGGTGGCCAGCTGACCGAGGCGGTGCGTCGCCAGCCCTACTCAGTCATCCTGTTTGATGAGATAGAAAAGGCCCATCCCGATGTGTTCAACGTGCTGTTGCAGATTCTCGATGATGGCCGCGCAACGGATGCCAAGGGCAGGACGGTCAGCTTTAAAAATGCCGTCATCATCATGACCTCAAATATCGCCTCCCAGCAGCTGTTGGAAGGGATTGAGGGAGACAAGATTCCTGAAGCGGTCCGGCGGCAGGTGGAGCTGGCGTTGCGGCAGAGCTTCCGCCCGGAATTTCTCAACCGGGTCGATGATACCATTATTTTCAAACCTTTAACGCGCCGCGAAATTACCGAGATTGTCCAGTTGTTGACCGAAGAGCTGAGGCAGCGGCTCGCCGACCAGCGCATGAGCCTGGAATTGTCGCCTGCGGCTGCAGAATTTATCGCTGAGACTGCCTACGATCCAGTCTACGGCGCCCGACCTCTCAAGCGGTTTTTGCAGCATCAACTGGAGACTCGAATTGGCCGTGCCCTGTTGAGTGGAGAAATGACCGATGGTGGCGTGGTCCGTGTCGAGCTTGAGAACGGTGAACTGCAGGTGAATGTGGATTCGAATCGCTGAAAAAGTTCGGTGGTTGGATAAAAAAGCTTGCCAAAAGTGAGAAACAACGTATAATCTTACCAAAAAGGTCACATATAGATTCAACCTTTATTCAAAGGGGGACATCATGCGTATCGATATCGTTTGCAAACCGGATAAACCGGATGCTTGCCGCGGCACAGTTGACAATGTCCGCGAGGCCTTGGATAAATTGGGCGTTGAGGCTGAAGTCCATCAATTCAGTGATTCGCGAAAAATGATTGATAACCGGATTTACGTCGTGCCTGCTCTGCTGATCGACGATCAGCTCAGGATTGCTGGACGGATTCCGGATGTTGAAGAGATTGTCAACTTTCTTGTCGAGCGGCCACGTTACTTGAAGGGTGTTGCTGACGTCGCCTGATTTTTTCCCTTGCAACTCTAAAGATAAAAAGGTTCCCGCGCTCTAATGGCCGGGAACCTTTACTTTTTTCAGGGGCTCAGGTAGTCTTTAGCATCAATTTCCCACGGAGCCTTGGTGATGCCGAAAATCCTGCTGGTCGACGATGTTGATCTGTTTCTCGAACTTGAACGATCCTATCTTGAGGGTTGTGGCTATGATCTGGTCACGGCCTCTTCCGGTGAAGAAACCCTCAAGCGGCTCGATAAGGTAGCTCCCGATATTCTGCTGCTCGACTTTTACATGCCCGGCATGGATGGTGACGAGGTTTGCCGGCTGATCCGTAAAAACGAGCGTTGGCAAAAACTGCCGGTCATTATGGTGACCGCCGCAGGAAAGCCGGAAGAGGTGCAGCGTTGCCTGGAATCGGGTTGCGATGATTACATCACCAAACCGGTCAATAAGCAGGAACTGCGGGAAAAAGTGCAACGCTTGCTCGGAGAAGTCAAGCGGCGCAAGGATGAGCGGGTGCCGGTTAAACTTCCGGTTCAGGTCCGAGAAGGGGGACGCTTGCATGTTGCCAGCGCCGAGGATCTGTCGGTCAGTGGTGTTTTTCTCAAATCGGATGCTCCTCTGAACAAAGATTCCGCTATCGAAATCCGCCTCGAGGCGACCGATGGCAAGCCGTTGGTGATGTTCGGTAAGATCAAACGGACTGAAAAACAGGCAGAAGATGGTTGCGGTGTCTATTTTCTTCACCCTGACCCGGCGAGCAAGGAAATGCTTGAAGCGTTGGTGCGCAGCAAGAAAGCCGAGCGGCTGCAACGGGAGGGCGTGGATGAAAAGCTCGGTCAGCGGATTTTAAGTCTGGAAGAAGAATGCGGCAGATTGAGGGCTGAGCAGGATGATGCCATGCGGCGGATCGGCGAGCTGGAACAGGAAAACCTTGATTTTGCTCAACAGCTTGTTCAGGTGGAGGATGTTAACAATAACCTCACCAATCTCTATATTGCCTCCTCCCGGCTGCATTCAACCCTCGACCGCGAAGAGACCCTGGAGATTATCAAGGAAGTCGTCATCAATTTTGTAGGCGCCGAAAAATTTGCTATATTTCTCTTCGATAAAGGGAACAAGTCACTACAGTTTGAGACCGGCGAAGGGTTTGATGTTGATGAGCTGTTCCCGGAGGTCCCGCTTGGCGAAGGGGTGCTCGGGGAAACGGCCGCCAGCGGGGAAAATTATTTTGTCGCTGGGTCGGTCAGTGAGGGTTCGGATGATATTTACTCGCCGATTATTGCCATCCCCCTGATTATTCAGGAGCAGATGATCGGTATCCTGGCAATTTATCATCTGTTTATCCAGAAAGAACAATTGGCATCGATCGACTATCAGCTCTTTTCGATGCTCGGCGAACACGCCGCCACGGCCCTGTTCTCGTCCACCCTGTATGGAAAGTCAGAACGAAAACGCCAGACCTACCAGGGCTTTGTCGACCTGCTGCTCAAGTAACAGGGAGCAGCAAGCCTTGGCTGACGGCAAACTGCAACAGTTCCGTGCCGCTCTGCAGGTCGGCTTCTTTCAGCAGTTTTTTTGCTGTCTGGTGACCATCTGCCTTCAACAGTATCCGGGCAAACTCCGGGTCGAGCGATTCCACCAGCGGCTGACCCTGCTGGCGGAGAAAAATTCCGAACGAAACTTCCTTTCTCAACTGTTTGACCAGCCAGCTCAGCTTTTCGCCGCCCACTTCTTCCAGCTCTTCCAGGTCGTAATTGAAGCGCTGAATTCTGACCGCCGGGTTCAGCCTCCAGCGCTGCAGGAGGAGATGCTTGGTTGAGGCTGTTTCACTTGCGGGATGGCAGTCTTCGGCCAGCAGCAGCTCGGCACAGCAGAAATGATAATGGATCAGATCTTCGACCAGCGGCAACAGTTGCGCCCTTTTTTTCTCCTCCAGGATATTGGCAACAAACGCCTGCTGGAGAGGCAGGATGGCGGCGGGCTGCCAACTTTCAGCGGTGGTTTTTTCTGCCATGCCCAGCTCAGGGTGTCTTTGCAGCCAGTGGTCGAAGGTCGTCAGCATTTCCGCCGGTTGCATCGACAGGGCTGTGCAGAGCTGGAGAAAAAACCCGATCGCACGACCACGGTTATAGAATATGTCGGTGGCAACCGCCAACTGCCGACTCTGTTCCAGCTCATGTGCCGGAAAGCTGGCGGTCTGCTGAACCAGGTAGGGAGGTTGCGGATCGGCGACTAGGCCGATTTCGTCCTGCCTCTGGTGCAGTTCGGTGCCCGGCAGGACCGCCAAGGGAAAGATGTCGACCTGGTTCGGTTGCTGCTGCAGGGCAAAATTGAGGCTGTTGCAAAAGCCTTGATGGTTATCTCCCGGCAGGCCGTAGATCAGATCGAGCCCGTAGGTCACTCCAGCGTCACTCAGTAGCTTTAAGGCCTGCGCCATTGCCGCTGGCTTGATTGCCCGGTGCAGTGGTTTGAGGACCTCCGGCTCAGCCGATTGCAGGCCGATCTGAACCGAACAGGAAAGCTGACTCAATAACCCGGCCGTTTCTGCATCAAGAAAATCGGCTTTCGCTTCGAGATGAAAGTGGATCTCTGGGGCCATTTCGATCAGCAGTTGTAAAAGTTGTTTGCCTCTTTGCGGCGGAGCATTAAAGGTCGAATCGAGAATCCAGACCTGCGACACCTTTTTTTCGACAAACAGTTGTAGCTCAGCCTGGAGGCGCGCCAGCGGCAGTGGCTTGACGCCCTGACTCCCTTTTGCGTCATAGCAGAAGGCACAGTTGAAGGTGCAGCCGCGCGCGACTTCCCAGAGCACACCGCAGCCCTCTTGAAGGGGCAGAACTGCTGTCAGCCAGGGCGAAGCGAGCTGTGTCAGGTCGGGACAGCTGGCTGATGACAGTGCCCGGTTTGCATCGCTCCCGGCGGTAATCAGGCCGGGAATGTTTGATTGCGGCGTATGGTTATTCAGGCTGCTAACCAGCTGGCTGAATGCCAGCTCCCCTTCGCCGCAGATGACACCATCCAGTTGCCCTTCATCGATAACGCTCCGGGCATCGGCGCTTGCTTCAGGTCCACCGACGATCAGCACCAGCTCCGGTTGCTGAGCACGCAGCTGGCGGCAAAGCTGCAGGACCTGGTGACGGTTCCAAAGATAGAGGGGGAATGCGATCAGTTCTGGTTGGTAACCAAGCAGCAGCTGCAGTTGCTCATCGAGGCTCTGCTCGGGAAACAGATCGATCAGTTCGGTCTGCTTCTGCAGTTTCGGCGACAGGCAGGCCTTCAGGTTTCCCGCGGCAAGGGGGACTGCCTGTGCTGAGCGGCGAACATGCAGGGTCGGCAACAGGATACGCATAAATTTTTGTCCGAGAGATGACACTGATACGGTTATTTCTTCAGGCTGACCTTGATGCGGGGTTTGCCATCACTGGTATCGACGCTGAAAGCGATTGGTCGATCGCCATACTTCTGGCGGATTTTTTCTTTCTGGGCGGCGAGGAAGGCTGCCACTTTGTCCGCTGATGGCGCATCTCCTTTGAGGCCACAGGATTTTCTCGCTTCGGCCAGTTCCTGTTGCAGGCGCGCTGCTTCGTTTCCGGGTGTGCCGTTGTTCTGCCGCTCGCTTGACGGCGCTGATGGCGCATTCAGTTTCGCCGTGTGGCGATGATATTTGCCTTCATCGATCAGGCGCAGGATCCGGTCCCAGTACTGGGCATAGGACATGAAGCGGGAGGCCAACCCCTGGTAGCGGAATTTCAGGTCGGTCCAGACGATACGTCGATTGGTGTATTGACGCAGCCGGCGCGCCAGGTTTTTACGATCGTTGAGGGGCTCACGTTTTTCCACGCCGGCAAAATACTGCTCGTAATGGATTTCCAGCTCCTTCATCTGCTGCTGGATTTCGTCCATTTCATTTTCCAGTGCGCGGCGTTCGTTCATTTCTCAGGGCCTCCAGTCGCTGAAACTATACGTGAGTAGCTGAATCTTGTAAATATGAACAATAATTTATCTATTTTGCAACTGGGAACAGCTTGACTTGAGAGCCTTCGTTCCGAGATAATTGAGCGTTTTTCTTGAAATATACAAATCACAGGGGAAGGTTTATGGATACAGGATTAGCAGCGGTCATTCTGGCCGCCGGAAAAGGGACCCGGATGAAGTCGGAGCTGCCGAAGGTTTTGCATCCGATCTGTGGTCAGCCGATGTTACATTATCCGCTGCAGGCGGCTAAGCAGGCCGGCTTTGCAAACTTGTCGGTGGTGGTTGGGCACCAGGCAGAAAAAGTTCAACAGGCATTTGCCGAGCAGAAGATCAGTTGGGTTGAGCAGACCGAACAGCTCGGGACCGGACATGCGCTGCTCTGTGCCGAGGAGTCTTTGGCTGGGTTTTCCGGTACTCTGCTGTTGCTCTGCGGTGATGTTCCATTGCTGCAGGCTGATATTTTGCAGCAGGTGCTGGACTATCATCGTCGTGAAAAGGCTGTTGTGACGGTCTTGACTGCTGAAATGCAGGACCCGACCGGTTACGGGCGGATTGTCCGCAACAACGAGCAGGTGCTGAAGATTGTCGAGGAGAAGGACGCCAGCGAAGAGCAGCGGCGGATCACCGAGATCAATACCGGAACCTATCTGTTTGATGCCGAATTTGTTTTTTCGGCCCTGAAAAATCTCAAGACCGACAACGTTCAGGGCGAGTATTACCTGACGGATGTCGTGGCAGCCGCTGTGTCCGCAGGGAAAAAGACCCGTGGCGTGACCATCCCTGATGCGACTCAGATGATGGGTATCAATGATCGACGACAGTTGGCCGAGGCCGAGGCGGTGATGCGTTGGCATATCAATTCCGATTTGATGCTGTCGGGTGTCTCGATGATCGACCCGACCACGGTCTATGTCGATAGCAGCGTTGAGATCGGGCCCGACACTCTGCTGCACCCGAACGTGCAACTGCGTGGAGCCACCAAAATCGGCCGCAACTGTACGGTTGAAAGCGGTGTTGTCGTCGTTGATTCAACGGTTGCCGAAGGAGTGCACCTGAAAGCCGGTTCGGCGATTGAGGAATCACAGGTTGGTCCAGATAGCAAGATCGGGCCGATGGCACACCTGCGCCCCGGAACGGTGCTAGTCGGCAACAATAAGATCGGCAACTTTGTCGAAACCAAAAAAGCGGTGCTCGGCGAAGGCTCTCAGTCGAGCCATCTGACCTACATTGGCGATGCCGAGGTCGGTAAAAATGTCAACTTCGGTTGCGGGACCATCACCTGCAATTACGATGGGGCCAATAAGCACCAGACCACCATCGAAGACGATGTCTTTATCGGCAGCGATGTACAGCTGGTAGCTCCGGTCCGGATCGGGCGCAACAGTCTGATCGGGGCCGGCTCGACTATCACCAAGGATGTCCCGGCCGACTCGCTGGCGATTTCACGCAGTGAGCAGAAAGTGGTCGAAGGTTGGGCACTGAAAAAGAAACCGAAAAAATCCTGAGCAACGGAGGGAATATTTAATGTGTGGGATTGTCGGATATATAGGTCAACAACAGGCGTCGCCTATCATCATCGAAGGTCTGCGCCGTTTAGAATATCGTGGTTATGATTCAGCCGGGATCTGTACCCTTAACGGCGGCGCGCCAGAGATCCGCCGCGCCGAAGGCAAGCTGATTAACCTGGAAAATATTCTCCGGGAACATCCGGCCGCAGGGACCCGCGGTATCGGCCACACCCGTTGGGCAACCCACGGCAAGCCGTCGGAGATCAACGCCCACCCGCATCGGGCAGGCGGCATTGTTGTCGTGCACAACGGTATTATCGAAAATTACCTGAAGCTGAAAAACCGCTTGCAGGCTGCCGGGCATAATTTCACTTCGGAGACCGATACCGAAATTATCGCCCACCTGGTCGAAGAACATTACCGTGACTGCGGAGATTTCGAAACCGCAGTGCGTCAAGCTTTGAATGAAGTGGTCGGCGCTTATGCGGTGGCCATTATCTGCGACACTGAGCCGGATAAGCTGATCGCTGCCAAACTCGGCTCGCCGTTGGTCGTCGGTCAGGGCGAAGGGGAGTACTTTGTCGCTTCCGATATCCCGGCGATGCTTTCGCACACCCGCGAGATGATCTTCCTCGAAGATGGCGAGATTGCAATCTTCACCGAGCAGCAGATGCGCTTTACCGATCTGGCCGGCCAACCGCTGGAGAAACAGAGCAAGACCATCACCTGGAGTCCGCTGATGGCGGAAAAAGGTGGCTACAAGCACTTCATGCTCAAGGAGATCTACGAGCAGCCGCGGGCGGTTGCCGACACCATCGCCGGCCGTCTGCAGTCGGAAGAGGGCGATATTTATCTCGAAGGGCTCGGGCTGACTGACGAACAGCTGCAGCAGCTCGATAAGATCTTCATCATCGCCTGCGGCACTTCCTGGCACGCCGGGTTGGTCGGTAAGTTTTATCTCGAAAAACTGGCCCGGATTCCGGTCGAGATCGATATCGCCAGCGAATTTCGCTACCGTGACCCGATTGTCGATGAAAACAGCCTGACGGTGCTGATCAGCCAGAGCGGTGAGACCGCCGATACCCTGGCCGGCCTGCGCGAAGCCAAGGGGAAAGGCGGCAAGACCCTCTGCGTCTGTAACGTGGTTGATTCCTCAATCGCCCGCGAAAGTGACGGCGTGATCTACACCCACGCCGGGCCGGAAATCGGCGTTGCTTCCACCAAGGCCTTCACCACCCAGCTGGTGGCACTCTATCAGCTGGCCCTGAAACTGGGTCGGGTGCGCGGCAAGTTGTCTGCTGATCAGTGTCGTGAACAGGTCGAAGCCTTGGTCGCTCTGCCCCGCAAGCTGGAAGAGGCCCTTGAAATCGATGGCCACATCGAAGCGATTTCCCGCGAATTCATGAATGCCCGCGATTTCCTCTACCTCGGCCGCGGCAACCAGTACCCGATCGCCCTCGAAGGGGCGCTCAAGCTGAAGGAAATCTCCTATATCCACGCCGAAGGCTACCCGGCCGGCGAAATGAAGCATGGTCCGATCGCCTTGATCGACGAGCAGCTGCCGGTGGTGGTGCTGGTACCGCGCAATGCGACCTACGACAAGGTCGTTTCGAACATGGAAGAAGTCCGCGCTCGCGGCGGCAGAGTGATCGCCGTGGTCAGTGGCGACGATGCCGAACTGGTCGATAAGGTTGATGCCCTGATCCGGGTTCCGGAAACCAGCGACGACCTGATGCCGGTGCTCACTTCGGTGCCGATGCAGTTGCTCGCCTATCACATCGCTGTTTTCAAGGGAACCGACGTTGATCAACCACGCAACCTGGCCAAGAGTGTTACGGTCGAATAATATTGGAGTAAGTTTTTGACTATCCCGTACTCTCAGCAGCTGCAGGGCTTGGCCCAGCAGCTGCTGAGCCGTTTTAAAATCAGCGAAAATACGTTTCTGATCATCCTTGCTGTAGTCATCGGCCTGTTGGGTGGATTAGGCAACTACCTGTTCCGCAAGACCATCGAGCTGGTGCATTGGCTGGTGTTTGAGCAGGGGCTGGCATTTTTCGATATTTCCCTTGACTACTGGTCCTTCCAGCGCTTGTTGGTGATGTTTTTCCCGGTTGTGGCGGCCCTGCTGCTGATGCCTTTATGGTTTTTCTTCGGCAAGGATTTAAAGGGCGGCTTTGCCGGGTTCCTGGTCAAGGTCAATTTAAAAGGGGCGAAGCTGCCGCTGCGGCCGTTGTTTACCCGCGGCCTCGGTTCGGCCATTACCCTGGGAGCCGGAGGGAGTGCCGGGCAGGAAGGGCCGATCGCGGCGATCGGCGGAGCGATCGGCAGTCAGTTTGGCCAGCTGTTTAAAGTCAGTGGTGACCGTTTGAAAGTGCTGGTTGCCTGTGGTGCGGCCGCGGGTGTCGCCGCGACCTTTAACGCGCCGATTGCCGGGGTCTTTTTCGCCACCGAAATTGTCCTGCTCTCCTCTTTTGAACTGGCCAGTTTTACCTCGATTGTCATCGCCAGCGGGATGGCGACGGTCGTCTCGCGGGCCCTGCTGGGGAACCACTCGGAACTGATTGCGCCCCCCTATTTCATGGGCAATTTCTGGGAAATCGGGCTTTACCTGCTGCTCGGTCTGATTATCGGCGGCTTGGCGGCCGGCTTTATCGATATCCACTTTCGCATCAAGGACCGGATCGATAACATCAAGCTGCCCCGCTATGCCAAGCTGCTGCTCGGTGGGCTGGCGGTCGGGATGATCGGCATGGTTTTCCCACAGGTGTTCGGCAACGGCTATGAGTTCATGAGCGAGGTTCTCTCCGGCCACTTCGCCTGGTACCTGCTGGCGGCGCTGGTGGTGATCAAAATGGTGGCCACATCGATCACCCTTGCTTCCGGAATGCCGGGTGGCCTGTTTGCCCCCTGCCTGTTCCTTGGGGCGGTGGCCGGCGGTGCCTTCGGCAAGCTGGTCGCTTTTGTCCTGCCGGCGGCCGGGCTCTCGGCCGGCGCCTATGCGCTGGTCGGCATGGGGGCTTTTCTGGCCGCGGCCACCCATGCGCCGATGACCTCAATCTTTCTGCTGTTCGAGATTACCGATAGCTACGAAGTTATCATTCCGATCATGCTGAGCTGTGTTATCGGTACCAGTATCGCCCGGCACCTGAAAAAGGACAGTTTGGAAACCGTTGAGCTGACCCGCGCCGGAATCGATCTGGAAGCAGGAAAAGAGCGGAACATCATGAAGGCGCTGTCGGTCGGCGATGTGATGTCGCGGCGGGTCGAGACGGTGCCGGAGAGCATGACCTTGGGAGCCTTCGCCAAGTTTATCGAGCAGACCCATCACACCAACTTTCCGCTGATCAACGAGCTGGGTGAGCTGACCGGCATCATCTCGGTGCAGGATTTTATGGGGGTGGTGTTCGAAAAGGACCTGATGGATCTGGTGGTGATCAAAGAGCTGGCGACCACCGAGGTGGTCACCGTGCATCCGGAAGAGGACCTCGATACGGCGATGCGCAAAATCGGCTATCGCAATATCGAGCAGCTGCCAGTGGTTGACCGCGAGACCCACTGCCAGCTGTACGGCATCATCTCCCGGCGTGATATGGTCTCTGCCTACAACCGGGCGCTGATGAGCCGCAGCTTGGGAGATGATGATGACTGATCTGCTGGCAGGATTGAACGAGCCCCAAAAGCAGGCGGTGCTCCACGACGGTGGACCGCTGCTGCTGCTGGCCGGGGCCGGTTCCGGCAAGACCCGCGCGCTGACGCATCGGGTGGCTCACCTGATCCGCGAGCGGGGGGTGCCGGCCTGGCGGATTATGGCGGTGACCTTCACCAATAAGGCGGCGGCCGAAATGCGTGAGCGGCTCGAGGCGCTGCTCGACGCTGGCGAGTCCCCCTGGGTGGCAACCTTCCATGCCAGCTGTGTGCGGATTCTCCGTCAGGAGATCGGTCAGCTCGGCTTCAATCGTGATTTCACCATTTATGATGACCAGGATCAGCTGCGCCTGCTGCGCGACCTGCTGAAAGAGCAGGGGATTGCCGAGAAGTCTTTGAAGCCGCGGGCGGCCGCCTCTTATATCGACAGTGCCAAGAATCGTGGCTACAGCCCGGAAATGCTGCTCGAATCTCGTCCCCAGGAGCGACAGCTGGCGGAGCTTTACGCTCTTTACCAGCAGCGGATGCGGGCGGCCAACGCGGTCGATTTTGGCGACCTGATACTGCTCACGGTGCGTCTGTTCGAAGAATTTCCCGAGGTCCGCCGCCGCTGGCAGGAGCGTTTCGAGTACCTGCTGATCGATGAGTTTCAGGACACCAACCGGGTCCAGTACCGCCTGGTGCAGTTGCTGGTCGGGCCCGAAGCGAACCTCTGCGTGGTCGGTGATGATGACCAGTCGATCTACCGCTGGCGCGGTGCCGAGGTCGGCAACATCCTCAATTTTGATCACGATTTTCCCAATGCCGAAATCATCCGCCTGGAGCAGAATTATCGCTCGACGCAGACGATTATCAAGGCGGCCGGGAACCTTGTCGGCCACAACAGTGACCGGCGCGACAAAGAGCTTTGGACCGAGAACCCGGCCGGAGAACCGTTGCACATTGAAGCCGCTCCTGATGATCTGGAAGAGGCGCGGTTTGTCGCCGATGAAATCGGGCGCTTGCAATGTGAAGGTTTCTCGCTGCGTGAACTGGCCGTTTTTTACCGGACCAATGCGCAATCGAGGGCGCTGGAAGAGGCACTGCGTGGCTGTCGCATCCCCTATGTGATGTTCGGTGGTGTCAAGTTCTACGCGCGGCTGGAGATCAAGGATGTGCTCTCCTACCTGCGCCTGCTGGTCAATCCGCTCGATTCCCTGGCCGCCAAGCGGATTATCAATGTACCGGCGCGGGGGATCGGCAATGCCACCGTCGAGCGGATCGCGGCTTTTGAGCCGGAAGCCGGCAGTTTTCTGGCCGCCTGCCGCCTGGCTTTGCAACGGGACGCATTGAAAGGAGCGGCGGCCAAACGGGTCAGCGGTTTCCTGGCATTGATCGATGAGTTTACCGCTCAGCTGGAGAGACTGCCCTATCCGCAATTGATGGCTGAAATGATCGAACGCAGCGGCTACGGACAACCTTGAACAGCTGCTCGCCGGGATGGAGGAGCATGCCGCCAGTGACGGGTCATTGCAGGATTATTTGGAGCAGGTGGCCCTGATCACCGATCTCGACAGTTACGACTCTGGGCAGCAACGGGTCACTTTGATGACTCTGCACTCGGCCAAGGGTCTGGAGTTTCCGGTGGTTTTTATGACCGGCATGGAGGAAGGGATTTTTCCTCACTCCCGCTCCGGCGATGGTGGCGAAGATCTGGCTGAAGAGCGGCGTCTCTGTTATGTCGGCATGACCCGGGCGATGAAAAAGCTCTACCTGTCCCACGCCCGTCGGCGCCGGGTTTACGGCACTTACCAGTTCAATCCGCCGAGCCGCTTTCTGGCTGAACTCCCGGAGGAATTGCTGGCGGATGGCGGTGAAGAGTTCGCCACGCAACAAACGCCCAAACCGGCACATAATCTGGCTTCGCTGTTCGATCTGGCAGACTCAAGTCAGCAACCAGAGGTTGTCGAGGAGCCGCAGATTGTTCAGAAACCTCAGCGGCCTTCGGAACCGGAAACAGCTCCTGAATCTCAGTCCGGACTGCGGCTCGGGATGAAGGTGCGGCACATCAAGTTCGGAGTCGGCACGGTTCGCCGCTTGGAAGGCAGTGGCGATAAACAGAAAATCACCGTGTATTTCAGTTCGGTGGGGGCAAAAAAGTTGTTACTCAAGTTTGCCGGTTTGATGCCGATCTGATCGGCTTGGCTAAGGGGCGCAGATGGCTGAAGATAACAAACAGTTTACCCTGTTACTGGTTGACGATAATCCAGTCAACCTGACGCTGTTGGTGAAGATCATCGAGCTCGACCTGCCCGAGGTCCGCGTGCTGACCGCCAGTAATGCTCTGGATGGTTTGCAGCTGGCCAAGCAGGAGCAGATCGACGGGGCTTTTATCGACGTGCAGATGCCGGAGATCAGCGGTTTGGAGATGTGTCGGCGACTGAAGGCGGAGCAGAGAACTGCCGGGATGCCGTTGGTGCTGATCACCGCTCACCTGACTTCTCCGGAGATGCGTGCCGAAGGCCTTGAGGTCGGCGCTTACGATTTTATCTCCCAACCGATCAGTAATGTCGAAATGCTGGCGCGCATCAAAGTAATGCTGCGTCTCTGCCAGGGGGAGCGGCTCCAGCAGCATGATATCCAGCAGTTGCCGCCGCAGGCCGAAGACCAGGCAAACCATTTGCGCTGGCTTAATGGCTTGGTGCTCTCCGGAGATGGCTCCTCAGTGGGGCCGGATCAAACGCTGCTGCAAGGCCTGGCCGCCGAACTGTCCGGTTCAGAAAAGCTGGATGAGAAGTTGTTGGTTGAACAGCTGGCGAGTCAATTCCCTTTGCCTTGGCGGCGGACGCTACTGAAACTGGCGCTGCTTGACAGCATCCCCCTGCCGCTGGCCGGAAAGCTGAGTGAGATCAAAGATGTTGAGGCGGTTTTCGAGTATCTTCAGCGGCATGGCCTGGTATTGCTAGCAGATCCAGCCGTTGAAAAGGTCTGGGATTTCAAGCCCCAGTTTCGCGACTATCTGCGTAACCGGGCCGGTCAGCTGTTGGCGGCTGAAGAGCAGCAACAGGTGTATCTGTTGGCGGCCGATTGGTATCAGCAGAAAAATGATCCAGGCTCAGCCATTGAGAGTCTGTTGCAGGCCGAACAATATGCCGCCATATCGCAACTGCTCAGTCAGTCCGGACTGACTTTGCTGGCGGAATCTTATCAGCCGAAAGTGATGCAGTTGCTGGCGCAAGTGCCAGAAGAAGAAGCTGTCCGCTGTGGGTGGTTGGCACTATTTACCGGTGTCAGTTATATGCGCAGCCAACCGCTGGAGGTCGATACCTGGCTGGAATTGGCCCGGGCAAGGTTTGTCGCCGCCGGCGATCAGCGTGGCGAGCTGCTGACTTTGTCGCAACAGCTTATCCAGTACCTGGTTGCCGACGGACAACTGGAGCTGGGCTTGAGCCGCTTGAACCGTTTGCGCCAGTTGGCGGCACAGCAACTTGAGTTCCTCGATCCCTATAATCGCCTCAAGGTGCTCTTTGCTCAAGGGCTGGCGGAACTTTTTTTTGCCGGTTCCCTGTCGCGTTGTGAAGCCCTGTTGACTCAGGCGATGGCTGAGGCTTTGCGGGAAAAACAGCTGGAGCCGCAGCTGGATCTGCACTTGTTGCAGGTCCTGTTGGCCCTGTTCCAGGGGCGTTATCGGGTGGCCCGCTCTGCGATGGAGCAGGCACGACTGGCCTCGTCCAGGCTTGCCGGACTCTCTTTTTCCTGCAAGGCCGTATGGATTGTGGCCTGTGAGCTGCTTTGCTGCAGCGGCGAATTCGATGCGTATTTCCAGCAGCGCCGCTTTAGCCGCAAACATTGGGGCCAGGAAGAATTACAGCAGTCGGCGCTGGGGGGCTTGCTCAACTGGTTTGCCGCTCTGGGGCGGCTGGCCCAGGGAAATCCGGCTGCAGTCAGTGAACAGATTGAGCTGGCTTTCACCGAAAGTCCGGCCGCGTCACGACCGCATCTGCGCAGCTGGCTGCTGCAACTGCGTGGGCTGGTCAATGCCAACAGTGGTCGTACCGCCGAAGCGTTAACCGATACTGAGCAGGCGCTCAAATTACGCCAGCAGGTTGATGATCGTTTGACCAGCCTGCCGAACCTGCTGCTGGCGGGCGCAACCTCAGTGGTGCTGGAGGATTACCCGTCGGCAGCTGAACACTTGCGGCGTGGACTGTCACGGTCCCTGGAGCTCGAGGAAGAACGCTATCGGGGCGGGTTCCATGCCTGGCTGGCGCTGCTGCACAACTCCAATGACGAAGAGAACCTGGCTCTAGAGCAGCTTGAGCTGCTATTTGAACAGTTACGGCGCCAGCAACTCGATTACTTCTTTGCCCTGACGCCGGATCTGCTCCGGCGCCTGAGCCCGTTGCTCAGCAGCCGGAGCGAATGGCGACCGCAATTACAGAGCCTGGCCCAGCGTTGGCTCGACTGTGGCATTGCGGAACAGGGTCGCTTGGTGCCGTTAGCAGAACTGCAGACCCTCGGTGGCTTTCAGTTTCGACTTGCTGGGCAGAGTTTCGAGCTGAGTGAAGTCGGCCAGGTTTCGCGCCAGATTCTGGCCTTGCTGTCGGTTGCTCCCAACTATTCGTTGAGCAGCGAACTGATCATGGGCACCCTCTGGCCGGAAAGCCCGCCGAGCAGGGCGCGCAACAGTTTCGATACCGCCCTCTCCCGGCTGCGAAAAGCCCTGGAAAACTGCTTCGGCAAGCAGATCAGGCAGGATTATCTGGTGTTGGAAAAGGGCATGTTGATACTGCGCAACCTGCGGGTTGATGCGAGTGAGTATCTGCAGTCGATGGAACAGGCCCGGCGGCACCTGCAGCGGCAGAACCTCTGGCAGGCGGAGCTGGCTTATTGGCAGGCTGAACGTGCCTGGGGGGGCGAATTCCTCGCCGGGTTCGAGCTGGATGCGGATCTGCCGTACCGGCGCGATCTGTTGACCCAGCTGCGGATCGAGCAGTTGGGGGGGCTGGCCCGGCTGCTGCAGCTCAGGGGAGACAGTGTTGAAGCGCTCCGCCTGCTGTCGGCTGGCCAGCAGCTCGATCCGACCCATGATGTTCTGGTTCGGCAGCTGTTCGATATCTATCAGCTGCAAGGAGATAAACGGGCCGTCCGGCAGCTTATTGACAACTATCGAAACGCCCTGCAGAAAGAGGATTATGAACCGGAAGAGATCACAGAACTGATAGTCTCGCTGGGCCCGCAGCGGCTCGAAATTTTACAGTAATCAAGCAAAGGAAAGTAGAAGATGAGTAATTGTGACGCCTGTAGCGATAGTTCCTGCTCGGTCAAACAGCCGGGAGCGGTTAACGACGAACAAGCCCAGATTCGCCAGAACCTGGCGATCCGTCTGTGTGGCATCAAGCATAAAATGCTGGTCATGTCGGGCAAGGGCGGGGTTGGTAAGAGCACCACCGCTCTCAACCTGGCTCTGGCCCTGGTCAAGCAGGGACATCGGGTCGGCCTGCTCGATATCGATCTGCACGGTCCGAGTTTGCCGAAAATGGTCGGTTTGGAAACGGAGCGGCCGCAGATGTGTGAAGAGGGGATCGTGCCGCTGGAGATCGAAGGTCTCAAGTTGATGTCGATCGGCTTTCTGCTCCCCTCGACCAGCGATGCGACAATCATGCGCGGCCCGATGAAACATGGTGCCATTCAGCAACTGCTGGCTGATGTTGTCTGGGGTGAGCTCGATTACCTGTTGATCGACTGCCCACCGGGAACCGGTGATGAACCGCTGAGTGCCGTGCAACTGCTTGGACCCGGGACCGCCGCGGTGGTGGTGACCACCCCGCAGGATGTGGCACTGGTCGATGTGGAAAAATCGCTCAGTTTCTGCCGCGAACTGAAGCTGCCGGTGGTTGGTCTGGTGGAGAATATGAGCGGTTTCATCTGTCCACACTGCAGTGAGAAATCGGATATCTTCAAAAGCGGTGGCGGTGATCAATTGGCCGAGAAAACCGGGGTGCCGATGCTGGCCAAGGTGCCGCTCGATCCACGGGTGGTGGTGGCTGGCGATGCCGGTCAGCCGCATATCCTCTCCTGCCCCGATTCAAGTTGCAGTGTCGCCTTGCAGGGCGCCGCAGAGGCGGTGGTCAGATTCAGCAGCGATGAACGCCCGTAAGTTAAGGGTTTCGCTTGTTTTCTCTGTCTTCGGATGCTAATTTTGAGTGTTTATTCACGCGTTGGAGAGTCGCAACATGAAAATCAGTCGCAATGAAGTAGAGCACGTCGCCCGTTTGGCCCGTTTGGCGCTGCCAGCGGAAGAACTGGAGGCGATGACCGGGCAGCTGGATGCCATCCTCGGTTACGTAGAAAAGCTGAATGAACTGGATACCGACGGGATCGTCCCGACCGCCCACGCGGTGCCGATGGAGAATGCCTTCCGTGAGGATCAGGTCAAGCCGTCGATCGGCATTGAGCGGGCCCAGCAGAATGCGCCGGAGAAGGATGGGTCCTGTTTCAAGGTCCCCAAGGTTATCGAATAGGACGCTAAAGGCCCATCTGCGGCGTTACGCTTGTCACTGAATCCTCGACGTAGCGCAGCTACACCTGTAGTTCGGTGCCTGCGCAAGCCTTGCATCTGGACCTTTATCGACCGTTCCGAGCGGTCGAAGGTAGAAACTGCAAAGCGCAGTTAGGAGTAAAAGATAATTATGCAATTGGAAAATCTGACAATTACCCAACTGCGGGAAAAACTGGCAGCCGGGGAAATTTCTTCAGTTGAGCTGACCAAGGCATTTCTCGAGCGGATCAAAGCAACCGATGGAAAAGTTAACGCTTTTATCACCGTTTGCGAAGAAGAAGCGCTGGCTGCTGCCGCCGCCGCTGATCAGCGGATTGCTGCCGGCAACGCTGCGCCGCTGACCGGGATTCCGCTGGCGGTCAAGGACATCTTCAATACCCTTGATGTGCGGACCACCTGCGGCTCGAAGATTCTCGACAATTATGTGTCCCCCTACGATGCCACCGCGGTCGCCAAGCTGCGTGCGCAGGGTGCGGTGATCATCGGTAAGCTGAACATGGACGAGTTCGCCATGGGCAGTTCCAACGAAAATTCCGCTGCGGGCAGCGTCAAGAACCCCTGGGATCTTGAGCGGGTGCCGGGTGGCTCTTCGGGTGGCAGCGCCGCCTCGATCGCCGCCGGGCAGGCCTTAGCGACTCTTGGCACCGATACCGGCGGTTCGATCCGTCAGCCTGCCTCCCACTGTGGCGTGGTCGGCCTCAAGCCGACCTACGGGCGGGTCTCCCGCTACGGGGTGATCGCTTACGCGTCCTCCCTCGATCAGGTCGGCCCGCTGGCCCGTAATGTCGAGGATTGCGCCACCCTGCTCGGTGCCGTGGCCGGTTATGATCCGGCCGATTCGACCTCGGTCGATACCCCGGTACCCGATTATCTGGCAAGCCTCAAGGAGGGCGTCAAAGGGAAGAAAATCGGCCTGCCGAAAGAGTATTTCATTGAGGGGCTTGACGCAGATGTCAAGCAGGCGGTCGAAGCGGCGATCGAGACCTACAAAAGCCTAGGCGCTGAGCTGGTCGAAGTCAGCTTGCCGCACACCGATTATGCGGTCGCCTGCTACTACCTGATCGCCACTGCGGAAGCTTCCAGCAATCTGGCCCGCTACGATGGGGTGCGTTTCGGCGTGCGCAAGGATCAGGGTGAGGGGCTGATCGGTATGTACCAGCAGACCCGTGCGGCCGGTTTCGGTGATGAGGTCAAGCGGCGCATCATGCTCGGCACTTACGCCCTTTCCTCCGGTTATTACGATGCCTACTACCTGAAGGCGCAGAAGGTTCGCACTTTGATCCGCCAGGATTTCCTTGACGCTTTCGAGCAGGTTGATTTCATGCTCACTCCGGTGGCACCGACCCCGGCGTTTAAGATCGGTGAGAAGACCGGCGATCCGTTGCAGATGTATCTTTCGGATATCTTCACCATCCCGGTCAACCTGGCGGGGACCTGCGGTCTCAGCCTGCCCTGCGGCATCAGCAGCGCAGGTCTGCCGATCGGCCTGCAACTGCTCGGCAAGCCGTTTGCCGAGGCTGAGCTTCTGCAGGCGGCCTGGGCGTTTGAAAATGCGACCGATTTCGGCGGCCAGCTGGCGCCGCTTTGATCGATAAAAGGATAGATTGACATGGATTCAAGATACGAAGTCGTGATCGGGCTGGAAGTTCACGTCCAGCTGACCACCAAAACCAAGATCTTCTGCGGTTGCTCGAAAGATTTCGGTCAGCAGCCGAACAGCCAGACCTGCCCGGTCTGTCTCGGGTTGCCCGGCGCCCTGCCGGTGCTCAACAAGCAGGTGGTCGAGTACGCCATCAAAACCGGCCTGGCGACCAATCACCAGATTGCACCCCGCTCGATCTTTGCCCGCAAGAACTATTTTTATCCCGACTTGCCGAAGGGGTACCAGATCTCCCAGTTCGAGCTGCCGATCTGTGAGCACGGCTGGCTGAATATAGCGACTGAAGAAGGCGGCCCGAAGAAGATCGGCATCACCCGCATCCATATGGAAGAGGATGCCGGCAAGCTGATTCACTCAGACGGCAACAGCTCGGCGGTCGATCTGAACCGCGCCTGCACCCCGCTGCTCGAGGTGGTCTCCGAGCCGGACATGCGCAGTGCCGACGAAGCGATCGCCTACCTCAAGCAGCTGCACCAGATTGTGACCTATCTGAACGTCTGTGATGGCAACCTGGAGGAAGGCTCCTTCCGTTGCGACGCCAATGTTTCGGTCCGGCCCTGGGGGCAGAAAGAGCTCGGCACCCGCGCCGAGCTGAAGAACCTCAACTCTTTCCGTTTTATCAAACAGGCGATCGAGTACGAGGTGGAGCGGCAGATCGATGTGATCGATGCCGGCGGCAAGGTGATCCAGGAAACCCGCCTGTTCGACGCCGATGCCGGTACCACCCGTTCGATGCGCGGCAAGGAAGAGGCGCACGATTACCGCTATTTCCCCGATCCCGATCTGGTGCCGCTGGTGGTCTCTGATGAATGGGTCGAGCGGGTTCGCGCTGAACTGCCGGAACTGCCCGCTGCCAAAATCCAACGTTATCAGGATGAACTCGGTCTGACCGCCTACGATGCCGGGGTTATTGCCGCCGAGCGGCCGGTCGCCGAATATTTTGAGGCTTTGGTTGCCCTGCATGCTAACCCGAAGGTCTGTGCCAACTGGGTGATGGGTGAGGTGTCGCGGGCTTTGAATGAGAGTGATTTCGCGATTGCCGACTGTCCGGTTTCGCCGCAGTTGCTGGCCGGTGTGCTGAAACGGATCGACGACAACACCATCTCCGGCAAGATCGCCAAGACGGTTTTTGAAGAGATCTGGCGGACCGGCAAGAACGCTGATCAGGTGATCGAGGAGAAGGGTCTCAAACAGGTCACCGATACCGGCGCTATCGAAGCGATCCTGGATGAGGTGATTGCCGCCAACCAGGGGCAGTTCGAAGAACTCAAGGGGGGGAAGGACAAGCTGATCGGCTTCTTTGTCGGTCAGGTGATGAAGGCCAGCAAGGGGAAAGCGAACCCTGGCATGGTCAACCAGCTCATTCAAAAGAAATTAAAAGGGTAATAGATATGTCCGGTTGTCAGATCGATCCCAATACCATCCGTCCGATCCGCTTTTTCAACGGTCAATGCCAGATGCTCGATCAGAGGCTGCTGCCGGCTGAAGAGGTCTGGATCGATTATAACGATTACCAGGGGGTCGCCGAAGCGATCCGCAGCATGGTGGTGAGGGGCGCGCCGGCAATCGGTGTCGCCGCGGCGATTGGCGTCTGGTTCGGTGTGCGGGATCTCGAAACCGAGTCGAGCGAAGAGTTTTACGCCGAGATGGAGAAGATCTGCGCGGTACTGGGCGCGACCCGGCCGACGGCGGTCAACCTGTTCTGGGCTTTGGAGAGGATGAAGCACTTCGCTTACTCCAACCTCGATCGCAGCGTCATGGAGCTGAAGATCGGCCTCGAGTACGAAGCCCTGGCGATCACCCAGGAGGATGAACAACTCTGTATCAAGCTGGGCCGGCAGGGCGCCGACCTGATTCCTGACGGTGCCCGGGTGTTGACCCATTGTAACGCCGGTGCCTTAGCGACCGGTGGATACGGAACGGCCCTCGGGGTGATCCGCGCTGCAGTTGCTGCCGGCAAAAAGGTCGCCGTCATTGCCGATGAAACCCGCCCCTTCCTGCAGGGATCGCGCTTGACCGCCTGGGAGTTACAGAAGGACAATATCCCGGTGACCCTGATCTGTGACAACATGGCCGGCTACCTGATGAGCAAAGGTGAGATCGATTGCGTGATCGTCGGCGCCGACCGGATTGCCGCCAATGGTGATGTCGCCAACAAGATCGGCACCTACACGGTGGCCGTGTTGGCCAAAGAGCACAATATCCCTTTTTATGTGGCGGCACCGATGTCGACCATCGACCTGAGTTTAAGTGACGGTTCGCAGATTCCGATCGAGGAACGGGATGTCCGCGAGATCACCCATCTCAAAGATATTCAGCTGGCCCCGGAAGGGATCGAAGTCCGTAACCCGGCTTTTGACGTGACGCCGCAGCGGCTGGTGGCGGCGATCATTACCGAACGCGGGGTGGTGCAGGGCGATTACCTGCAGGGGTTGGCAGAGTTGGCGGCAAAGGGCAGGTAGGCGCTTCGATGCAGCAGGAACTTCGGGATAAACTTGCCCTGTTGGGGGGTGAGAATGAACAACAGTTGAGCGACTGGCTGGATAGCTACGTGCTGTTCAACGGCCAGCGGACGACGACCAACCTGCGCTTGATCGACGAGCAGTTGCATGATCCGGAACTGCTGGTTGATATTCTCGAAGAGGTCTTTCGCGTTGCCGATCCTGATGCCGCGTTGAACCTGCTGGAGCGGCAGTTCGGTTGCATCGATACCGAGCTGGTCCGTTCGATATTGCAACTTCCGCAGCGGCGGCGGCAGCTGTTGACGGTTCTGGGGGGCTCCGCGTTTCTGGCGGGGATTCTCTGCCGGAAAAGTGATTTTGCCGAACAGCTGCTGCTGCAGGGGGGGATCGATTTCCCGCGCAATGAAGCGCAGATGCTGGCCGATCTGCGGCAGCTGATTCCTGATCAGGCCGATTTTCCCCAGTTGAAGGCCGGGCTGCGTCACTACAAAGTGGCGCAGATTCTGCGCATCGGCAGTCGGGACCTCTGTGGTCTGGCCGAACTGGAAGAGGTTACGGCCGAACTTTCCGGTTTGGCGGCGACCTGCTTACAACGGGCCTATGAGATTTGTGGCCGGCAGTTGCAGGAAGAGTTTGGCGAGCCGCTGGAAACAGATGAGGAAGGCCGCCAGCAAAGAGCGGAAATGACGATTCTCGGCATGGGTAAGTTCGGCGGCAATGAGCTGAATTTCTCCTCCGATATCGATCTGATCTATTGCTATTCGTCCAGTCGGGGGGAAACCACAGGCGGCAGCCGCGGCGAGAAAATCAGCCTGCACCGCTATTTTCTCAAACTGGCAGAGCAGGTCTCCCGGGCCCTGCACCAGGTGACCGAAGATGGTTTTGTGTTCCGGGTTGATACCCGCTTGCGGCCGGATGGCAATAACGGCGATCTGGCGATTTCGGTCACCGGCGCCGAGACCTATTATGAGTCCTGGGGACAGAGCTGGGAGCGGGCGGCAATGCTCAAGGCGCGGCCGGTGGCCGGCTCGATTCCGCTCGGTGTGGAACTGCTGAAGCGCCTCAAACCTTTCATCTTTCGGCGTTACCTCGATTTCGGCATGCTCGAAGATATCAAGCTGATGAAACAGAAGATCAATGCCAGTCTGGGGCGTGAGCAGGAAGGGGAGCGGAATCTCAAGTTGGGTCGCGGTGGGATCCGTGAAATTGAGTTTTTCATTCAGGCCCTGCAGTTGGTCAATGCCGGAACCCGTCCCAAACTACAGTACCGAAATTCGTTACGCATGCTGAAGCTGCTGCAGGAAGAGGAGCTGATCGGAGCAGAAGAGCAACAGCTGCTCAGCGATGCCTATCGGTTCTTACGGACCGTAGAGCACCGGATTCAGATTGTCCAGGAACAGCAGACCCACTCACTACCGGTTCGGCCGGAAGAGCTGCTGGCGTTAGCCAGACGCAGCGGCTTCGCTGACACGGAAAGCTTCTCTGCCGAGTTGGAGCGCCATCGGCAGGGGGTTACGAATATTTTCAAAGACCTGTTTCATTCAGCCGAGGACGAGGAGCTTGTTGTCCGTCCAGAGGTGAATTTAATCTTCGATTCCGCATCGGATCCCGACCTGGTCAAGGATCTGCTCGAAGAGAAGGGTTTCATAAACCCGGATGCTGCTTATGAGAATCTCACCATACTGAGGGGCGGTGATCCTCATAAACGCTTGACCGAACGTGGCCGGCGCTGTTTGGATAAACTGGCGCCGCTGCTGCTCGGCGAGCTGCTTGATTCGGCAAATCCTGACCAGGCCTTGAACAACCTGGAACGCTTTATCAAGGGGATCAGGGCGCGGACTTCTTATTTCTCACTGCTTGCGGAAAATTCCGGGATTGTTAAGCTGCTGATTGCTCTGTTCAGTTCCAGTCAACTTCTGTCGCGGATTTTTATCCAGCGGCCGGAATTGCTCGACACCCTGGTGGCCCGCTCCTATGCGGTTGAAAACAAGAATCGTGAGCAGCTGGCGGCATCTCTGGAGGAACAGATGGCGTTGGCAGAAGATTACGAACTGCAGCTCGATGGCTTACGCCGTTTCCGCAATGAAGAGTTCTTGCGCATTGCCTTAAGTGATTTGCACGGTCAGATGAAGCAGGGGGAAGGGGCCAAACAACTCTCCTGGGTCGCCGAGGTCTGTCTGGAGCAATCGATCAGAATGGCTCGTCAGGAACTGGCGGGCCGCTTTGGTGCTCCATATGCAAATGATGCCGATGACGCTACCGAGGAAACCGCATTTGCGATTGTCGGCATGGGCAAGCTGGGCGGGTTGGAGCTGAACTACCACTCCGATCTGGATATCATTTTTATCTATGACTCAGAAGGTCAGACCCGCCCAACCCGCGGCACCGATCCACAGCGCTTTCGGCAGCTCAGTAACCATGAGTATTTTGCCAAGCTGGCCCAGCGGATTATCACCGCCCTGACTCTGGTGACCCGCGAAGGTTCGGTATATGAAATCGACACCCGCTTGCGACCTTCCGGAAATCAAGGCCCGCTAGTGACCAGCCTGAGTGCTTTTAAGCGTTACCATCAGGAGTCGGCTCAGCCGTGGGAACGTCAGGCGATGACCAAGGCGCGCGTGGTTTGTGGGCCGCCTGAATTTGCCGGCCGCTTACAGCAGTTGATTTCTGAATTGGCTTTTGATCGCCCGGTACCGGATGATCTGCAGGCAGAAATTTATCGTCTGCGGTCACGGATGGAAAAAGAAATTGCCAAGGAAACAGAAGACCATTTCAATATCAAGACCGGCCGGGGCGGGATGGTCGATGTCGAGTTTATTGCTCAATACCTGCAATTGCGTTACGCTCGGCAAATCAAAGCTTTGTGGCAGCAGAACACACTGGAGATACTCAGGGTTCTGGCGCAGAATGATATTTTGCATGTCGCAGAGTCTGAACAGTTGATCAACGGATACAAGTTTTTACGGCGGCTGGAAAACAAGCTTCGCCTGCTCCACGATCAGTCGATCAACGAGTTGTCCGGTGAACAGAAAAATCTGCGCAAAGTGGCCCTTGGTTTAGGTTACGGGAAAAATGGTGTTGTGCCGGAAACGGAATTTCTGGAAGAATATCGAATGGTAACAGAGGGGATTCGAACTCTGTTCGATAATTACCTTGATCCGCACGAGGATCTGGAGGTGAATGAGGATGCCTGAAGTCGGAAATAAAATTATGGTCATTGATGATGACCAAGGGGTACGGTCCCATTTGCAGAAAACTTTATCTGCTGCGGGATATGAGGTTGAAACCGTTGACCGTGGTGCGGTGGGTCTGCAGAAGCTGTTGGCCGAAGACTTTCAGGTTGTGCTGATCGATATCAATATGCCGGAAATTTCCGGGCCGGCAGTTTGCAGCGCTTTGCGTAAACAAGAAAAAACCAAAGATATCAAGGTGGTGATGATCACCTCCATGTTCCATACTCCGGAGCAGATTGCCCAGGCCAAGGCAGATTACGGTCCAGACGAATTCCTCCTTAAACCTTTTGATGCTCCAGCCCTTTACGCCTTGCTGGATACCTTGTTGGGCAATAAGCCTGAAAAAGCGGCCGAAGATAATTCCGTCAAACCGATCACTGGTCAGGGCGTTCCGATATTACTGCACGAACTTTACGGCAAAAAAGCGACCGGTTTACTGCACCTGCAGCGGGGTGAGGCGAAAAAGATCATTTACATCAAGGATGGTTATCCGATCTTTGCGCGTTCAAATGTTCTTAGTGAGTGTCTCGGCCGGATGCTGGTTAGTGAGGGAGTGATGACCCAACTCGATTGTGATGCTTCGGTTGAGCGGAGTAAAGAATCTGGCCGGTTGCAGGGAACCGTGCTGATAGAGATGGGCCTGTTGACGCCACAGGATTTGCATGAGGCCCTTTTGCGACAGGTGACCGAGAAACTGCTGTCGACTTTTAAATGGCGGGATGGGACCAGCCAGTTTGTTGCTGGAAAAGATTTCAAAAAGACCGTCACATCGATCAAACTCTCACCGGCGTCACTCATCCTCGATGGGATTAAGCATTATTGGACACCGCAGCAACTTGATAATTACTTGACGCCACTGCGGCATTTGTATCTGAAACAGGCTTCAGATCCCCAGTACCGTTTTCAGGAAATCAAATTGAATCGGCGCGGCGAGGAAATCTTCAGGAATTGTCTTGGGACTTTGACGTTGGCGGAAACCCTTGAACAGCACCCCCTGGCTCGCCGCGAAGTGCAGCAGGTGCTTGCGGCGCTAATGATTTCCGAACTGGTGGAGTGCAGTGAAGTTGCCGAGCAGGTCGAAGCTGCAGATCTGCCGGGTCGAAGCAAAGATCAGCCGATCGATGAGCAGGTACGGCGCAAGATTCTGGATGATTATCAGCGCGTGATGACAGTCGATTATTTTGAGGCTCTGGGGATTGCTCGCCAGTGCGGCAGCACCGAGGTGCGACGGGCCTACTATAAGCTGGCCAAAGAATATCATCCGGATCGTTTCCTTGGCAGTGGCCTGTCGAAGGAGATGAAAAATAAAATCAACGAAATGTTCCAGTACATCACCCAGGCCTATACGGTGCTCAGCGAACCTAAATCCTGCTCTGACTATTTGGACGAGTTGGTCAATGGACCGAAGAAAACCATCGATATCAATCAGGTCATCGAAGCCGAAAGCGCCTTTCAGGAAGGGCGGGGTCTGCTGAAAATCAGACGCTACAATGCAGCGGTCAGGCCGTTACGGCATGCCATCGAATTAAGTCCTGAAGAGCCTGAATACTTGACACACTATGCCTGGGCTCTGTTTAAGGCCTCCCCGGAAAATACCGATGGCCAGAACCGCGCCCTCGAAGTCTTACTGGCTTCTCGTGAGCTGAACCCGAGTCTCGATCTGACCCATCTTTATCTGGGACATATTTATCATCTGCAGGGCAAAGATCGGCAATCGGAAAAATCCTTCGAAATGGCCGTTCAGGCGAATCCCGATTGTACCGAGGCCTTGCGGGAATTGCGCTTGCTCAATCTGCGCCGGGAACAGTCTTCGCAATCGAAGGGGTTGCTGAAGAAATTTATGAGCAAGGAAGATTAGGGTCCGGGAGGTTTCATGCGTTTTTGGTTTTTTAGTGTTCTGCTGGTCCTTCTGCTGTCCGGTTGCCTGCCCTGCGTGCCTTGCCTTTAGTCCCCCTCAATAGGATGAAAAAGGCCGGTGAAAATCGATCAGGATCGCGGTCATGTCATCACTGTTCTCCTGCTGCTCGCAGAAGCTGTCAAGCTGGCTGAACAATTCATCGAGAAATTCTATATGGTCACCAACCCCATCCCGTAACTGCTGCGTCAGTCGCGGGGTGCCGAACATCTCGCCCGCCCGGCTCTTTGCCTCAATAATTCCATCGGTACAGAGCAGTAAACGATCCCCCGGATGGAACTGAAAGCTGCTCAGCTCGATGTCTGGATCATCAAAAAACCCGAGCGGTGGCCCGCTGGTGTATAGGGTCTTTATGCCGTCATTCTGCTTCACCAGCGGCGGCGTGTGGCCACAGTTGACATAGTGCATCTGCAGGCTGCGCGGATCGATGATGGCAAAGAACAGGGTCGTGGAAAAATAGTGATCCAGTTTTCGGGACCGGCTGGCAAAGGTGGAGAGAATTTTGTTCACGCCGCCGACGATTGTACAGGGGGAGCATTCGTCAAGCGTTGAGCGGTGGATATAGCCATAGATCAGCGACATGATCACCGAGGCATGAAAGCCATGTCCGGTCACATCGCCGATAAATAGCCCCTGGCACTGGTCCGGCATGGTGATGAAATCGAAGTAGTCGCCCCCCAGTTTGCTGGCCATGCGATTTTTGACACCGGTGCAGCACCAACTACACAAGGGGGAACTCGGTGGAAACAGGAGCTGCTGAACCTGGCTGGCCAGGTCCAGTTCATCAGCAAGGATCGATTTTTCCCTTTTGGTCATTTGCAGCCATGCCTCATTTGTGTGCGTCTTTGTTTGCCTCCGCCAGGTGTTGATCCAACAGGTGGCGCGGCAAAACATTGCCCAGGGCACTGATCATGCTGTTGCGGATCTGTGGAATATCTTTTGCCAGCTCAGCGATCAACTGTTTCATCCGCTGGCGTTTTTGCTCTACGGTCCCTTCAACCGGACAGGAACAGTTGATGATCGGGTACTCAACCTGTTGACTGTATTCAATGATATCAGACTCTTCAACGTAAACCAGCGGTCGGATAACGGTGTGCCTGCCGTTATCTGCCAGCAGTTTCGGCGACATCGCGGCAAGAGTGCCGACATAAAATTGGTTGAGCAGCAAGGTTTCAATGAAGTCGTCCAGGTGATGGCCCAAGGCTATTTTGTTGCAGCCAAGCTTTTCGGCCACGGTGTAGAGAATTCCACGTCGCAAGCGGGCGCAAAACGCACAATAGGATGAACCGGGTTTTCTTTTTTCATCAATAATCTGATAAACATCGGTCGCTTCGAGATGATAGCGATAAGCCTTGGTTTGCAGATGCTGCTCAATGATATCGGTCCGGTAGCCGGAAAATCCGGAATCGACATTGACCGCGATCAGTTCAAAATTGACGGGTGCCTTTTTGCGTAAAGCTTCAAGAATATCGAGCAGGGCATAAGAATCTTTGCCGCCCGAAACTCCAACGGCAATCCGGTCGCCTTCTTCGATCAGCTTAAAATCTCCGATCGCTTTGCCGGTCAGTCTTTTGATCCGCTGAAAAAGAGTATCAACTTTTTTCGCCACCATCATTCTCCGGGAAATGTTTTGAAGTGGCCTTTGTAGTGGAATTGTCAAGAAAATGCAAGTCTGTGAGTTCTCGTTGTTCCTGGCGGTTCAGTTCTTGCAAAATACTATTTTTGCGAAATTATTGAGTCGGTTTTTTGACACCACAAGGGCCTGCAGATGTGTATCGATCCGTTGATCAGTAAAGATATGTTTCAGCCGCAAACAGAGCAATCCGTGAGGCGTCAGCATAAAGCGACCGATATCAATGCTTTTGAGCAGCTGTTAAATAGCGCGGCCGAGAGTGGGGGCGCAAGCCGTGTGGCTGTGGAACAAGCTAACGCACTCCTTAAGCTGGCGCAGTTGCAGCTACTGCAGGGACTTTTTGCCAATGCTGAAACAACGGAAGGGGCTGACCTGCTTGCGGCTTTAAACTGGCAACCGCAAACACCGCCAGCGCCGCTCGGTGGCCAGCGGGTTGAGGAAATCTACCACCGGCTTCAGCCGACCTTACTGGAAGCTGGCCCTGCCAAGCGCAACGATATTGAGCGGATGATCGACCAGGTTGCAGAAAAAGTCAGTCTGGCCCCAGAGCTGATCCGCTCAGTGGTGGCAGCAGAAAGTAATTTTCAGTCAGATGCCGTTTCTCACGCTGGAGCCCAAGGTTTGATGCAATTGATGCCAGAGACGGCCGCTGAACTGGGCGTGACAGACAGTTTCGACCCGGAGCAGAATTTACTCGCTGGCAGCCGCTATTTGAAGCAACTTTTGGAAAAGTATGCTGGTGATCTCGATCGCGCACTGGCCGCGTATAACTGGGGGCAGGGAAATGTCGATCGCAAAGGGTTGACGCAAATGCCAGAAGAAACCCGTCAATATCTGGCCCGGGTGAAGGGATTGTTGGACAGGCAGGCTTAATGACCTGAACGCTGCGCAGAATATTCAGCTCTGGTCGAAGATCTGGACGGCTGTCAGTGGTCTTTTTTTTGCTGCAGAAGAGCAACAAAATCCTTCAGCCTTGACGTCTTGGTGGCATTGATAAAGCCTGGTTGCGTAGAGAAGAGCCATTTCTGACCATCCCAATAGACATCACGATTGACCGGATTTTCCGGGTCGGTTACCACTTCGCATGCTCCAGACATAGAATATCCGCCATAAACTTGTGTTATCAGGCACTCTGAACCTTCGACGTTGATCCAGTCTTTCACTTCGATCTTCGGGTGGTTCTGTTTGTTGAGCATGGCGGGTCGTCTCCTTGTGCTGTTGATGACGTTACAACGTAAGAGGAAAGCTTCCAAGCGACAAGCTTGTCAATGCCGATAAAATCTATTTATAAGCCACAGAAATTGTTTAGCAGGAAATACTGCTTGAGTAAAGCTTGTTGATTCTTTCCATGTGTTAATTGTGCTGGCATGATAACCGATTCTTCACATAGCGGTTTTGCCGCGCATAACTTGTTGACTCATTGACCAGACCGGATCAAACTAGCTCTTAATGACTGAATCGCTAAAACAGACGGCAGACATGAAACAATTAACCAACCAGCGCGGTGTCGCCCTGATGGGCGTTTTGATGGCGGTGACGATTCTCGGCCTGATGGCCGGGATAGCCGGTTCAACCTGGACGACAATTGTCCAGCGGGCCAAGGAGCAGGAACTGCTCTGGCGTGGTGACCAATACCGTCAGGCGCTTGAATCCTATTTTACAACGGAAAAAGTCGGTGGTCATCCCCAGCAGCTTCCTTCCAGTTTAGAGAATTTAGTCAAAGACCCCCGTTCGGTTGCTGTTGTTCGCCACCTGCGTGATTTGTACCTTGATCCGATGACCGGTGAAGACTGGGAGGTGATCAAGGATCCGAGCGGTAAAATCAAGGGGGTTCGCAGCAGCAGCAAAAAAGAACCGTTTAAAAAGGATGGCTTTTCCGAAGAGAATAAGGATTTTGCCGAAAAAGAGAGTTACAGCGAGTGGGAGTTCATTTTT
>CALZHQ010000061.1 GCA_945787295.1 uncultured Desulfuromonadales bacterium
GATCGGCGCGTTGGCAACCCCGGCGAAGAATCCGGCCATGCCGACCAGCACGTAGGCGCGCGGATCCTGGGTCAAGGTTGGAAAGAGGATTTCAGACGAAGCGCCGAAGGCACCACCGAGCATGGCGCCGATTACCAGGCTGGGGGCAAAGACGCCACCCGATCCGCCGGAAGAGATGGTCAGACTGGTGGCGATGATCTTCGCCAGGGCGATTACCAGCATCACCCAGAGGGCCATTTTCCCGTACAGGGCCGCCTGTACCCAACCGTAGCCGGAGCCGAGCACCTGCGGGATAAACAGGGCCATGATGCCGAGAGCCAAACCACCGATCGCCGGTTTCTGCCAGTCGGGCAAGGGCAGGCCGCGGAAGAAATTGCGCATGCCGTAAAAAGTTTTGACATAGACCACGCCGAGCAGCGCACAGCTGATCCCGAGGGCCAGGTAGAGGAGCAGTTCCCCCGGGTGATCGAAACGGAACAGCGGGGTGTCGAGCAACGGTTCCCAGCCGGTGACGGCGCCGAACAGGGAGTAGGCGATGATCGAGGAGATGATGCAGGGGATCAGACCTTCATGCTCGAATTCCGGGTCGCGGTAGAGCACTTCAACGGCGAACAAGGCACCGCCGAGTGGTGAGCGGAAGGTGGCGCCGATCCCGCCGGCCATGCCGGCCAACAGTAGAATGCGCCGGTCCGCTGCCGAAAGCCCCAGTTTGGTCGCCACAAAGGAGCCGAAACCGGCACCGATCTGGGCAATTGGGCCCTCACGGCCAGCAGAGCCGCCGGTGCCGATGGTGATAATCGAGGCGACGGTTTTGACGATCGGCACCCGGCCGCGGATGATGCCGCTTTTGCGATGAAAGGCTTCCAGGGCCGCGTCGGTGCCGTGGCCTTCAGCTTCGGGGGCGTATTTGAAGACCAGCCAGCCGGAGATCAGGCCGCCGAAGGCCGGAATCAGAAACAGGCACCAGCGATAGGGAGTGGAAAGATCGTCGATAAAACTGGTAAAGGAGGATTCCGGAGTCCCTTCCAGCGGCGGGTGGAAATTACCGATCTTGCCGAGCATCAGGTGCTCAACGCTGTTGGTGGCAAAATAGAAAAACAGCGCGCCACAGCCAGCGACAACCCCGACCAGCACTGCCAATATCAGCAGGCGGAAACCGGTGCGGTCGAGCACTTTCAGCAATCGGTTAATTATCGGCATCGCCAGAGAACCTTTAAAAAAATTCAGTCAGAGTAAAACAGGCTTGATTTTTAACAGCTTTATCCGCTTCGGACAAGGAGATTGTGGCCGGAAATTGCTGTGCACAACAATTAGCCTGCAGTACTCAGAGGGCGATGTTGTTAGAATCCTGAAGATCAGCGGGCTGAAGTTGGTTTTTTATTAACTTGTTGCTGATCTTGTCGACCGGTTCCGGCCGACTGAAGAGATAGCCCTGCAGAAAGTCACATTTTTCTTTTTTGAGGAACGCGAATTGGCCTTGTTCCTCGATGCCCTCGGCCACTACTTGCAGGCCGAGAGCGTGAGCCATGGTGATCATCGCAGAGAGGATAATGCCGGTATTTTTCTGCCCTAGCCCCTGTATGAAACTGCGATCGATTTTTAAAATGTCAATCGGCAGGTTGCGCAGATAGCTGAGAGATGAATACCCGGTGCCAAAGTCATCCAGAGCTATCTTGATTTTCCGGCGACGCAGTTTCTCCAGGTTGGCAAGAATGCTGCTGTCGGCATCAATAAGCGCACTTTCGGTTAATTCCAGATGGAGAGCTGTCGGAGATACTTTGTACTTCTGGAGAGTCTGAAAAACCTGATCGGCAAAGTCGATTTTTTCAAATTCCTGACCTGAGACATTGATGGCGACCTTGATCTCTTTAAGTCCGCTTTTGCGCCATGATTTGATCTGTCGGCAGGTCTCAGTGAGAACCCAGTGGCCAATTTTATGGATCAGGCCCATGTCTTCTGCGACCGGGATGAATTTGTCCGGCGGAACAACGCCCAGCTCCTCATCGGTCCAGCGGATCAACGCTTCTAGTGAAGAGATCTGCAAATTCTTCTCATCCAGAATTGGCTGATAATGCAATTCGAAGGATTTATTTTCCACAGCCAACAGCAGCCGTTGCTCAAGGCGAATCCGGCTGTGGGCCTGTTGACTGAATTTTCGTGAATAAAATTCGTAAGCACCTTTGCCCTGTTTTTTTGCTTCATACATCGCCAAATCGGCGTGTTTTATCAGCTCTACAGCAGTATCGCCGTCATTCGGGTAGACGGCTATGCCGATACTGACGCTGACAATATGTTCTTTGCCGTTAAGAATAATTGGTTCTTCAATCTGGGAGATAATCCGCTCAGCAATTTTGGCTGCGTCGGTTGACGAATTGATTCCTGGCAGCAGAATGCTGAATTCGTCACCACCGAGGCGTGCGAGATTTTCATTGTCTATGGGGAATGAGACGGATCTGCTGGTGATATCGCTGCCCCTTAAATTGCTTGACAAGCGGTTTGCAATATCCCTGAGGACCTGATCGCCAACCAGATGCCCCATCGTGTCATTGACTTGCTTGAATTTGATCAGGTCCAGATACAGCAACGCGAACTGGTTTTTTTCTTTCCGGGATATTCCGATTGCGCGTTTAAGGTTTCGATTGAACATAAAGCGATTAGGGAGCTGAGTCAGATTATCGCAATAGGCCATGTTGCGGATCTGGTCATTCGATTTTTTCAGCTCCAGACTCATTTTGTTGAATTCTTGACCGAGTTGGCCAAGCTCATCGTCTCTATCGATTTCTATCTGGACCAGTTCTTCTCCCTCGCCGATGCGTAATACTGCATTATGCAGCGCTTGCATTGGTTTCAGGATTTGCGAGCGCATAACAATCAGCAGCAGTGAGAGCGAACCGAGCAGCGCCAGGATCGTGACTTGAGTGACAATCTTGCCGATGGTGCGGCTGTCGTGCAGCAAGGTCTGCTCTGGGAGGAGGGCGTGGAGCCAGAGGTCCTCAGAGAGTTGGCGGTGCATGGAATAGAACGATTGCCCAGCTAGAATCAGCGGGCTCAGATCCTCGGACTGATGAATGTTGAAGTGCTCTTTCAGTTGCTGCTGGTTATCGCCAATCCAGGCAAGAGCAGCAGGGGCCAGTAGTGGCTGCCCGGAGGAGTTGGTTAATAATAATCCGCCATTTGTTCCCAGGGCATTTTCGTTGAGCGCTTTGGCGATCGGGTTCAGGCTGGCGGTCAGACTGAAAAAACCACGCAAGGTTGGTGCTGCATTGGGATCGTCCAGGGCTTCGTTAATCAGTTCAATCCTTTTATAGACAAAGCAGGCAACTTCGCCATTGTCTGGATTGAATCCGATCCGGCTGAACATCGGCTCCTCTGTTGCGCTGATGAATTGGAAATTGATATTTTGACTTTCATCTTCGGTCAGATTGGGAATATTTTGGTTGACTGAGCGCAGATCCTCAAACCCATCCGGTAGGATGACACGGAGCTCGTAATAGTGGGGGAAGGACTTCTGGAAGCCGATAAATTCCTGTTGCAGCGGTCGATAAAGCAAATCGTAGCGGATCGATTCATCCGCAGTCAGCAGATAGTTTTTCAGCTGTTGGTTGTCTGCAAACAGGTTGGCGTTGGCCTGGGCGTTGTCGACCAGATTTCCGATCTGCCGCGAGACCTGTACTACGGTTGATTCAACGTGAGAAAAAAGCTTTATTTTGGCATTTTTCAGCAGGTTGACGTAGGAGACTGAGCCGACCACAAGCAGTGGGATTGCCACCAGTGGCAAGAGAAGTAAAGAAAGTTTCAGGCCCAGTTTCATAGGCAATTAGCGCAGAACTTTAGCACCGATATTATTCCGCAGTCGCTGCGTGCGGGGTGGCAGAGGGGTATAGAACTCCGATAATTTCAGGCTCTCAGCGGCGGGATAAATGACCGGGTCGGCGAGAAACTCCTCTGGCAGGAGCGCTTCGGCTGCCTTGTTGGGGGTTGCAGAGTAAACGTACTCGGCCAGTTGCGCGGCATTTTGCGGTTCATTGATGAAATTGAGAAATCTGTAGGCCAGTTCCGGATTACGCGCTTTGGAGCTGACGGCGAAATAATCGACCCAGATATTGCTGCCTTCTTCCGGCAGCACGTAAACCAGCTGATCATGATGCTCGCTGACCATCAGGGCGTCACCGTTATAGATCATTGCGGCAACCAGATTGCCAGTGACGATCGAGGACGTCTCATCAAGTGAAATGTAGAGGTACGATTTAACATCCGGTTTCTGTGCCAGTAACAGGTTCTCGACTTCTTTGAGCTGCTGCCGGTCCTCACTGTTGGCTGAGTAACCGAGGGCTTTGAGCCCCATGCTGACCAGCTCGCGCGAATCATCCATCATCCCGATCCGCCCCTGAAGTTCCTTGGCCGGTTGGAAAAGTTGTCGCCAACTGGTAACCGGGGTGCTGACCAGGTCGGCGCGATAGACAATGCCCAAGGTTCCCCAGAAATAGGGAACAGCATATTGGGGGGCTGTCGGAAAGGCGTTGCGCCAACGGTCAGAGAGGTGTGCAGAATTGGGGATTTTTTCGAACGGTAAAGGGGCCAGCCAGCCTTTTTTGACATAAGATCCCAGGTCGATGCCCGAGGTTAGAATCAGGTCGAAGCCGAAAGCATCACTGCTGACCAGCTGCTGGGTGCGGCTCTCATCACTGGAGTAGTAGACCATTGAGATTTTCGCGTTATAGGTTTCTTCAAAGCGTTGCTGCAACTCCGGGTCGAAATAGTCGCCCCAGGTCAGGATGACCAATTCATCTGGCGGGCTGGCAATAGAGTGAAAGGGGCAGAGGCAGATGAGAACGAGCAAAAAGTAGGTAAAGCCAGTGACTGAACGCATAGAAATCCCTTTCATTTGAATTTATTTATATTAATGTTTGTAAACATTTATGTCAAGCTGGGAGATTGGGGTTGTTGCCGGAAAAGAAGGACAGATTAGATTGGTTGTTAGCTGCTTCGTAGCCGGTTAGCTGCTGCGACCAGCTCGTATAAACGTGGCAGCGCCAGGTGCCCGGCTTTCCAGGGCAGGAGGATGTCGAGCCCTTGCTTTTCAGCTTGTGCCAGGGCTTGTCGTAGTGCCTCTACAAGCCCCTGTTGCTGATGCGGGTCTGTTTCCTGGCTGTAACGCAGCAGTCTGCCGATCGCTTCAGTCTGACCGGCATCGACCAATTGTTCAACTTTAGACAGGTCGATCCGCCTGCGGCCGTATTCGAGCAGCCGCTGTTCGCGAACCAGGATTTTCACTTCCCGTTGTCCCCGGAGTGGCCCCGTCTGCAGGTCAACTCTGCGCGCTTGTTCCGGGCGCAGCTGCCTGATCTGAGCAGGTTTCGGGGGCGGACCAGCCAACTGCCTGGCTTTTTGAGACACGTCGCTGGCCTGATAGTTGTCGAGCATGATCACGGTGTCAGCGACGGCCAGGTAATCGCCGGATCCCCCGGTGACGATGATGGTGGAGACCCCTTCGTCTTCATACAGTTCGCGAACCCGGTGCAGCAGGGGAGTGATCGGCTCCTGATGATCAGGAACCAGCTGTTGCATGCGGGTATCGCGGATCATGAAATTAGTTGCCGAGGTGTCTTCGTCGATCAGCAGGCAGTCACAGCCGCATTCGAGTGCCTCGATGATGTTGGTGGCCTGCGAGGTGCTGCCGCTGGCGTTGTCGGTCGAGAAGCAATCGGTCGGTCGGTTCCCCGGCAGGGTGCCGATAAAGGGGCTGATGTCGACCTGGTTGACGGCGCGGTGATCCTCGGCCCGTATTTTCACCGCAGTCGGCGTGGTGACGACCAGTTCCCGGCCATCACCGGGAATGTGGTTGTAGATGCCCCGTTCCAGGGCCTGCAACAGGGTCGATTTGCCGTGATAGCCGCCACCGACGATCAGGGTGACGCCGGGTGGTATGGCCATGCCGCTGATGCTTCCGCCATTGGGACGATCGAAACTGCGCTGCAATGACGGGGGCGATAGAAACTGAACACCCGCCGCCAACGGCCGGTCGTCGATCCCGCTGTGGCGGGGCAACAGAGAACCGTTGGCGACAAAGGCGACTGTCGCGGCCGATGAGAGCTGGTCGCGCACTGCCTGCTGATCCTCGACCTGTTCAATATGCTGCTGCATCTGCTGTTGCGAGCGATCTGCCCACTGCAGGCCGTCCCGAACGACGTTCGGCAGCTCGCCGAAGAACATCTCCGCAGCTTCGTCGGCGAGAATTGAGCGCCCTGAGCCGGGCAGGGCGAACAGCAGGCGGGCCTCTATCTGCTTCTTCTCGACCAGGATGGCGTTACGCCGTAGGACCTGTTGAGCGCTGGTGGCGATTGAGATCTCGCCGCTTTGCCCGGTGCCGCGGCGCCCTTTGACGTGGCTCTGAATCGCCTTTGCGAATTGGCGCGCAAGAAAATCTTCCAGGGCGGTTTGCCGGATGCGGGAGGACCAGAAAGCGACCGGTATGCCATGTTGTTGCTGCTCGATCTGAATGCTGATGCGCGAGGGTTGAGCGAATGGATCGCCTTGAACATGATCGATGTTGAGTTGGAACGGGCCGAAATCGTAGCTGCCCTGCAGTTGTTTGTAGGCCTTGTAACCGCGGCCGTCGATCTTTTGCAATAGCCGGCGCAGACGTTCCATATTTAGTGTCGATTCATCCTCGGGACCAGGTATTGATTGTAGAGCTTCTGGGCGACCTGGTCTGTGCTGCTGCCGGACAGCTCGGCAAAGGTCAGCAATGGGTCGGCCAGAGTCAGGCCGGCCGGTTGCCAGCCGGTCCAGCTGCATTGTCGGCCGAACGGCTGCAGCATCGTGATGTTGCCTGTCGGATCAGGGGTCAAGTGTAATTGTAGCATCAGTTTCAGCTGTTGCTCCGGGGTCAGGTAAAGTACGGCGCTCTGAGGTTGAAAACCGCTGACTAAAAGGGAGGCACCCAGTTCGCCGCCGATCAGCACCTGTTCGCTGTCGGGGAGCTGTTTCAAGCGTTCTGGCAACTGGCTGATACTGTGGCCGGGAGCCAACTGGCAGCGTTGCAGGATCAGCTTCGGCCTCAGGGTTTCCAGGTAGCCGAGTTGCCAGCGTTGCAGCAGCTCTTCAATGGCATGGAGCTGCCGTTCTCCAGCTTCGACCACCAGGTTGCCCCTTTTTTCGAGCTCTCCAAACAGGCTGCCGATCGCGCCGAGAGCAATCCCGGCATCATCGGCCAACATCCGGTAGGTGGCGTTGACTGACTGGCGGTTACGCAGAAATTGGTAAGTCAGCTTGAGTCCGGCGGTGCGGAACAGCCGGTCGGCGCCTGGCGGTTTGGGGACATGTTTCTGGCCACCGATTTCGATGTAGAGCGGCAGCCGATTGAGATAAAGGTTGCCGGCGCAGTCGACATATTCGATGCCCTGCTGCTTGAGTGAAACAGCCATCTTCGGTGAAACATAATGGCTGACCAAGAGCGGCTTGGCATCCCCTGGTGCCGATGTGGTTTTAATCTGATGGATGACCAGATCGGCAAGGGTCGGGGTCAGTTTGGGGACCACTTTCAGGTAGTAGTAATAGTTGCCCCAGGGACCGGATAAGCGGAAGGTGCCGGCGAAAGGCCCGCCACTTTTTTGCAGCATAAACTCGATTTTACTTTGCGGAATGCCGCGGATCGCTTTCATGCTGTCGTAGATAATCTGTTCATCTTTAAGGAGTGATTTGCGTGGCATCTTCCCTCACAATAAAAAAGTCCGTTCAGCTTATTAGTTATGTTCATTATTTGTTTGTTCAGTATTGATTGAACAAGAGGATTCGAGTCTTGTCAAGCAATCTGTGTGGGCAGCAGGGCTTTTTCACTGTGTGGCGTTAATTTTTTAGGTTTGGTCAGGTTGAGGGACCAGCAGCGGTTAGGCAGGTCACGGGTTGTGATGCTGATTGAACGGTTATCTGAAAAGCGCTGATCCGCGATAGCGGATCGGCGCTGACGTATTTTCGTCGTTCAGTCAGCTGGCCAAAGGCAGCCGCAGGGTTACGCAGGTTCCTTTGCCGAGTTCGCTGCTGACCTCGATATTGCCCTGATGGCCGTCGACGATCTGTTGCACGATGCTCATCCCGAGACCCAGTCCGCCGATCGCGGTGTTGCTCGAATCGCAGCGGTAGAACTTGTCGAAAATTCTCTCCAGCTGATCTTCAGACATGCCGATGCCCTGATCGATGACCTGGATCTTGTAAAAGGTTTTTTCGTAACTGCAGGCTAGTTTGACAATGCTGTCATCTCCGGAATATTTGACCGCATTGCTGAGCAGATTTTCCAGTACCTGTTGGATTCTGATCCTGTCGACCAGCGCCGGCCGGCTGCTTTGTTCCGGCAGCAGTAGCTCAAAGCGGCGCTCTTTATTGATCAATTGGAAATTATTGACGGTTTTTTGTAGCAGCGGTGCAAAATCGATCGGCCGGATGTCGAGAGGGATCGGCTGCCCAGATTCGATGCGGCTGATATTAAGCAGGTCGTCAACAATCTTTGACAGCGATTCGGAACGATTGAGGATTTCTTCCATGAAGTCCCGTTTTTGGTCAGAACTGAAGCGATCGGTCAATTCACGGTCAAGGAGCAATTCGCTGTAACCGAGGATCGATGTCAGCGGGGTGGTTAATTCGTGGGCCGCGGTCGAAATGAATTCGGTCTTGATCTGTTCCAGAGCTCTTTCGCGGGTGACATCACGCAGCACTGAGACCATGCCGGTTTGAGCACCGCGGTGATCGAGCACCGGGGAGCTGTGGACCTGGATAATGCGGTGTGGAGAACTGCCTTCGGCCGGCAACGAAATATCGAAGGGGGGCAGGGTGGTGCTTTGCGCCGGATCGGGTAATCGCTCCAGAACTTCTTTGAAGTTCGCCCCCTGTGGTGTGCCGAGCAGTTTTTCTGCAGGCTGATTGTGCTCCACGACGCACCCAGCCAGGTCCGTGACGATCAGGCCGTCGGCCACCGACTTGAGCAGTGCCCCGATTCGGCGGTGGGCCTCTTCTGCTTCACGCAGGGCATGTTCCCGGGCAACGCGGGCACTCATCAATTCGTCGATGTTCTTGATGATGCCGACGATCCCCATTTCGATATTTCTTCCCGGAACCGGAGAGCTGGAAAAGAGCACGGAAATCCGTTGTCCCTGTAAGGTCTCGATCTGGGTTTCCAGGTTATTAACCCGTTTGCGCAACAGCGCCGAGCCGAAACTTGCTTCTGTCAGGCTCTGGGGAGGATTCGGGAACAGATCGGCCAGTGGCTTGCCGATCAGGCGACTCTCCTCACAGCCGAGCAGCTCCAAAGTTGCGTGGTTGACCTGTTTAATCATCCCCTGCTGATCGGCTACAACCAGTGGGTCGATGATCGACTCGAGAATCTGTTGCAGTGATTCACGGGAATTACGGTGTCGGGCGATATCCTGGGTCATGGTGTTGATCGCTTCGCCCAGTTTGTCAAAATCGCGGTCCTGATACAGCTCGAGGTAGTGGTCGTAGTTTCCGCTACCGACCTTTTCTGCATGATCGATCAGCAGGGCTATATTTCTTGTCAGGTGACGGACCAGCCGCATCGACAGTACGCCGCTGAGCAAAGTAACGAGCAGGCAGGTCAAGGCAGCCAGCACTTTCAGCGTGTTCAGTTCGCTGACAAAGGTCCCGTATGGCATGGCGGCAACAACCTGCCAGGAGGTCGTTTTTATCTTTGCTGTAGCAAGGAAATAATCGTTATTCAGGTACTGATGGCGAGCAGGTTGGTCAGGCAACGAGCTGCTGAGTGGCAGAAACAGGACACCGTCTGTTCCGCTTAATAAGACCTGCTGATTGTCGGCAATACTGAGAAAACCTTCTTTGTTGATCGATAATACGGCAAGCTGCTCGGTCAGCTCTGTAAGTGGCAGGCTGATCAGCAGCGTGCCGAGAAACTCATCCCCGAAATAACCGACCTTGCTGATGGCTAATTGCAGCACCGGTTGGTCAAGTCCGGGACTTCTCTTTTCTATTCTGATGTGAACCTGATTCGGTTCGGCCTTGGCTGCCTGAACGACCGGTGTCTGCTGTTGGCCGAAATAGTGCTCGGAGGGCCGGCTGTCGACCAGTCGGACGGTTTCGTTATCTTCCTTGTCGAGATAACTGATCAGTGGGAAGGTCCCGCTGAGTTTGGCAAAGTGTCTGACAAACAGCTCTTCTAGGGGTAGATCGCCATATTTCTGGTGAAACTCTTCCAGGTCGAGCCTTTCGAGGGTTTGGCTCAGCCCCTTCAGATAGGCGTCGATATCTTTGGCCGCTTCCCGTGAAGTTTGCTGTAGCTGTTGTTTCTGCAGTTGGAAGATAACCGGAATGAACAGGGAGTAGCTTAACGCGCCAAGAAAGACAGTGGTCGCCAGTACGGTGATACACTGCAGAATCAGAAGTCTGTGGCGGATACTCAGCATTAAGCAGGTCCGTCTGAATTATTCAACCAGGGCCGGGACAGCGTTCATTTTCAGCATCAGCTGCTGTGCCTTAGGAGAAAACAGAAAGTCGATAAATTGTTTTGCAACCCCTTGTGGCTCGTCGCGCCAGACAATCCCGAGTGGTACGGCGAGAGGATATTTCCCCAGTTGAACGTTTTCGATTGTGGGGGCGATGCCCTCGTAGTCGAGCTTGGTCAGGGAGCCTTTTTCTATCTGGGAGGCCGGCAGATAGCCGAAGCTGTGCTCGTAGCGATTCAGGGTATCATAGGCCTCTGGGGTACTGTAGATGGTGCGGCCGGTCAGTTGTTTAATCTGTTTTACTCCGGGTATTTTTTCTTCCAGTATCGACTTTGAGGAGTCGCCTTCTTCACGGTTCGCTACGTAGATTTTGTGGTCCTGGCAGCTGCCGAGCTGATTCCAGTTGTTGATCTCTCCGGTAAAAAGGGCTTTGACTTCAGCCGCCGTAATACTTTTCACGCAAGGAGTCGGCAGGTTGGCAACAAAGATGATTGGGGAGTAGGCGAAGGTTCTGTCGTGCAGGCCCTCCGCTTTTTCTTTCGGTTTTAGTGGTCTGGCAATCCGGGCCAACTCGCTGCGGCCTGCTTGCAGCAGTTTGATGCCACCGCCACTGCCGACACTGTTCGGGACCAGGATCTGTGCCTTTGGATATTGCTGTTGAAAGACCTGAGCCAGCTGGCGGAGCAGGAGTTGACTGTCGCCGGTTCCGGCGATGGTGATGGTTTCTGCAGAGACAGGGGTTGGGAAGGACAGCAGAATAGAGCAGACGCCGAGAAAAATCCCCTTCAGGAAAAGATCGATATATTTCACTGCAGCTATACTCCGACAAGGTTGGTTGTTTTTAAGACTAATCATGGCCCCAACAGCTGAGAGTGTCAAGCGACTATATTATTAATTGATGAATCGAAGAGTCGGTAATTTTTAACTTTTTTTAGTTGTGCCGATGTGACTGCAAACTTTATTGCTGTTTCCATACGATTTCGCGCAAGTAAATATAATTTGGGGAAAACCACTTTTGGTAAATATTGAGCTGGATAATATTATGTTCTATTTTGCGGTTTCTCCCAATTTTTGTTGAGTTTATGCGCAATAAGACCAGATATCTTTTGCAAATTTGCAATGCGAGAGAATTGGTTAGTAAAAACAGGTGATTGAGATAGTTTAGCCAGCTTGTTTGCCGGGTGGGAGGTTTTTTATTTGCAAATCTGCAAAAAAATGTCATTCCGGGAACATTCATCTTACGTGGAAAGATCGTTAAATATCAGTAGCTTACCCTGTTGTTCTGTGTTTGTAGAACATTGGTATATTCATTGCTAATTTGATCTGCATCTTCAGCGTTTAAGGATTTGCCAGACTTTCAAGTCAGCTGTGAAGACATAAAGGAGACCTCAGATGCGGGCAACGATCAACGGTGTACAAATTGGCTATGATGATTTCGGTCAGGGACCGACGGTACTGTTTATCCACGATTATCCGCTAACCCGAGAAATGTGGCGGCCACAGGTCGATCCGCTGGTTGCTGCCGGTTTTCGCGTTGTGTTGATCGATCTGCGCGGATTCGGGGCTAGTAGTCTCGGTTCGGGGAAAGTTGATATTCAAGCATACAGCGCCGATGTTATCGGCCTGTTGAACTATCTGGGGATCGGCCGGGCGGTGGTCTGTGGCCTGTGGCTTGTCTTTAGGTGGTTATGTCCTCTTCGATTTGATGGAAAATTATCCGCAGCGAATTGCCGGGGCCTGTCTGGCCACCAGTCGTCCCGTTTCTGATGATATCCAGGAGCGCGCCAAGCGTTCTGAACTGATGACTAGTCTGCAGGCTGGAAAGCTTGAGCAGGTGAAAAATGAGTTGTTCAATATGTTGTTTTCTGGACAGGAAAAGGAACTGCCGACCAACTTAAAGGATGATGTTCTCGGTTGGCTGAAAAAACTTTCCGCAGAGACTCTCGAAGCAACCTTGCTGGCGATCGGGCAGCGTAAAGATTACACCTTTTTATTGAAAAAGCTGAAGATACCTACTTTGCTAATCGGTGCCGAGCAGGACCCGATTACCCATCACACGCACACCGATATCATGGCCCAGTATCTGCCGAACTGTTACAAAGCGGTCAAGTTGAGTAGTGGTCATCTGGTCAACATGGAGAGGGCTGATGAGTTCAATGCACATCTGCTCGACTTCCTGCAGAATCTGACACCGCAGAGAAGAGCGCAGCCGATGGTTGCCTTGAGCTCTGCTGTTTAATCCATAAGCTTCTGTTTACAATGAAAATTTAGAGCGGGGATGGTTCACTCCATCCCCGCTTTTCCCTTTAAAACGCAACGTTTGACCGGAAATTTCATATTGTATATAGTACACAATGCCATGAGGATTAGCCTTGGTGATGTTAGGTTGTCTAATGCAACTTTTAGAGAGGCGGGCACTATGGGCTGGAGACAGATATTACCAAGGCAGGACTCTGGAGAAGAAAAGCAGCCACATGCGCAGCCACAGCAACAGGTCGTCGAGCATTGCTATTGTCCCAACGGTCACAGTATTTTAAGCTCGGAGCACCAATATTCAGGTTATCCGGGCCTGCTTCTCAAACTTAAAGCCACTGAATACGCGGGTTTGCTTTCCATTAGCCCCATTATCGGCGATCATGCCCGGAAATTTCACGATTTTGCCCAGCAGCGTGGTGAAATCGTTGAGATCTGTTGTCCGGTTTGCGATAAGCCGTTCCCTATCTACAACGTCTGCCACTGCAAGTCGCACCTGATCGCGCTGTTTACTTCACCGAAAATCGATTATGCCGACTGTATCGGTATCTGTCAGCGGATGGGTTGTCTTTACGCCGAGATCATCAGCGGCAGAGACCTGCGCCTGTTAAATCGCGGCGCTTATTTCTGATTTCGTTTTGCCCAACGTCCAACGGAGCGATTTCTTCCGGCAGGACTTCACGGCCTGTCTCTGAATCTGTTACGGATGCAACGGCATTGCTTGACAAGAGAAAAGATTGCTCTGTATATAGGCATGAAAGAAAGTTTATCCGTCTCGGGGTAGATATGTGCTTATATTTCACGGTGTCCCGATGAATCATTTGAAGTTTGGAGATGAATTATGAAGATCGGACTGATCGGAATCGGCAAAATTGCCAACTACCAGATGCAGGCTATTTCTCACACCAAGGGGATCAGTCTGATCGACGCCCATGATCTCGATCCGGTCAGGGCAGAGGAACTTCCCGGCAGCGTGAATTTTTTTGAAGATTTTGAGCAGATGCTCAAGCGTTCGGAAGCGGATGCTTTTCTCGTTTCAACCCCGACGCCGAGCCATTTTGAAGTGGCGATGAAGGTGATTGAGGCCGATCGGGTGGCGATTGTCGAAAAACCGCTCTGTACCAGCCCGGAACAGGAAGATGCCCTGCGGACTGCGGCCACGACCCGCAAGTTGCCGCTCTATACCGCCTTCCATCCATCCTACGGCCGCGAAGTCGAGTGGTGGGTTGAGCAGCGTCAGGAGCGGAATTTTGACCTTGGCCAGCTGATCGGTTTTGAATCCTGCTTCGCCGATCCCTATTACCTGAATGGCGAACTGACCTTGGGGGCCGTCGGCAAGGCCGGTGCCTGGATTGATGGTGGCGTCAGCATATTGAGCATCCTGGCTAGGATGATCGATCCGACCGAGATGGAGTTGGTGGATGGCCGGATGACATCGATTCCGAGCTTACGTTGCTCCGAAGTGCAGGGCCTGGGGATTTATCGTTTTGTCGCTGATGGTCGGCCCGGCTTTGGTATCGTTGATACCAACTGGACGCTGGGAAAGAATCACAAGATGACCAGGCTCTGGTACGAAAACGGAACCATTGAGCTGGATCACGCCAAGGAATTCGCCAAGTTGAGCTACAGCAGTGGCGACGAAATGGTCTTTAACCTGGCCACCGACAAACCGCGCCTGGTCAATCATTACAGCGGTGTATTTGCCAACCTGACTGAGATGTTTGAGAAGGGGGAAGACAATCAGGAATTGTCGCAGAAATTGCACCGCTTGCTGTTTGCGGCCAAACACACCCAGTAAACAGATTTTGTCAGAATCAAAAGCGGGGATGAAAATTTCATCCCCGCTTTATTTCTTTATTCAATTTTACTGATCAGCACTTCACGCGGCTTGCCGCTGCCATCGGAAGGGCCGACAATCCCTTCGGCCTCCATCCGCTCAATCATCCGCGCCGCTCGATTATAGCCAACCCTTAAGCGGCGTTGCAGCATCGAAATCGATGCCTGGCGGGTGTCGGAGACGATTTTCAGCGCCTCATCCCAGCGGTCGTCATATTCCTCGTCATCAGCCTCTGTTCCGCTGCTGCTCGGCGGAGTCTGCAGGATCGACTTGTCGTAATCGGCGTTTCCCTGTTTGGAGAGGAAATCGACCACCCGCTGCACTTCCAGCTCCGAGACGAAAGCGCCATGGACCCGCTGCAGGTAACCGACGCCCGGCGGCAGGAACAGCATGTCACCCATGCCGAGCAGGGTTTCCGCACCCATCGAATCGAGGATGGTACGCGAGTCGGTGCGTGAGAAGACCTTGAAGGAGATCCGCGTCGGGAAGTTGGCTTTGATCAGGCCGGTGATGACATCGACGCTTGGGCGCTGGGTAGCGAGGATCAGGTGGATACCGGCGGCCCGGGCCATCTGCGCCAACCGGGCAACCGATTCCTCAATATCTTTACCGGCGACCATCATCAGGTCGGCCAGCTCGTCAACGATGACCACGATATAGGGCAGGTGGCCGTGCTCCAGCTCTTCTTCCGGTTCAATGAACGGCGGCGGTTCCATCTCGGCATCGAGGAAATCCTCGACCGGTTCCGGCTCCGGTGGCAGGTTCTCCGCCTCCTTCGCTTCCTTGACCAGCTTGCGGTTGTAGCCGTCGATATTGCGCACGCCCTTGTCGGCCATCAACTGGTAGCGCCGCTCCATCTCGCGCACCGCCCAGGCCAGCGCCAAAGAAGCTTTCTTCGGGTTGGTGACTACCGGCAGCAGCAGGTGGGGAATCCCTTCATAGATCGACAGCTCGAGCATTTTCGGGTCGATCATGATCAGCCGCACGTCTTCTGGGCTGGCACGATAGAGCAGTGAGAGGATGATGGTGTTGATCGACACCGACTTGCCGCTGCCGGTTGAGCCGGCCACCAGCAGGTGAGGCATCTTGGCCAGGTCGGAGACCACCACCTTGCCGAAGATGTCCTTGCCCAGGGCCATCGGCAATTTGCCGCCCGATTTCTGAAAGGCCTGGTCCTCGATGATCTCTTTGAGGTAAACGGTTTCGCGATCCTTGTTGGGGATTTCGATGCCGACCACGCCGCGGCCAGGGATCGGGGCGACGATGCGGATCGACACTGCCTGCAGGGCCATCGCCAGGTCGTCCTGCAGGTTGGAGATCTTGTTGACCTTGACCCCCGGTGCCGGGGCAAACTCGTACATGGTGACCACCGGACCCGGTTTGACTTCGACCACGTCCCCCTCGACGCCGAAATCGAGCAGCTTGTTTTCCAGCATCTGCGCAGCTTTGGTCAGGCTGTCCTTGTCGATTGGCTTGGGCTCGCCCCCTTCGTGGTCAAGTAGGGTCAGGCCAGGCATATGGTATGCCCCGCTCGGCTCGAGGAAGGAGAAGGCCACCTGGTTTTCTTCGTCTGATGGTTTCTTCTTTTTTTTGCTGGTCTTCGGTTCTTCCAGTTTTTTCGGTTCCGGTGCCAGGATCAGCGGGGCCTTGACCTCCGGCTCTACCCGGAGTTTTTTCTCTTTTTGCCGGAGTTCTTTCTTGGCTTTTTTCGCTTCACGGCGTAATTCCATTCTACGACCGAAACGGTCCAGGAAACCGTCGATAAAGAGGACAAAGGAGAAGCGGGTGGAGAGGATCAGGGACACGAGGAAGAAGACCACCAGGATGATCGCCGCGCCACCGAGGTTCAGGTAGCTGGAGAGCACCGAGACGATGACCCGGCCGATGGCGCCGCCCGCTTCACTGATCTTGCTGCCGAGCAGGGTGATCTCTGAGAACTGCAGCGCCAGCAGTCCGCCGAGGGTGACCTGCAGGAGCAGGAAAGCGATCAGCCGGACGACACGGAAATGGACTTCCCGGAATTTCAGCCAGCGCCAGGCCAGGTGCAGGCAGCCGAGCGGCCAGAGCCAGGCGGTGAGACCGAAGGCCTGGTAGAGCAGGTCGGCCAAGTGGGCGCCGAATACGCCGATCAGGTTTTGCACCCGATCCGGACTGAGATTGTTATTGAACGATGGGTCGTTGTTGCTGTAGCTGCCGAGGCAGAGGAGCAGGAAAAACCCGATCGCGAGCCAGACCAAACCAAGGATTTCCTTGCGCATGCGGCTGTCGGTGGGAAACTCAGGTGCTTCTTTTGTCTTTGCGGGGGCTTTAGCTTTACTCATAAGTGGTCAATATCCAGATCAGTTCCTGTCAAGCTGCGAACATAGAATAGCCGATTATGCTGCTGCCGACCAGCAAACAGTAAATGGCAAAACCGATTAAACGGCGGCGGCGAACCACTTCCATCAACCAGCGGATGGCAAACAGGCCGCTGATAAAAGCGACCAGGGCACCGATGCCATAAGCCGGCAGATCCCCGTTGCCGATCTGCTGCAGGTCTTTGATTGACAAGAGCATCGCGCCACCAATCGCCGGCAAAGCGAGCAGAAAAGAAAACCGGGCCGCCGCTTCGCCGTCGATGCCACGCAGCAGCAGGCAGGCAATGGTTGAACCGCTGCGGGAGATGCCGGGAATAATCGCCAAACCCTGAACCACTCCGACCAGCAGAGCGTCATTGGTTTTCAGATGTGCCAAGCTACGACCATCTTTGCGGGTCCGTTCGGCCACGATCAGCAGCATTGCGGTTAGCAGCAACATACTGCCGATTACCGGCAGGTTCTCGAACAGCCCTTCGAAAAAATCCTTGCCGGTCAGACCGATCAGCGCGGTCGGGATCGAGCCGATAACGATCATCCAGAAGGTATGCCGATCGTCGATTGCATAGGCATCTTTGCGGAAGAAGCAGCTCAGCAGTTTCCAGACATCTTTGCGAAAATAGATCACCACCGCCATGGTGGTGGCAAAATGCAGCAGCACGTCGAACAGCAGGCCCGGCTGTTCGAAACCGGGCAGGAAATGCTGGGCGATCGCCAGGTGGCCGGAAGAGGAAACCGGTAGAAACTCGGTCAGACCTTGAACCAGGCCGAGCAGTGTGGCGTGGAAAATATCCATTACAGTTTAACTTTCAAGCAAAGAGGTTTAATCACGGATCGGTTCCTTTTGAACTTGAGCCGCGATGATTTACCTCTGGCTGTTCGAGTCCAATTAGAGTTCCAGTATCACCGGCAAGATTAACGGCCGGCGGGCAATCTTTTTGTTGAAACAGCGGCGCAACGCCTTGCGCACCTCGACCCGTAGCTCTTCCCAGTCGCTGACCGCATCGAGACTATGTTCGCGAAGCAGGTCGCGAACAGCCTGTTTCGCCTCTTCGAGCAGGTTGTCATTCTCCTCATTCTCTTCGACAAAACCTTTGGTGAACAGTTCCGGTCCCTGGACGATTTCGCCGGTCGATTGATTGACCGCCAGCATCAGAATTACCAGCCCGTGATTGGCCAGATGGCGGCGATCGCGCAGCTCCATCGTACCGACATCGCCGACCCCTTTGCCGTCAACGAAAACCCGGCCAGTTTCGACCGGTTCATCCAGGGTCGCTCCATCAGAGTCGATCAACAAAGGCTTGCCATTATCGAGAATGAAGGCGTTCTCTTTCGGCAGGCCAAGTTCGACCGCCAGTTGAGCATGCTTGACCAGATGGCGATATTCGCCGTGGACCGGCACAAAGTAGGTCGGTTTGACCAGGTTGTGGACCAGTTTTAGTTCTTCGCGGCTGGCGTGGCCGGAGACGTGAATCTCGCTGGTTTTTTCATAAAAGACCTCGGCGCCGCGACGATACAGGTTGTTGATCAGATCGGAGATCGCCTTTTCGTTGCCGGGGATAAATTTGGATGACAGGACCACGGTATCGCCCGGCTCCAGCTCGATCTGTTTGTGGTCCCCCAGGGCGATCCGCATCAGCGCGCTCAAAGGTTCGCCCTGACTGCCGGTGGTGATGATCAAAACCTCTTCCGGTGGTAACTGGCGCATGTCGCGCAGGTCGATGAACTGCTCTTCGGCGATTTTCAGGTAGCCAAGCTTGCGGGCAATATCGATATTGCTGACCATGCTGCGGCCGTTGATCAACAGCTTGCGGCCACTTTCCGCGGCAACTTCGGCAATCTGCTGAATGCGGTGGATGTTGGAGGAGAAGGTTGCCACCACCACCCGCTTGGCGCAGTTGGGGATGATCTCTTCCAGCGCTTTTTTAACCGTCCGCTCCGAGAGGGTGTAGCCCTCGTTCTCGACATTGGTCGAGTCGGCCAGCAGTAACAGCACGCCATCTTCACCGAATTCGGCCAGGCGGGCCAAATCGGTGTTTTCGCCGTCGACCGGGGTCTGGTCGATTTTGAAGTCGCCGGTGTGGACCACCAGTCCGAGCGGGGTGCGGATTGCCAGGCCGACCCCATCGACGATCGAGTGGGCGGCGCGGAACGGTTCGACTTCAAAGGGAAACAGGTCGACCTTCTGGCGGGTTTGGACCTCAATCAGTTGCACGCGATGGTCGAGCTCAAACTCTTTCAGTTTGTTGCGCAACAGGCCAAGGGTCAATCCGGTTCCGTAGATGTCTGGCTCGCCGAGTTGTTGCCACAAAAAGGGAATCGCGCCGATGTGATCTTCGTGACCGTGGGTTAAAAACAGGGCAACGATGTCTTCAGTGCGGTCTTCCAGGGAGCTGATGTCGGGCAGGACCAGGTCGATGCCCAGCATGTAGGCTTCGGGAAACATCAGGCCGCAATCGATCAGCAGGATTTTGCCTGCGTATTCGAGGGCCATCATGTTCATGCCGATTTCGCCCAAGCCACCGAGCGCCACCAGGCGTAAGGAATCAGGCTGCGTGTTGGTCGTCACTGACGGCTCCTTCCATTTTTGCGACGATCGGTTGGCGCACCTGCGCCATCAACTGATCGATATCGCTATTCTTCATCCCGGCTGTGGAGACCGCCGGGAAAACTTCCATTTCGATATCCGCAGCGTGAATCCGCAGGCTGTTTTTCGCCATCACCGCAAAGCTGCCTTTGATAGCGACCGGCACCACCGGGACCTGGGCCTTGACGGCAATTAGAAAACCACCTTTTTTGAATTCCTGCAACGCTCCGTTTGGAGTCCGGGTGCCTTCGGGAAAAATAATCACCGAGGCACCGTCACAAATCTGCTGGGCTGCATCGTTCATGCTATGCATCGCTTTACGTCGATCTGAACGGTCGATGGGTATGTAGCCGCATCGTTTCATGGCCAGACCGAACAGCGGGATATTAAACAGTTCCTGCTTGGCCATCCAACGGAATTGGAGCGGCAGTCCTGCGTAAAGGATCGGGATATCAAAATTACTCTGGTGGTTGACGATGTAGACCACAGACTGCTCGTGCGGGATATTCTCCGTTCCATGGACTTTGATCCGCAGTCCGGCGAGGAGCAGGGCGCTGCGGCCCCAGATAATCCCCCAGCGATGAACCAGATTTTCGCCCAGCAGAGAAATCGGCAGGGCCGTCAGCAGCACGAACAGTGTCCATGGATAAAATGTCAGGTAAAAAAACAGCGTGCGCAGCACGAAAACCTCCAAACAACCTGAATCTGAACGTTTCCAGCTTCAAGTGAAATATAAACACTCCACAATACTGATTCTTGCTCTGCTACGTCAAATTATTTTAACGCTTTAGCTGGTTAGAAAGGAGCTCAGTGATCAAGCTTTACTCCACAGGACATTTGATAAACGGATCGATTGGGTTTGCTGGGCGAAGTCGGCAATTTGGAGACGGAGTTTCTCTCGACCAACGTCCGATAAGTTGACACTTGCAGGAAGATCCTCCAGCTGAGATCGGTCAAAACTAGCTACTGAGTAGAATTGGTTGATCCGATCCCCGGATCAGAAATTCGTTATCTATAGTGAAATCCTGTTTTTTGATATATCGATATGTACGATTTACCCTAAGGCAAAGTAGGTCCCCCTCCTTTCAGCACGACACAAAACCGGCCCAACCTGATTCAAAATAAGGGGTTAAGTTAATCTGTTGATTTTTGATAATTGAAGAACGAAAGGCCTCTGAGTTCCATGACTTAGAGGCCTTTTGCCCTTTAGGGAATTTCCCGGCAGGGTGCGAAATGATAAGCCACTGTATTCACAAAACAAACGCCTCCACAGGCCTGATTTTCAACAGATTAACTTAACCCCTTAGATTCAAAATGTTTGGGCCGGTTTTGTGTCGCGGATGGTGATTTGCTAGCTGTCACCGGATTGATCGAGTGGATGTCTGGCGAGCTAAAATTCCAGTGCCAATTGAGCCGTCACCAAGTTGACAGGATCATCTTTGTCGGTATCGGCACGGAGGTATTCTAACGCCACGACAACATGTTCGTACAAGCCATAAGAAGCCGTGGCTCCATAACGGTGTACATCATCCTGGAAGTCCTTAGCCTGCTCGTAGCGGGCGGCAATCTGGATTTTGTCAGCCGGTATCCAGGCAAGTTCCAGGTTCCAAGCCTCAGGGCGCTGCCCAGTCAGGTCTTCGCCGGTGGCCACAAGGGCTGAACCAAAGTCTTCAAGGGCAGCGAGATATTCTGCTTCAAATCCGATCTGACCGTAGTGAGCAGAAAGGAAGGCACTAACGCCTGCGACACTGCTTGAGTAGAGCGTAGAATCCTGCACAAGTTCGTTATCACTCTCCGCCAGATCACTGATATAAGACGTTCCAAAATTTAAATTCTCTCCCGCAGCTACTTCCAATGATACGACCAGACTATCTATATTATTATTGTCACCGGCAGCATCCGCATCACCGTTGAAAGTTCCCGCCTTGAGTGTCCAGATATCACCATCCAGGGCGATCAGCATTGTCGTGTTCTGTGTTTCACCGAGTTCCAAGGTCAGTGGGTCACTGATCATGTAGCTATTGAACATCCCGAACGGGACATACATCCGACCGACATGCAGGGAGGGAGACTGGCCGAAAAATTGACCGGAAGTTCTCAGGCTGATAACTGCTTCGTCGACATCGATATCATCATCGCTGCTATCATCTTCCTCGTAGAGTAAGGTCAGATGCCCACCAATGTACTCATTGAGAGTCGTCTCTATGGAAAGTTCAGCGGTCGCTAGATTGAGATCGCTTTCTTCGTCCCCTCCGTCCGGCTTGGAATATGCTGCCTCCGCTTCGAGCAAACCATGTAGTGTGACATATTTGCTGATCTGGCCGTAGTCGGCACCATTCTCCACGTCGTGTACTTTTAACGCCTGCTGCGTTTCGAGAACTTCGATCCGTTTTTTAAGGTTTTCTATCTCGCTTTTACTTTCTGGATGGGCGGCAAATGTTGGAGAACTCAGAATAAAAAGGCCGGTAATTGATAATAGAAAATGAGGAATGGAAAAAAGGTACTGTTTGAACACGTTTGTATCTCCTGTCGTTAAATAATGTGCAATCTTGTCGAATTGCACTGCTAAGCCCCTCCATGGTAAGCGTAAATTTGTCATTTTTCTTGAACTCTTCTCAGAGGTTGTTGTTCGGCCTCTTTCGGGTAGCGAACCCTTGGTCGGTCCACTGCTCTCTGACGACGAGACGCATGTATGCTTCTTCAATTATGGTTTTCATTTAGAGGCTTAAAAAAGATGGTGAACGTCGAGATGCTCCCAACGCAGGCAGTCGAAAGGCGTACAGATATTTTCCAGCCGCTTGGCCATCCGCTGCCGGCAATTACGAAATGCCCTTGCCAGCCTGATGCTACGCTCTGGATTACCATAAAACTTCCAGAGGCAATGGCCACTGTTCGGCAGGTCAACCCAGCCCATGAATCCGGCCACATCCTTAAGTGGATAGCCAAGGAAAACGCCTATTTCATGGGGGAAGTCCGTCTTGCTGATCCCGGCTTTCAGCCGCGCCAGGGCGGTCATGGGATTGCCTGAATCGGAATAACCAGCTTTCCGTAGAAAGTTGCGCACGTTTGAGCGCGACAGCAGGGTTTGTAGAGCGTCTGGTCGATAGATAAACAGTAGCAGCGAATTCTCCCGATCGGCCATCACCTCGACTTGTAGGCCGACCGCCTGCAGTAACTCGCGACCGTAACTTTGCCAGGCCAGATAAAAATCATACTCTGGCCTGTGTCGCTGTTTCTGCATGCTCAACAGGTTGGCTGGTTTGACGCCGGCTAGGACTTCAGACGTTTCCAGCGCCAGATAAGCGGCCAGCCGCTCGCGGTCGGAGTTATAGCGAGGTACCAACTGGTGCCAGAGCGGGTGCTGGTCATTTATCGATCTTGAAATGGGTATTTGCACAGGGTTTTGTCCTTCAGGGAGTCTCAATGGAAAACAGATTCAAGTAGCAGTGAAAATGAAAACGGATTTCAATATACTGATAGGCAAGAGGTTGGTCAAGGGGAAATTGTGTAGCGAAGAATGCGACGGATAGTTATCTTGCAATCCACTGCTACGTCTCGAATGAACGACCAGTCCGATCTGTTGTGATAAATATAAGTAAGGAGGTGCCGACATCACCTCACTTAGCCGTTTTGGAACAGAGAAGCCGCCGGAAACTCTCCGAAGGCTTGATCTTCACATGTAACTATTGAAGACACATTAGCTATGCCTCTTCCACAAACAAAAAGCGGGACAACTCTTAGCTGTCCCGCCTATATTTCCCATATTCTTAGGTATCGACAGTCTAACGCCTAATAATTTTCTGTGAGAAGAGAATTGCACTAAAGGTGCGGCCGAGGGATTTGCTCGTGAAATTACTCATCACCATCCCCTTGGCGATCTCAACCTCTTCACCAACCTTAACTTGTGTTTCGGGAACTGCCGCCCATGCTTCCAGGCCATTGTTCTCAAGGCGCACATAGGTGTAGCCGGCCGCATTTATCGTCTCAACGACAGTGCCAGAGACCTGAGGTATGTCGGGAGTGGTTGAGGGAGCGGCAGCCATATCGGAAAAAGCTTGAGCCTGGCCAGCGATCAATAGGAAGAGAACACTATAGATCAGTATCTTGATAACTTTTGACATGAATAACCTTTCATATGTTTGGGGTACGGAATGGACCTCTTATCAGTTTGAATGACTGTTCTTTGATCCATGACTGTTTAAGTAGGCAATCAAGCAAAGTTTATGCCGAGCAGTAAGTTGCTGTGATCAGGGGAAGTCCCAGCCGGAATGGGAGTTGAATTGAAAAAATATGGTCATTGCGCTGCTTGCAGTCTGCGATATTACCTTACGTGGTCTTACGCGTTGCGTGCTCCGAAGCATCTAGTTCACCCCCCAAAAGAGCTTGGTCTCTGGATTTCTACTAATATCTGAAATCTCAAGATTCGCTCAATATGAGGCAGGTGTGGCAGCGACTGGAGTATCCGGCAAGTCCTTTCAGTTCATTTCGCAAATTTCAGGTCAAAATGGCCCTTCATATATCTAAGAACCCCAGTGTCCGGTGAATAGCTGAATAAGGTCAGTTGGTTATCATCTGAAACGTCTTGGAATTGCTTAAGAGCGTCAGCTGCCAGTGATGAAAAGGCTTGAGCTCAAATTATATTGACTTCCAGAATCTGTAAAAATGTGTAGTGCAGAACCGGGATATTGATACCCACGGCTACGGGGTTTATCTCTGATGCGAGCGGAGCTTCCAGCGCATAACTCAATATTGATGTTTAGCCAAGATATTGATCAGCTCATAGCAATTTCTGTCAAAGATCCGAGAGACAAGGGGGGGTCTGATTCTCTGGCTAAATTGACTCCTGAAGAAGGGGAGACATAGCGTGCTGGAGCTAAAGAGAAGATCCTTGGGGCTTGAAAGTCGGGCACCAGAAAAATAGCTTTAATTCAAGTATCTGCCCATGTCTTTGAGCGGTTCACCTATAAAGCCCCCGGCTTTGCCGGGGGATACTTACTAAAATCAGATAATTAGCAAACGGCAAAATGCCAAAAGAAAATGTCACTGGAGAAACACTGAAATTCCGACGACATAATCTTTTGGCATTTTCTATTTAATGGGCTTTGAATCCCGCAGAAACAGTTTCAAAATTTCTAAAGGACTTATGATGTCCATTTTGGCAGGACAGTTGATAAAAGGATCGATAGGGTTTGCTGGACGAAGTCGGAAAATGTACATCTGTTGATTTGAGAAAAGTCGCTACCTATGGGGCCTGGAAGTGGCGGTTTTCAGTGATTTCTGATTTCATCGACCTTCTGACCCATAAAACAATCCGAGGCAACTTTCAGGGAAGTTTGAGCTGAGAGGGGAATTTTTGTAAATCTGACCATCGTTCAGTGCCCTATTGTAGAAGTACGGTAATTCCAACAATGACAAGCAGTTGACCTTAGGTTGATAACAAAACCCTGAGACACAACAAGAGAGACGCAATATCTCCCAATCCACACACGGCGGGAGATTAATGCTAGCCGGGTAGATGCTTGACTTTATTAAACCTTTGTGTTCCCGTGAACAGATATTGTTTGAAGGCAAGTGTCGTTGCGGGATAAGAAAACCAGCCCCCCCCTATCTCAGGGGTATTTCATTGTTCCGCTTTCAATTAGATGCGGGATCCCACTAGAAAAAGGAGGCAACATCATGAAAAAACTGGCGGTATTAATTCTTGCGAGCATCATGATTTTAACGTCCGGAGCGGCTTTTGCTGACAAGTTGTATGTCGGTGTTGACACGGCTTTCGTGCCTTTTGAATATAAAGGTCCGGATGGCAAATACACCGGGTTTGATATCGATCTATGGGCAGAAATTGCAAAACGCATTGGTGTTGAATACGAACTGAAGCCGATGGATTTTAATGGTCTGATTCCCGGCCTGACAACCGGTAACCTGGATGTTGCCCTGGCGGCGATATTTATCAAATCTGCCCGGGAGGAGAAAATCGACTTCTCTCATCCCTACTTCAGGGCTGGTCTGAAGGTCATGGTTCAGGAAAGCAACAAGGACATCAAGGCTCCTGCTGATCTGAAAGGTAAAGTTGTTGCGGTAAAACTCGGCACCGCAACCGTAGAATATGTTGAAACCCTCGGCGCAAAGAAAGTCGTCAAGTTCCCGAATATCGATCAAGCCTATCTTGAAGTTGTCACCGGCGGTGCGGATGCGGCAATGCATGACACCCCGAACGTTCTCTATTACATCAAGACTGCCGGCAACGGCAAGGTCAAGGCTGTCGGTCCTGATGTCAAAGCTGCCCAGTACGGGATTGCCTTTCCGCAGGGGAGTGCCTTGCGTGATAAAACAAACGTTGCCCTGCTCCAGATGATGGAAGATGGCGCTTACGCTAAACTTTACCGAAAATGGTTTGATGCAGACCCTGAATAGCCTGTGGGGAAACGCAAACTGACCGGCAACGAATTCAATTCAAAACAAGATGTATGCACTCAGAATCCCTTCTGCACGAGCGTGTGCAGAAGGGATTCTGACTTTTTTAGCACCATCTCCAGTTAACAGCCTTTACGGACGAGACAAATCATGGATTTTGAATTTTCAGTTATTGTCGATTCTGTTCCTGCTCTTCTGGCCGGGGCCAAGCTGACTTGGATCATCACCATCCTGGGGATTATCGGGGGTATGGCCTGTGGTGTTTTAGCCGGTTTGGGGCGTATCGCTGGGACAGAAGCTCTTGGGGAAAAGCCACATGGGATCTTCAAACCGATCAGTGTCCTGATCAGGTACCTATCCAGCGGTTATGTCGAGATGATCCGCGGCACCCCGATTATTGTTCAGGCCATGTTTCTTTACTTTGCTTTTCCAATGTTGGTTAAGGCAGTCACCGACATCGAACGCTTTCGCATTGAAGCTTTGACGGCCGCCGTCATCACCATCATCATTAATGCGGGGGCCTATATTGCGGAGATCGTCCGCGGCTCTGTCATGTCCGTCAACAAGGGACTTCTTGAGGCCGGGATGTCGCTGGGAATAAGTCGCTTTCAACTGATCTTTCATATTATCGGTCCGATAGCTTTCCGCAGAATGATCCCCCCGCTCGGCAATCAGTTCATCATCAGCCTCAAGGACACCTCCCTGTTTATCGTCATCGGGGTCGGTGAATTGACCAGGCAGGGCCAGGAAATTATGGCCAGTAATTTCAGGGCGCTGGAAATCTGGCTGACTGTGGCCGTGATGTATCTGATCATGACAACGGTTCTCGCCATGACATTACGCCATCTTGAGAGAAGGATGAAAATATTCTGAGCCTGGTTGCCTGAGTAAGTTGTGGAAGAGGAATTCTGTATTGGGCGCGAAGGAAGACGGGAAAAAGATGCCGAACATTATTGAGCTGAAAAATGTCTGTAAATCGTTTGGAAATACGGAAGTTCTGCACAATATCAATCTGTCCATCGCGGAGGGTGAGGTGGTTGTCATTATCGGCCCGTCCGGGTCTGGAAAATCTACTCTGCTGCGTGGGATCAACTGCCTGGAAATGATATCCAGCGGTGAGCTTATTGTTGATAGTGTCAGAATTCCTGCCGAGCGGAGCAGGGTTCGACAGATACGTCTGGAGGTCGGTATGGTCTTTCAGCAATTCAACCTTTTCCCACACATGACGGCGCTTGAGAATGTCGCCTTCGGTCCGCGCAAGGCGAGGAAGATGGATAAGGCTGAAGCGACAGAGATTGCCGGGAACCTGCTTGCCAAGGTCGGTCTGGCTGAATTTGAGAACAAACTTCCCGGACAACTGTCCGGTGGGCAGCAGCAACGTGTCGCCATCGCCAGGGCCTTGGCGGTCAATCCCAAAGTTTTGCTGTTTGATGAACCGACTTCAGCCCTGGACCCCGAAATGATCGGGGAAGTTCTGGATGTCATGAAAAACATTGCCAAAGACAGCGGCATGACAATGGTTGTCGTCACCCATGAGATGGGCTTCGCCTCCCAGGTCGGCAGCAGACTGATATTTATGGATGATGGCAGGATTGTCGAGGAAGGCAAGCCCGGCGAAGTGATGAAAAACCCCCGCTCGGAACGGCTCAAAGACTTTTTAGGGCATGTGAAGCACCACTAATAAAATAGTGGTAATTATGAACAAGGGCTTGCATGATGTCTTTTCCGGTAGGTCCTTTTCTATTCGTGGAGTTAAGCGAACATCAAATGTAGTAACCACAACATAATCTGACAGACGGTGTCAGATTATCTCCTGCTCTCATCAGTCTTTGCACTTATGAGATCCTTTTTGAAGCAACTTATGCAAAGCGTTAATCAGCAGAAATGGTTTTGCTTCTGAGGGGGTAAAAACTCCAGAGATTTGAGAAAGCAGTTACTGGAAGTGGCGATTTACAGTAAACAATAGATTTGGTCGATTTACAGACCTATAAAACGATGCAGAACAACTTCCAAGACGCTTTCAGCTGATCGACGATTTAGGGCAGGAATTGCTCCAACGCCTGTCCAATAAGTCGGCATTTATAGACAGATTTTACCGGAAACTGGGCATTTTCAGAATCGCCCACCAATGGCAACCGAAGAACAGTTCGCTTGGGCTATAGCTTACGGAGCAGGCCGTTTTTGTATCGATTCGTAGGCGGCAACGGACAAGACCATTCCGCCACCCACCAGAACCGAGGGTCCCGGAACTTCGTGAATGACATACCAGGCCAAAAGAGCAGCTATCACCGGCTGAAGGCAACTGATCAGGGCGACAGACTTTACCGGTAGCTGTTTCAGGCTGTACACCAGCAGCGTGTGTGCTCCTGCCGTGCTGAAAACCCCAAGGAGGACGATCTTGAGGACATCTACACCGGCCAGGAAGTGCACCCGTGGATAATCAACAAACAATGCCAGCATCATTGCCACCGCGACCACCTGGTGAAACATCAGGCTGTCGCTACTTACCTGATTGAAATGATATTTCTGAAACAAATTGCGCAGTGAAAACAGCACTGCGGATAATACCCCCCATAAAATTCCCAAAGTTATAGACCCACCGGAATCGACCTGCCCTCCTACCACCATAATCGACAACCCGACAAACATCACCACTCCTGCCAGGATATCACCAGACTTCCATCCTTGACTGGTAAATAGAGGCTCTAAAAAGATGGTGATCATGGGAAAGCTAAACATAGCCAACATGCCAACAGCAACCGATGAAATCTGCATGGCGTGGAAAAAAGTTACCCAGTGCGCGCCGAGTAACAGGCCCAGGGCATAGACTCCAATGTAAGACCTGGTTCCGTCTAGGCGGAGGCTACGTTTTCGGGAGACGCTAAACAGCAGAAGTCCGACAGTTGCAACGACTCCGCGCAGTTGGATGATTGAGATCGCATCAAGAGGGATGAGTTTTGCGAACAGGCCGGTGAGTGCCAGGAGAAATATTGCGAGGTAAAGGATGGGCAAACCGAATCGGGTAGGTGGCATTTGAGCGACTTTCGTTTGTCAGGTCTTATATGAATCCGAACTGCCTTTATGGTGCTTAGCTGAGCGAGTCCGCAACCATACTTTGTCTAGAATACAGAATTTTCCGTTGAGACACGATGACAATAAATCTGTGTTGAATATGGCGGTATGTAGTCCATGCTCGATCTGTCTACTTTCCTGACCGCTCCTTGCGGGTTCTATGCCCTTCATTCTCCACCCGTTTCAACCATACGGATGAAACGGGTGTTCATTCGCTGTGGTCACAAATTTGCACAGATCACTCCGGCCTAAGCAAATTCCCCTCTGGGCCTTTCTTCAGGTTCCGGGAATTGAGCAGTCGCTCATCGATTGCCGCAAGCCCGCCCTTCAGTCGCTCCAGCATGGTCTCCTTGGTCTGGGGCAGCATTCCTTGTACCGGCACCAGGTTGGAGGTGTGCATTCCGAAGAAGAAGCACCCTTCAAGCTCAAGGGTTTCAAGCAGTTCGATCTCCTCTTCAAGGTTCTGGCGCAGCGTGTTTTCGACAAATTCACCCCGCTGCATTTCCTCGAAAAGTTCGCTGCCAGGATCGACATGAAGGTTGGCAATGAAGATGAGATTAGGCTTCGTCTCGTTGACCAGAAACTCGTTGGCACGGGCGTTTTCGAGGTGCTGCTCCGTGCCCGCCCCACCAATAATGATGTTCAGACTGAAGTCGATCCCCGCCGTTTTCAACCTTGCGAGTTGA
>CALZHQ010000062.1 GCA_945787295.1 uncultured Desulfuromonadales bacterium
CTGTTACCGGTGGCGATGATGCCGTTGCTGCTGCATTTACAGCAGCCGTTTCGAGGGATAAACGTCATGATGACGCCGCATTTCACCTCGGCGATCGCGGCTTTCGGTATCGTCTTCATGACCTACTCATGTATTGTCGGGACAGAACTCTGGTTCGTTTACCGCAAATATTTCGTGGAGACAGCTCAAGGACTGCGCGAGAAAGAGAACCGGAGCGGTATCGACAGTTTCCGCATGCTGCTCTTCTCGGTCCTGACTCTGGGCGCCTGGGACATCAGCAAGGAAGCACTCGAAGCTGATCATAAAGCCTGTTCGAGGATGGCTGCTATCGGAATCCCGGTTGCCTGCTTCCTGCACGGGTATGCCGGTTTTATCTTCGGTTCGGTCAAGGCAAACGCCCTCTGGATGACTCCGCTGATGCCGGTTATCTTTATCTGCTCGGCGGTTGTTTCCGGGATCGCTCTCTGCATCCTCTGCTATGTCATTACCCAGGAAATCCGCAAGTTCATGGCTCGCCGCAAGATGGCGCGCTGGGCTGATGATCCGACTGCTCCGACCGTTGAGCAGCTTGAAGGCGCCAAGCAGGAGGAAATGGGGATAGTCGCAAATTATCTGCTCTACTTCATGATCGCAGCCCTAACCCTGGAAGTTCTCGACTTGATTTTCCGCGGTTATACTCAGGTTAAATCCTGGGACATTCTGCGCGAGGTTATCCTGGAGCGTGACTTCACCAAGATCTTCATCCTCCAGTATGGGCTTGGCAACATTCTGCCCTTCCTGATGATGATCCTGCCTGGGCGCAATGTGCGGCGTACCACCATTGCCTGTGCGCTGGTGCTGTTCGGCGTGTTCATGATGCGTTGGAACGTCGTTCTCGGTGGTCAGGCATTCTCCCTGAGTTTCGCTGGGTTTATGCACTACCACCTGCCGTTTCTTCCGCATGACGCCGAAACCTACAAGGAAGGTTTCTTTGGGGCAATGACGGTTATGCTGACTCCTTTCGTGCTCTTCTATTTCATCAACAAGGTCATGCCGGCCTTCCATAAAGATGAAGAGGAATGCCATTAAGGTTTGTTTTTTAGGTTTGTCAAAAAGGCCGTCCCGATTGGGGCGGCCTTTTGTGTTGGTAGGTTTTGGTTGGCAACAATTGCATCTGAACCTATACTGACAAACACTCGATATCAGGAGGAAATAAAATGGCAGAGATCAAAGATAAATTCTGGTTGAATAAAGAACAGACTGCGCTGATTGTGATCGACGTTCAAGAGAAGTTGGTGCCGGCGATGGATGAACGGATTTGCGGCCAGGTAGTCGGTCATATCAATATGCTGCTCGAAGGCTGTAAATCGATGGGGATACCGGTAATCGCGACCGAGCAGTATCCGCGCGGGCTTGGCAATACTATCGAAGAGTTAAGCGAGGCAACCGAACAGGGGTGTGTGGAGAAGATCGCCTTCAGCTGTTGTGGCGAACCGAACTTTGTCGAAGCATTGGAAAAGACTGGTGCCAGGCAGGTACTGCTGGTCGGCATGGAAGCCCATGTCTGTGTTTATCAGACCCTGATCGATCTGCTCGATAAGGGCTACACAGTCCATCTGGTGCGTGATGCTATCTGCTCCCGCTTCAAGAGTGATTACCAGACCGCAATTTCCATGGCCACGCAGATGGGTGCGGTGTTGACCAGCACCGAAATAGCTCTGTTCCAGTTGGTCGCTGTTGCCGGTGGCGAAGATTTCAAACTGGTCTCCAAGCTGGCCCGCCGACGGACCGCTTGATGGATGAGCTGACTGCTGGCCAAGAACAGAAACTGCAGAAAGATCTGCAGACTCTTCGCAGTGAATTGGCCCAGTTGCTGGACGATTCACGGGACAGCAGTAAGGCGGTTGCCCTAGATCAACCGATCGGTCGCTTGTCGCGGATGGATGCGCTGCAGCATCAGGCGATGGCCAAGGCCAACCGCGCCGGAACGCAGAGACGCTTGAAACTAATCGAATCGGCATTGCTGGCGATCAAGCAGCAGCGCTACGGAGAGTGTCGGCGTTGCGAAGAGCCGATCGGTTATCCTCGCTTGAAGGCCCGGCCGGAAACCCCCTTTTGCCTTGAGTGCCAGGAGCATATCGAAGATGAGCGTTGAATGTCGAACCTGTTATTGATCGTCCTGATGGTCGCCGGCGGTATAGCGGTCGCGGTTCAGCCGTCGATTAACGCGCGGCTGGCGGAAAAGACCGGCTACCTGCACGCAGCCACGCTTTCCTTTGCTGTCGGAACCCTGGTGTTGCTGCTGATCTCCCTCTCGACCCAGCAGGGCAGCTTCCGCAAAGCGACCGAGGCCGACTGGTGGCAGCTCAGCGGTGGTTTATTCGGGGCTTTTTTTGTCACCATGACGATAGTCGGCGTGCCGCGGATCGGCACTACGGCAGTGCTGGCCTTGACAATCGTCTCTCAATTGGTGGCTGGATTGATCATGGACCACTATGGCCTGTTCGGTATGCGTGGTATCCCGATTGATTTCAAGCGGATGGTTGGCGTGGTATTGCTGTTAGTCGGCGTGGCCTTGATCTGTCGGCGCTAGATGAATATTTTCAATGTGCGCAAAAAGCCCTGGCGAGACAGTTCGCCAGGCCTTTTTGTGCCAAAATGAGGTAATTTACTCAGGGATAGATGCCGGCACCGACGATCATGTCGGTATACCCGACACGGCGGATAAAGGTGAATTTTTCCTCAGGAGTTCTGGAGTTGGGTTTCGGCCACATATATTTAATCCAGCCCTCACCGTTATTTTTTGCGATTTCGACGAACTCGACAAAAATCATCTTGGGTTTGGTTTTGTTTTTATCCGCGACGTCGAACAGGGGACCTTTTTCGGTCAATTGAGGCACAAAGGGATGAGCAAGCATTTTCCCTTCCATGTCCATCAGAAAGACGTAGGTATCCTTCCAGACAAACTTACCGTCACTTTTCGCGATCTCGGCAATCCCGGCCTCTTTGTCTGCCAACAACATCTCCGCGGCAGCTCGGGTCATTTCCATACACTCAGCCCTGGATGCACTTTCTTCGCCGAAGGCGCTGCTGCCGAACAGCAGCGTGAGCATTAGAACAGCCAGGAAAAAAGACATTTTCTTCATACGTACCTCCGTCGGAGACTATTATTTCTGCCGTTGACACAACCGATAAATACAAGAAATCACTAAGTGGATGGAGTTAATGTTGCCAGTATAACGACGTTTTAAATATAGCATAAATAAGCCAGCCAGTTGCTAAAAAAATGTTTGCAAATAGAGTTGTGTTTGTTTTGAACAGTGACTTAGAGCAAGTGAATTGAGATTAGAATCAATATTCGGGACGTTCTGGATCAGCCCTTAGCGAGTGGCTGGCAATGATATGACTGGAATGCTCGCTAATCTGATTGGATTTGAGTATTTATCTGAATTGACCAGCCGCTGAGCGGAAGAGGCACTGTATTTACTCCTGCCAGAAGTGTCCCATTGGATCCTGCTTGATCGCGGAGAGTAACTTGCTCAGATCGAGGGTCGGGTTGATATTCAGATAAAGCTGCCAATGTTCACCCTTCTGGTGATGCAGGGTCCACTGATTCAGCTCCGGACTGTAGCGAATCTGGGCCATCGGCAGCTGCTGGTGTTGCTGCGGGTCGTGCAGGCAACGACGCACTTCGAACAGGTTAACCTGCTGCCCCTCGATTCGATAGCGTAAATGACGCGGCCGCATCTCATCATCTGCCGCCTGTTGGCAGAAGGTAAACAGCAGTTTTTCCGCCTGTTTGCGTAATAGTTCCGGTAACGACATCAGGGTGGACAATCGGCACACTGAGAGCGGAACAGGTTGGTGCTCAGGTAACGATCACCGCGATCCGGCAGGATGGTGACGATGGTGCCGAAGTCGATCTCATCTGCAATCCGCAGTGCACCGGCAGCGGCAGCTCCGCTCGACATGCCGACAAAAATCCCCATGTTGACTGCTAGCTGACGAGCCGTTTCGTACGCCTCTTCATCCTGTATCACCAGCTTGCGCTGCAGCTTGGTTTCGTCATATATCGCCGGGACGATCGCTTCCTGCATGTTTTTTAATCCCTGGACCTTATGCCCCAGGGTCGGTTCGACACCGACCACTTTGACCTGTGGTGCCTGCTCGGCGAAAAAGCGGCTCATCCCCATCAGGGTTCCGGAGGTGCCCATGCCGGCTACGAAATAATCGATCTCGCCAGCGCACTGCTGCATGACTTCCGGCCCGGTGGTTTCATAGTGGGAGAGCGGGTTGTTCGGATTGGCATACTGGTTCGGCATGTAGTACTTATCCGGATTCTCGCTGAGAATTTTGTGCGCCAGCCGGATCGCGCCATCGGTGGCTTCACAGCCGGGTGAGAGCACGACTTCGGTGCCGTAGGCCTCAAGCACGCCTCGGCGTTCGACGCTGACACAGGCGGGCATCACCAGTTTGACCCGGTAGCCTTTGGAGGCCCCGATCATGGCGATGGCGATACCGGTATTGCCGGAAGTCGGTTCGAGGATGATTTTATCGTGGGTCAGCTCACCGCTCTGTTCGGCCTTTTCAATCATGTACAGGGCAGGACGATCCTTGACCGAGCCGCCCGGGTTGCTCCCTTCGAGCTTGGCCAGAATCCGTACTCCCGGCTTGTTGCAGAGGGACGAAATATCGACCAAAGGTGTGTTGCCGACCGATTGGGCCAAATTGGGAACCTGGACCGATTGCTCTTTAATTTTCAACACAGAGAACTCTCCATCTTTAAATAATGCCGTGCAGGGGACCGCCTGGAGCGCCCAGTTGATCGACCCGTTTTTCGATTTTAGGAACATCGAGCAGGGGGGGGGCATGGTGCGGTTTGCTGCGCGCATCGATAATCAGGCTGCCGGGACAACCCCAGTGTTTTGCTGTGATCGCGGCTTCGATGCCGTAAATGTCAGCGGCCGGGTTGGAGCGGGTAAAGCAGGCCCACAGCCAGTTGCTGAGTGTCGAGGAACAGAATTCGCTGTCATCGACCACTATGAGCAGCGGAAATTGATTGATCGGCTCAGCGGCAGAATAGTTGTTCACCAAGCGCAGCAGGTGGCGATCTTCGCCCGGCTGATAATCAGTACATTTCGGACCCTGAAGCAGCAGGATTCCGGGTAGCGCAACGCAGGGCTTTTTGAAACCGCGCGGCAATTTCAGCTCGGCGGGGATTTCGCTTGGCAGTTCGCGCCGTTTCGGACCCGCCGCGGCCATGACCACCTTGGAGCCCTGGTTCAGGCCGTGGCCACTGTAGTCGAGGGTGTCGATGGTCGTGCGGGTCTGGAAGTGCAGGTCGCGGCGCCAGTCGATCCGTTCCAGCAAATGTTGGAAGAAGGCCGGGATATCGTGGATATCGAGCTGCGGGTTATCGTTCTCGGCGGCGATCAGCAGGTATTTGGCCAGTGACAGCTGGCCCTGGCCGAGTACCGCGTTGGCCTGGGTGAGCAGTTCCTGTGGTTGTTGCAGATCGTTGAACGGGGTATAGCGTTCACTGCCGATCGCCAGCAACAAAGGGTGTACTCCGGCGGCATCGACGGCGTGCACCCCTTTGATGCCGGGCAGCACATCGGGAATCAGTTCGCCAGTTAATTCGTGGATGAAGGCTCCGAAACTTGTATCTTCCTGTGGCGGTCGGCCAACACTGGTAAAGGGCCAGATGGCATCGGGACGATGATAGACCCGCTCGACTTTGACCAGCGGGAAATCGTGGGCCAGACTGTAGTAGCCGAGGTGATCGCCGAACGGACCTTCTGGCTTCAGTTGCTTGGGGTCGACGCTGCCGCAGATGACAAAGTCGGCTTCTGCCGGCATCGGCAACAGCCCGGCTGGCTGGACCAGTGGAATCCGCTGCCCGGCGAGCAGTCCGGCAAAGGCGAGTTCCGGCATCCCTTCCGGGAGCGGCATCACAGCGGCAACGGTCATGCTCGGCGGACCGCCGACGAAAATATTAACCTTGAACGGTTTCTTGAGATCGAGGGCCTCGCGATGGTGAACACCGATGCCGCGGTGGATCTGATAGTGCAGACCGGCTTCCTGGTCCTGAATGTAGTCGTTGCCGGAAATCTGCACCCGGTACATGCCGAGGTTCGATGAGCGGATACCCGGCTTCAAACTGCTTTCGGAATAGACCTGCGGCAGGGTGACAAAAGCCCCGCCATCATCCGGCCAACTTTTGATCTGTGGCAGTTTTGACAGGCTGGTCTGGCGTTGCAGAATCGGTCCGCTTTTGGCCTTTTTCGGCAGCAGGTGCAAGGCTGCTGCCGGCGCGGAAAGCAGCGTCGCTGGATTCTTGAGCAGGCTTTTCGGCTCGAGTTTCAGTTTGACCAGGGCCTCGACATGCTTCAGGGTGTCGCGAAACAGGTAACGGGTCCGTTCCAGGGTGCCAAACAGATTAGCGGCCGCCGGGAAGGCGCAACCCTTCAGATTGGTAAACAGCAGAGCCGGACCACCGGCCTGATAGACGCGGCGTTGGATCGCTCCAGCCTCGATGTCTGGATCGATCTGTTGGTTGATGCGGATCAGTTGTCCGCTGGTTTCCAGAGCGCGAATCGCTTCGCGCAGATTACGATAACCCATCTTGATTCACGTTCCCCAGTCAGTTGCCAGTTGGACGCAACCTGTATACTCCACCAGAAGGTGAAAGGCAACCAAAATGCCTGATCTTGCGGGTCCGGATTTGTGGGTGGCTGCACGGGGAGCCGCTATTCGTTCCAGGTTTGGACAAAACACACGAAATAATGCATAAATAGCTACAAAATTTCTGCAGATTGGTTCAATATGTGTCTGGATTTTATTGCTTCAGACGCTCCGTTAAGTTTGTTGCGTACCGTTCCAGAAATGCATTTGGAGGCATAGATGCAGCTGAAACTGGCATCTAAATATACCGCGATTTCCTGTACCGCCCTGCTGATCATCATGTTCACCTTCGCCTTTTTTCACGTCAATACATTGCGCGAAAGTTTTTTTGATGAGGCGATGTACGAGGCGGACACTCTCAGTGAGATGATCCTGCACAACTCCTATTACCTGATGCTGGAAGATGATCGGGTCCGTTTGCAGCAGATGATCGATGAGGTCGGAACCATGGACCGGATCAAGCAGATCAGGGTGCTGGGACGGGAAGGGGTGGTCAATTTTTCCACCGATAAAAGCGAAATCGGCACGGCCTTGAGCGACAGCGATGAGGGTTGCTCATTCTGCCATGCCGGCAAAGACACCGCATTGCTTGACGCGCCGGTGGAAACCCGTAGCCGCACCTTTACCGATGCCTACGGTAAAGATTATCTGGGAATGACGCGGGCGATCTACAATGAGGAAAGTTGTTATACCGCGGAATGTCATTTCCATTCCGAGGCGGAAAAAAAACTTGGCATTCTCGATGTTGTGGTGTCGTTGGAGAAGATGCAGGCGGTGACCTTTAATCATCATGCCGATGTGTTTATCTCGACGGCGCTGATGCTGGTGTTGTTGTCGATCTGTCAATTTGTCTTTACCCAGAAATATGTCTGTAACCCGGTCAACCGACTGGTGCGACATACCAAGTGCCTGGCCCGTGGCGAACTGGACGCACGGGTGGATAATGTAGCCACCGACGAGTTCGGCGAGCTGGGCGAGGCGTTCAACACCATGGCCAGCAATCTGGCGCAGGCCCAGTTGGAGCTGCGGGAATGGGGGAGTACGCTGGAGCAAAAGGTTGACCAGCGGACCAAGGAAATTCAGGAAATGCAGACCCAGCTGGTTCAGTCAGCCAAACTGGCTTCGATGGGCGAGCTGGTGGCCGGGATTGCTCATGAAATTAATAACCCTCTCGGGGGTATTCTGATGTTCTCCTCCCTGGCAGCAAAAAATCCTGATCTGCCCCCGCAGGTCAAGGAAAATCTCGAGGTTGTTATCTCAGAGACCAGACGCTGTGCCAAGATCGTTCGCGGGCTACTCGATTTCTCGCGGGAATCGATCCCGGAAAAGAGACTCGATTCGATCAATCGAATTATCAAGCAGACCTTGCGACTGGTTTCACAACAGACCCTGTTTCAGGATATCGAGGTCACGTGTCAGTATGATGAGGAGCTGCCCGACCTCTATCTGGATCCGGATCAGTTTCAGCAGGTGTTCTTCAACATGTTCATCAATGCCGCCCAGGCGATGAACGATATTGGTGGGACCTTGTCGATTCACACCGAGTTGATTGAGAATGCTTCGATTGTGGACGTTTCGATTGTGGAGGTGCGGATTCGGGATAATGGTTCCGGGATTCACAAAGAAGATTTGGACAAGGTTTTCGATCCCTTCTTTTCGACCAAGATTAAAAAAGGTTTCGGCCTCGGTTTGTCGATATCCTACGGCATTGTCCAGAACCATGGAGGCAGAATTAGTGTCCAGAGCAAGGTTGGTCAGGGCACGGAATTTAGCATTCTGTTGCCGGCCACAGAAGGGTTTTCGCTGGTTGCAGGGGGGGCGGACAGCTTATCTGTGGATGAAGGGATCGATCTGGCTGGAGGTGCCGCGGTTTAGCTGGCATTATGGTTCTTGATAGAGACCCCCAGTTTTTTCAGCATGGCTTGAAAGTTAGGCCGCAGCATGCCGGTTTCCTCTGCCGCCTTGGTGACGTTCCAGTTGTTGCGTTCCAGAGCCGCGTAAACGAAGGCTTTTTCGACCGGCTCGACCGCTCGTTCGCGGGCCAGGCGCTTGTTTTCTTTAAGCTCTTCAGTGTTTAACGGAATGGCTATCTCGTCCAGGGACTCCTCGTCGTCCGATGGTAGTTCCAGATCTTCCCGACCGATCTGCTCCCCTTGCGCTAGCACGACCGCTCTTTCGATAATATTTTCTAGTTCACGAACATTCCCCGGGAAATTATAGCCTTCCAGGGCGATCCGTGCTTCCGGAGCCAGCCCTTTGATCTCTTTACCGATCTCTTCGGCGAACTTTCTCATAAAGTAGTTGATCAGCAAGGAGGTATCCCCTTGCCGGTCGCGCAAAGGTGGTAAGTCAACCGGGATGATATTCAGGCGGAAATAGAGGTCATCCCGAAAGGTTCCGGCCTCGACCATATCCTCGAGACCCTTATTGGTTGCGGCGATCAGACGGATATCGATCGGAGCGGCCTTGGTGCCGCCGATCGGGGTGACCTCGCGTTGTTGCAGGACGCGCAACAGTTTTGCCTGGGTGGTCAAGCTGATATTGGAAATCTCGTCGAGAAACAGGGTGCCACCGCTGGCCACCGAGAAGAGTCCGGGTTTGGTCTGGGTCGCACCGGTAAAGGACCCTTTGACGTGACCGAACAGTTCGCTTTCAAGCAGGTTCTCCGGCAAGGAATTGCAATCAACGGCAACAAACGGTTGATCCTTTCGGTGGCTGTGATTGTGGATCGCGCGTGCCGCAAGTTCTTTACCGGTGCCGCTTTCGCCGGTGATTAAAACGGTACTGTTGGTCGGGGCGACCTGTTGGATCCGCTGATAAACTTTTTGCATCTGGATGCTGCGGCCAACAAAGGGTGCGCAGACCTGCTCATCAAGGATTTCATCTTCATCAGATAAAGATTCCAGCGAAAGGGTTCTTTGGCGAAGCGCGGAATTGATCTTTTCGGAAATCTGTTCCGGTAAAAACGGTTTGGTCAGATAGTCGAAGGCGCCGTTTTTCATCGCTTCGACAGCAGAGTCAACGGTCGCATAGCCGGTGATGATGATGACCGGAACATCGGGTTGTAGTACGCGGATTGCTTTAAGGACTTCTATGCCGTGCATGCCTGGCATTTTCAGGTCGGTCACGACAACCTGGAAGTTGTCTTTCTGGAGTTTGCTCAAGCCGGTTTTACCGTTGGAGGCGAGTTCTACCTGGTAGCCTTCAAGGCACATCGTTTGTTTAATTCCTTCACGAATGACAGCTTCATCATCAATGATCAGGATTCGATCGTTCGTCTTGGTCTCATCCATAGCTGTTGTTTTGCCCCTCTTGTCTCACTCAGACAGCATTGTCAGTTATAGGCCGGATGCAATGACTGAGATGCTCCAGAATTTGTGAACCTAAACAACAAAAAAGTATGATATCTGCATAATATATCGCATAAATGATAATTTTAGCAGGGTTTTGAGTCAAGCGCTAAGTTCATAAAGGGAGTGGAGATTGTTTTCGATAATATTTTGAGTACCACTTCGGATCTTAGTACATTGGAAGCCAATAACTCTTGTCTCGAAAGGGAGTATATTTCTTTATAGATAACCTGATAGGTTTTAATCAGCGGTGATTACAACTAATCAAGCTCCTCTTTTTTTATTCGGAAGTACGAATGTATATAATTCTCATACAGGCCGATCTGGGTGTGGACAAAGTAACATTCTGTTTTTGCATGCCCATTTCTTCTTGGTGGTTGTGTGCTCCGCGGCCCAACGCCTCCCTCCGCAGAAGTTCCCTTAACACCTTGCATTATAGTTCTTTTCAGCGGCTACATTTTGTCTGCGAGTTGGTTGTCAGCAGCCCGTATTGATTGTTTCTCAACAAAGAGCGCTGCTTAATCGTGTGCAACTGCCTGGCAGGTCGCATAGACCTGCAACGCTCAAATATACAGATAATATTCAGCGCACATATATTTTGTTCTAACGGGCAGATAGCAGGAAACAGACAGATTTTCAGTAGGTTAGCTTGTTTTATCCGGTTCCGGGTGGTGCCTCTGCGATTCCTGCCTGTATGTCGATTGTATACAGTTTTGCCTTCCCAATTATTCATGCAGCAGTAGCAAATAAAAAATAGCTTAATAATTACAGGCAATTGAGACTTATTTATTGGTGTCCCTGATTTTCTGGCACGTCTGCTGCTTTTATTGAGAAGCAGGAACGCCAATAACGAATTTTTCGTTGGGGAGGTCATCATGAAAAGCATTATCCGCAATACCTTGATTATCCTGTCGAGTTTTTCTTCATCTGCATACGCTGCTGCGGAAGCCAGTAGCGAAGGGGGAAGTTTTCTGCTGACCCTGTTTATCGGTTTCTTTGCTCTGATCATCGTTTTCCAACTGGTTCCGGCAGTCATCCTGTTTGTCGGTATGTTGAAAGGTCTTTTTGTTCGCGACGCCAATGCAGAAAAGCATCTGAACTGATTTCTGAATAAGAGCTGGTTGTTATGAGCAGAAAGGGTGGCGTTATGCAAGGTCTGCTGATTGCAAATGAAGATCGCGACTCGCGGGATCGTTTAGCTGGGCTGTTTGGCGAAGATGATATTCATGTCGAGGCCACCGATTCGGTTGTCAACGGCTTGGAGGGAATTCTCAACAAGACGATTCAGGTCGTGGTGCTGGGGGGGAACTTCGATGAGACGCATGTCGCAAAATTGGTTCCGCTGCTGAAAAAATGTAACCGGTACCTGTCGATCATTCTGATATCGGATGAAATATCGATCAATCTACTGCGTCGGATCCGCAAAGAGGGGATCTTTTACCACGCTTTAAAGCCGGCCGGTGATGAAGGTCGGGAAGAGATACGTCAAGCGGTTCATTGTGCCTTCAGAAATTATCATGCGCGCAGAAATGAGCCCCAAATTACTCAATCGAAGGAGGTTTCCATGCATCGAGTCAAAACAATTCTGACATCATTGTCGCTTGTGCTGATGGCAGTTGCGCCGGCCATGGCAGCGGATACGAGCAAAGTTTACAACAGCGGGATCCTGGTGCTGTTGTTTGTCGGCTTCTGTGCCCTGCTGGTGGTGGCCCAACTGTTGCCGGCCATCATGAACCTGTTCGGCATGACCAAGGATGCGGCGAAAAAGAGCGCATCGAACTACAAAGCCGCTGCAGCCAAAAAACATTAACTCTATAACTGATAAAAGGTGCTGAGATGATTGAACTATTTAACAGTATTGGCAGTGTGACAGAGGTATTCACCCTGGTCGATTATTACACTTACATCAAAGGTGTCGAGTACCTGATTTGCGTGGCTTTCTTCTGCACATTCCCGATGTTTTATCGCTATATCCACGGCGGGAAATAGTCCGGGCGCGCACGATCAGGATCGCTGATTAGTCCCAATTATTTATTCTCAGGCTGTCGCCATCCCAGGAACAAGCGGCAGATCGACAGCCTGATTTGACAAGGAGATGTGAGTGCTATGTTTGTTGCGTCACAGTGGCACATAAAGGGTTTGTTGCTTTTATTGCTGAGTTTGTTGCTGTCCATGAGCGCCTATGCCATGGATGCGCCTGAAAGCGTAACGATCGATGCCCTGGCCAAATACTACGAGCCGGTGGAATTCGATCACGAAATGCATGTCGATGTTTCAGAAGACTGTTCTGTCTGTCATCACCACACCACGGGAACCGGGACCACCGACCTCTACTGCTCCAAGTGCCACAGCGAGTACAAAGAGCTGGTCCAGGTTGCCTGTCAGGATTGCCATTCTGCAAAGCCGTTCTCGGCCGAAGAGATCAATCGTCAGAGTCAGCAGGATCTTTTCCATGTCGATATGAACGGTCTGGTTGGTGCCTACCACCAGAACTGTCTTGGCTGTCACCAGGAGGTTGATGGGCCGACCGGGTGTGAAGATTGTCACGCCAGAACCGAGGCGGGGGATGAGTTTTATCATTCAGGCAACTTTGCTCCGGCAAAACCCGAGCATGCCGCCGCTGGTCATTGATTCGATTTGATGTTGAGCAATTCAGCAAGGAGATATCGTCATGAGTAAAGTAAGTCGGAGAAAATTTCTTGCCGGGAGTCTCGCCGGAGGTGCAGCGGTCATGTTGTCACCAGCCAAAAAAGCCTTGGCTGCCGGAGAATTCAGCGGATTCCCGGATGGGATGGGCGTACTGGTCGATCTGACCCGCTGCGTCGGCTGCCGCAGCTGCGAAGCCGCCTGTAATAAAGAACAGAAACTGCCGGCCCCGGATCAATCGTTTGATGATTATTCAGTCTTTGATCAGACCTTCCATCATGGGACCCAGAAACGGCGTCCGACCGAGAAGGCCTACACGGTGGTCAACCGCTATGAGCCGGAAGGGAGCGATAAACCGGTTTACCGCAAGATTCAGTGTAACCATTGTAACGAGCCGGCCTGCCTGACTTCCTGCTTTGTTAATGCCTACACCAAGACTCCCGAAGGTGCAGTCATCTATGATTCCAGCGTTTGTGTCGGTTGTCGGAACTGCATGATCGCCTGCCCGTTCCATGTGCCAGGCTACAGCTATTCAAAAGTTATCGACCCGGTGGTCAAGAAGTGCATCTTCTGCTACGACACCCGCCTCAAAGAAGGCAAGCCGCCAGCATGTGTTGATGTCTGTCCTGCCCAGGTCATGACCTTCGGTAAGCGCAAAGATCTGCTGAAAATCGCCCGGGCGCGGATCAAGAAGAACCCGGAAAAATATCAGGATGAAATCTACGGCGAAAAGACTGTTGGTGGCACCGGTTGGTTGTACCTTTCCGCAGCTCCATTTGAAGAGCTCGGTTTCGATACCACCCTGCAGCAAGAGCCGATTATCAATAACGTCAAGGGCTTCCTCGGTATGGTGCCGATGGTTCTGGCAATCTGGCCGGCCATGTTTACCGGATTCCATCTGCTGGCGACCAAGAACAAGGGTCACGACGACCATGACAGTCATGCCGAGGAGGGAGAAGAATAATGAAAACTTTAGCGAAGCACGGGATTAAACCCCTGGAAGGGGCAGAGAGCAAGGATGGCAAAAAGTGGAATATCATGGAGAAACTGTTCCTCGGCCTGACTCTTGATCAATACATCGGTCAGGTGGTGCGGAACAAGTTCAACTGGATTCTGGCGGCCATCATGGCGATCGGTGTTCCCTTTATCATTTACCGTTTCATCTTCGGTCTCGGCGCAGTGACCCACTCCTCTTACGATTATCCCTGGGGCCTGTTCCTCGGTTTCGGTCTCTTCTGTATGGTTCCGCTTTCGGCGTCCGGTTTCATGCTGGGGACGACCTGTGAATTATTCGGCCGGCACGACTTTGAGCCGATCGAGCGGCTGGCCCTGTTGAACGGTCTGCTCGGTTACTTCTTCGCGGTTGTCTATCTGCTGGTTGACCTGGGGCAGCCCTGGCGTCTGGCCTATCCGATGGTCTATGCCTGGGGCCCGGCCGCCGTCCTGTTTCTGGTCGGTTGGCATGTCGCCACCTACCTGTCGGTGCAGGTTGCCGAAGTTTCGGTTGCCTTCTTCGAGTGGATCGGTTGGCCGAACGCCAAAAAGTTCATCCGCAAGGGAACTATCGGCCTGACCGTGTCCGGTATCATCCTGTCGACCCTGCATCAAGGTGCTCTAGGGGCTCTGTTTACCTATGCGCCGGGCAAGGTTCATCCCTTGTGGTATTCGGCAGAGTTCCAGTGGATTCACTTCTTCGTCTCCTCGATCCCTGGTGGCCTCTGCATGGTTATCGCCGTCAGCACCATCGTTATCATGACCATGAAATGGCGCTGTGACGATCGTTTCAAAGAGACTCTTGGCGATCTCACCATCAAGCTCGCAAAGGGTGCCAGCATGGGACTGATCACGTACTTGGTCATCAAGTTAATTGCCCTCGCCCATGACAACGAATGGGCTTACCTGGCCACCGGTTGGGGTGCCTGGTACTTGGTTGAAATGATCGGTTTCGTGGTTGCGCCGCTGATTATCTTTGCCTACGGCATCCGCCACAAGCTGGTCGGTATGGTCCGCATCGGTGCCTTTGTCACCATCGCCGGGATCGTTTTGAACCGCCTGAACACCGCGCTGATCACTTTCAACTGGAAGCTCTACCAGGAGATTCCGCATATCGCTGAAATCATCATCGCAATCACAATTTTCGCCATCTACATTGCCACTTATCGATTCATCCTCAACCGTTTGCCGATCCTCTATGCCTGGAAAGCGCAAACCCAGGAGGCACCAGAAGCAGTTGCCATGCCGGCAAGTCCAGAGCGAGAGCAGGAAATTCCTGCTCGGGCTTGAGGTAATGGCTTTCCTGGTCGACGGAGCAGCCGGGTTTCCGTCGACCAGGATTTTTTAAAATGTCAAAGCAGCTAGGTTTTTGTCAGTGCCGGAAAGTTCGATTGCGGAGTGAGCATGTTCAATAATCTGATCGCCAGAGCCATCGTTCCAATCACCATCGCCGTAACCGGCTTTGTCGTTTTCGGCTGCATTTTACTCTATACCTTAATCAAGTCCGATATGACCGATGAGGCGGTTCTGCATGTTGATAACCTGGCCGAGACGGTATCCAAGTCGACCCGCTACGCGATGATGCAGGATGATCGGCAGTCGTTGCGCAACATCGTCGGCAACGTCGGGACCTTGGCCGAAGTGGGACAGATCAGAATCTATGACCAGGGTGGGCGGATCCGTTTTTCCGGAGACCCGGCTGAGACAGAACCGACTGCCGCAAGTTCTGCCGTCGACCCCTGGGCCAGCCGAATGATGCAGCCTGATTATCCGGAGCGGACCAAAACCCATCATGACCTTGGCGGTGACAGCGGTTTGATCGCCGTCTCGATTCCGATTCTCAACGAAGCAAAGTGCTCCACGGCAGCCTGCCATTTTCATTCGGCAGCTGAGCCGGTGCTCGGCTTTCTGACCCTCGGGATCTCCAGCGAATCACTTGAGAAAACCCTTGATTTGTTAAGAAGCCGGATGATAATTTTCAGCGTGATGGTTCTCTTTTTAACGATCGGTGGCGTTGCGGCCCTGTTGAGAATGAACCTGTTTCTCCCGATCCAACGCTTGACTTTCTGCGCCAGACAGGCCGTCGAGGGGGTCAGTGCCAAAGAGCTGCCGAAAACGGGCAACAAGCTTGGCAGCCTGGAAAGGGACTTCCGACAGCTGGTACAGCAACGTGACGATGCGCTGCTGGGTTGGCAGACCACTGGCAGTTCACAATTAGCTACAGAGAATGGTTCCGCTTTTGACTCCAGACTCGGAAACGACGATGCCGGACATCGAACCGTTGCGGCAACAGGTTCGGGCCAAAATCCGTAAGCTCGAACTGCTTTCGAGCAGCGGCTTATGGATACTCGCCATCTTTACGGCACTGAGTATCGGAGCCTCGCGTGATTTCGATTTTCTGCCTTCATTCAGTGACAGCCTCCATGAGACGCTCGGCGCCGCTCCGCCAACCAATTTTATCAATTGGGCTCTGGTGCTTTACGGCTTCTCGGCGATCATCCTGGTGCTGACCCAGATGACCAGCGGCAAGCGGCCGCGCGGTGCCCTGGCTCATCTCGGTTATCTCAGTGCTTTTTATGCCTTCTACCATTTTTCCGGCGATCTGGCGGAGAACCTCTGGGCGGTTTTTACGGTCGGCATGACCATCCTCAGTTTGCAGAGCTATCATGTCTGGAACTTCTACAAAGACAAGATTCGTGAAGAGCAGGAAATTCTTGCCGAGCTGAATAAACTTGTCGAAGAGTAACCCTCCTGACTTGGCATCCCCCCTCTAGCTAAATAGATTTCTTGCCGGCTCTCTCCAACTGTTCCGTGCTGCTGCGCTATAATCTAATCTAATAAGTTCAAGTCGCCTAGCAGCTATGGGGAGGTCGCGATGATCAAAGTTAAAACATTTGGTGAACCACTGGAGCCCTTTCGGGCCCGTAAAGAGCTGGAAGAGCTGGATACCCGGATTAATAAGTTTATAAGCGATAACGGCATCAAAAAGGTGATATCTGTCAGCGACAGCACCACCCATGAAGAAGGTGGCACCATCGGCCTGATTCGGGTGCTGGTTTACGAGGGCTGATGCAGGGTTCGCGCTGACGGACAACAGCCGCTGATTGACGTTGTTCCAACGGTAAGAGCATTCCCCCCGCAGGGATTTTCCCCGGTGTTTTTTGAGTCCCGGTCAGAGTATTTGTCTGTTCGGCCGGGTTAAACAACGAGAGGGCAGCGACTCATTTATGTTCGACGGCCACCGCTGAGTTGAGTGAGGAGGGTACAGATGAGAGCTTTGGGATTGGTTTTGCTGTTATTAAGTTTTGCGGCCGGTTTCGTTTGGGCAAAAAGCTATTCCTGCATAGACGAGAGTGGACAGAGGTACATAGCCGGCAGCCTGCAGGGGTTGCCGGAAACCTGCCGGGCCGCGGCACAAGAGATTGATTCGGAAGCCGCTGTAGGTTCGTCGAACTCAGATCCTGTGGTTGTGGGTCAGGCGCAGCAGGATGCAGAGCAGGTCAGGGATTTGCGGCTGCGCGCGGAAAAACTGAAGCAACGTTACGAGAAGGCCTCTAAGGATAAAGCTCTCGTCAAAAATCGCTGGGAAACGGGTGCTCAGGAGAAAATAAAAAAAGCCGATACGGAATTG
>CALZHQ010000063.1 GCA_945787295.1 uncultured Desulfuromonadales bacterium
GGAGGCCAGCTTGACGCTGTCAGCAAAATGCTGCGCGATATCGAAGAAGAGCAGGCCTTTGCTCCAGGGCATGACCATCTTCCAGCGGAAGGTCTTGTCTGAGGTCTTGATGGTGCGCAGCTCGCGCTTGACCTCTTCATGGCGCTTGTCGGTGCCGAACTTCTCGCGCTTGGCGGCAAAGGCTTGCGGCACGATCAGCAAACTCAGGATGACAACCAATCCTACCAGCAACTTCAGTTTTCTCATGCTTTCCTCCTTGTTCGTTTGAACCTTGGTGAAAGAACGATTGCGGGCTTGACCCCGGCAACCTGGGTAAATGAATCATCAGCCGAAACAGCTGGCCAGAAAACGGTTCTTAAAGAGGGCAAAAGCTGTGCCAGCCGAGTCATTAAACTTTACCGGCTGACACGAACTTAGCAAGGCGCCGAAATACAAAACTTTTTCTTTGCCGATGCGGGCAACAGAAGATGACCGAAAAAAACCCGGTCGCTAGGTAACTTTACAATTAGATCAAGAGATTTCAAGGACTTGGTGGCGAATACCGCTAAAACATTAAAGAATCTTTTGGCAGGGGAATTTGTTTTCCCCTGCCAAAAGACCAAGCCGACCTTCTCTTTTTGCTTTAGGGTTAAGAAAAAAACCTTTAAGGCGGGCGCATTTTGACACGGAGTGAATGTAATCGCTGGTTTACAGCGATATGTCTCCATATCGCGCCCCTGAAGACTGAGCGCCTGACTGAAAACACTTAGACTGAACCGAATCGGCTCGAAGGGCGACAGGCTCAGCGAAGTTTTCGCCTCGGCCGAACGGGAGGCGATCCGTTGCACCCTGGGAGTCACGGGCAACGCCAAGGTCCGGCTATCTCAGCTGCTAGCCCAGCGTCGCCAGCGCTGCAGAGACCCGCTCCCTTTGCGCCTCTGTTGTCAATTCTGAAAACTGCTTTTGAAAGCGGGGGTGTTCGACGCCGGAAAATATGTATTGCCAGCGATAAGCCTTGAGCAGCAAGCTCTTGAGGCGTCCCGCGTCCTCCTGCGCGAAGGCACGACCACAAACCCGTAAAAAGTATTCAGCGTCGTTCAGACTCTGCGCCTGCAGAATCCCGTCGACGTCGCCGACCAACTCAATCAGCTCACCAATGGCCCGGTCCCGCTCGTCAGGGCTGAGCTTTTTGTCCTGAAGTTGCCATTCCAGGGCATCCAGAGTGGCATGGTGGGCTTCTTCCTTCCAATGAAATAAGAAGATGTCCCTATAGAGTTCGGAGATATTTTCATCAGGCTCAATGCTCTTTTTGTAATGTTCCTGCGTAAACAGCTCTATTTCGTAGGTCAGGGCCATGACCGCCCAGGTCGACTTTTCCAGGACCGCGGCGGCGACCTGGTTGGGATCCCAGGGAAAGGAATACCCGGCTGGCATCCCAGCGGCAATCATCTCCTCGATCCGGTGGAACAGCTCCTGGTGCTTCAATTCCTCGTCACAGAAACGCACTAAGGCCTCAAGGGCAACTTGGTCACCAATCCAGTGATCGCGGCTGATCTCGAGGATCTTGGCGACAATGAAGCGCTCGACAAAACCAAACATATTGGCATAGGTTCGCCCTTGAATCTGACTGAGCAGGGTTTTCTCTTGCTCCGTGAGGAATTCAAGTCGATCGACTTTGGAGATGCCATCCGGAAGAAATTTCTTGGCGTGGTCGAAGTCACGGCCTCGAATCACATCAGTGTCGATATCCCAACGGATGCGTTTCGAACCTTCGATGCATTTCGAATACTTTTCGCTCGTTGCAACCTCTGCCTGCCGGTTCATAACCTTACCTCCTTGTGCGGGTGGTAACTTTCAGACCTTGAGCAATCTGTACGAAGCGGTTAAAAGATAGATGAAAAATTTGCCTGCCTAGGCGTTAATGATAACATGTGAACAGGCAGAAAGGAGGGTGAAACGAAGCAGGTAAAAAGCAGCCGCTACCAGCCGGTTAGCCGCCAGCGGCAGCCACGAATTATCGCCCCCAGGTCATTCGGGCGCGACTGGTACCAGACCGTGTAGAGCGAACCGTCCTCCAGCTCGACAGTCGCCGGGTAACCGAGATCGGGAATCTGGTAGTAGATCTCGCCTACATCTTCGGCTGCGGTCTGTTCCTGATATTTGATTTCATCGATCGTCAGAATCTGCGGCCAACTCACCCCGCCATCACAGCTGAGCGCAACCCGCTGACCGAACGGCTGGCGGCGATGGCCGTAGCTGCTCAGCAGCACCCCCGAGGAATGCTGCAGCAGGTGCGGCGGCAAGCCCCAGATGCCGGTCGCTTCGACCGGACTCCAGCTGCGTCCGCCATCCTCGCTGATGCTCTGGAACAGCTGGCGTTTATCGACATCCGCGGCGTTAGCCCGCAGCTGCCCGAGCAGCCGCCCATCCGGCAGTCGCACCAGGTGCGGCTCGCAGAAGTAAATCCCCTCCAGAGCCTGGGCGTCGGCGAGCACCCCGCGCGCCTGCCAGCTCTCCCCCCGGTCAATGGAAACGTAACAGGCGATGCTGACCTGCTCTGCCGAACGATGATTGCCGAGAAACAGCAGTTCGCCGTCCGCCCCGAGAATCGGCCCGTGCGGTGCCGTCACCGGCGCCCGCCGCAACCCGCTCCAGCTCTGCCCCTGATCGTCAGAGAGCAGGGTGAAGTAGCCGAGATGGTTTTGCCGCACCTCCAGGGTTGCGCGTTCGATGTTCGGCCGCCAGCGGTCGATCTCTTCCTGACCGTAATAGGCAGCCGCCTCCTGCCAGCTGGCAAACAGCCAGGAGGTAAACAGGCTGACCAGCCAACTTCCGTCCGGCAGAACCAGAATTCCGGGATCGCGGTCATCAAGCAGGGTGTCGTTGATCACCCGCGGCTCCGACCAGCTCTGACCGTCGTCACGGCTGCGGACCAGCAGGGTCTTGCCGTAGGGATCGATATGAAATTTGCGCGCGCCGGAAAAGACCACCAGCAGTTCGCCGGCGGCAGTGCGGGCGATCGACGGCCAGCCGCCGAACTTGCCGGGCACGTCATAGAGGACGTGTGAGCTGATGATTTCGGCGTGTTCAAGCGTCATTTTCAGACCCCTGGGGAAGCAATCCGGTGCTCTGCAGCACCTTCTGCAGGTCGCCATCCAGCGGTGCGCCAAGCTGCAGCGGACGCTCTTCATGCGGATGGAACAGGCGCAGTTGGCTGGCGTGCAGCAGCAACCGGTGACTGTTGACCTGCTGGCGGAAAATGCGATTGTGCCGTCCGTCGCCGTACGTGGTGTCACCGATGATCGGGTGGTAAATATGCTTGAAATGCCGCCGCAGCTGATGCCGACGGCCGCTGGCCGGCCGGGCTTCGACCAGGGCGTAGCGGCTGGTCGGGTGGCGCCCGTCGGAGATCGGCAACTCGCTGACGGCCAGGGTGCAAAAATCGGTCTGCGCCGGGCGGGGCAGGTCTGATCCGCGCTGATCGGCATAGTTGCCCCGCTGTGGCCCGTCGATCAGCGGATAATCGATGCGGCCGCGCTCCGCCGGCCAGCCGCGCACCACCGCCAGGTAGGCTTTTTCCACCTGCCGTTGCTGAAACTGAGCGTTTATCAGCTGCGCGGTCTGCGGATCGAGGGCGAACAGCAGCACCCCTGAGGTCGGCTTGTCGAGCCGGTGGACCGGGTAAACCCGCCGTCCCAGCTGGTCGCGCAGCAGCTGCAGGGCAAAGCGGGTCTCGTGCCGGTCGAGCATGCTGCGATGCACCAGCAGCCCGGCCGGCTTATTGATCGCCACCAGCTGGTGGTCCTGATAAATGATCTTTAAATTCTCCAGCTGCGCCATCGCTGTTTTGTTTCCCCAAGCCGAATCTTGACCTGCCGATAGGCTCAGCGGTAGATTAACCGCTTCACTGCGAGCTTTATTTTCAATCACAGGAGCAACCGATGAACCGCCTGCTGATGCCTCGTGAGCTGCCTGCTCTCCGCTGTGGGCGACGCCCGAGACCGGGCAAGCCTCCGGCGATACCGTCTCCCTCAACCAGATCGTCGCACCCCCGGCCAACGAGGCCCTGCGTCCGGGGGTGAAGGATGAATTAAAGGGTCGTGGCTATAAAGTCCAGTACCATGATCACAGCGCCCAGGGCAACAGCGGCATCGCCACCGCCATGAGCCCCGTCGGCCGCCTGCTGAAACGGTACTACCCGTTGCGCGGCGAGCCGACCGGATGCAGCTGCTTTGAGCAGCAGCTTTTCCAGGCCGTCGGGAAGAAAATTGTCCTGAAACAGGTTAGAATTAATGGCTGATCGCTCGAACCACTTAACCCCCAAAGCAAAACGGCGCTGCCCATGATAAAAAAAATCCTCCTGACCATCTTCGGCCTGCTGGTGCTGGTCGTTATCATTGGCGGCATTAAATACCTGCAGATCGTCAAGATGGTCGATGCCAGCAGCCAGTTCGCGATTCCTCCTGAACCGGTGACCACTGCCAAGGTGAGCACCGAAGCCTGGGAGCAGTTACTCACCTCGGTCGGCAGCCTGACCGCCGTACAGGGGGTGATCGTTGCCGCGGAACTCCCCGGAAAAATTGTCGAGATCGCCTTTACTCCCGGCAGCAAGGTGGAAAAAGGACAACTGCTGCTGCGCCAGGATACCAGCTCGGAACGGGCCGAGCTGTCGGGAACCGAAGCCGCGCTGAAACTAACCGATCAGTCGCTGCAGCGGACCAAGCGATTGATCGGCGAACAGCTGATCTCTGCAGCCGAACTCGACCGTGATGAAGCCGCCTACCAGCAGGCGCTGGCCAACATTAATGCCCTGCGCAGCCGGATCGCCAAAAAGACCATCCGCGCCCCCTTTGCCGGCCACCTCGGCATCCGCCAGGTCAACCTGGGGCAGGTGCTGAGCGAAGGCGAACCGATCGTCAGCCTGCAGAGCCTTGATCCGATCTTCGTCGATTTCAAGCTCCCCCAGCAGCAGCTGCACCTGCTGAAACCTGGGCTGCCGGTCCGGGTCTTTGCCGACGGCATTCCCGATCGTCAGCTGCAGGGGGTGATCTCCACCATCAATCCGCAAGTCGATGCCGCAACCCGCAACATCGGTGTGCAGGCCACCCTGGACAATCATGATGAGAGTTTGCGTCCGGGCATGTTCGTCACCGTGGAGGTGCTGCTGCCGGAGCCGCAACAGGTGCTGGCGATTCCCGCGACCGCGGTGCTTTATGCCCCGTTCGGCGATTCGGTGTTCATCGTTGAAGAGAGCAAAGCTGAGCTGGCCCTGCGCCAGCAGTTCGTGCGCCTTGGTGCCAAGCGGGGAGACTTCATCAACGTACTCTCCGGCCTGCAGGGGGGTGAAACCCTGGTCAGCACCGGGGTGTTCAAGCTGCGCAACGGCCAGGCCGTGGTGGTCGACAACAAACTGGCGCCCGACTTCAAACTGAACCCGCAGCCGGAAAACAACTGAGGCTTATGCGTTTTACCGATCTCTTTATCCGCCGGCCGGTGCTGGCGCTGGTGGTCAGCTTGTTGATCATCATCGCCGGTCTGCAGGCGGTACGCAGCCTGAACGTGCGCCAGTACCCGCGCAGTGAAAATGCCGCGGTGACGGTCACCACCGTCTATGTCGGCGCCAGCGCCGAACTGGTGCGCGGCTTTATCACCACGCCGCTGGAACGGGCGATCGCCGCGGCCGACGGTATCGAGTACATCGAGTCGCAGAGCGCGCAGGGTTTATCGACCATCACTGTCCGCCTGAAACTGAACTACAATGCGATCCAGGCGCTCTCCGAGATCAGCTCCAAGGTCGACCAGGTGCGCAACGACCTGCCGCCGGAAGCCGAGGTGCCGATTATCAACGTCGAATCGGCCGACAGCCGCTTCGCCTCGGCCTACCTGAGCTTCACGTCCGACATCCTCGAACAGAACGAAATCACCGACTACCTGGTGCGGGTGGTGCAGCCGCGCCTCTCGGCCCTCACCGGGGTGCAGCGGGCCGATATTCTCGGCGCCCGCACCTTCGCCATGCGCATCTGGCTGAAACCGGAGCGGATGGCGGCGCTCAATGTCAGTCCGGCCGAAGTCCGACAGGCCCTGGCCGGCAACAATGTCCTGGCCGCCCTGGGCCGCTCTAAAGGCGCACTGATTCAGGTCAACCTGGTCGCCGACACCAACCTGAACAGCGTACGTGAATTCGAGCAGCTGGTGGTGCGCGAAGAGGCGGGCGCGATTGTCCGCATCACGGATATCGCCGCTGTCGTCCTCGGCGCCGAGGACTATGATGCCGAGGTGCGCTTCTCCGGCCAGACGGCCGTGTTCATGGGGATCTGGCCGTTGCCGAACGCCAACTCGCTGGATGTGATCAAACGGGTGCGGGTCGAGATGGCGAAGATTCAGGAGGATCTGCCGGGCGGATTGCAGGCGCGCATCGCCTACGACGCCACCGCCTATATCGACAACGCGATCCGCGAAGTGATCAAAACGCTGAGCGAAACCCTGCTGATCGTGATTGTCGTCATCTTCCTGTTCCTCGGCTCACTCCGTTCGGCTCTGGTGCCGGTGGTGGCGATTCCGTTGTCGTTGATCGGCGGTGTGTTTTTGATGCAGGTCTTCGGCTTCACCATCAACCTGTTGACCCTGCTGGCGATCGTGCTGTCGGTCGGACTGGTGGTCGATGACGCCATCGTCATGGTGGAGAATGTCGAACGGCATATCCGCAACGGCGAGAAACCATTCCAGGCGGCCCTGCTCGGCGCGCGCGAGCTGGTCAGCCCGATCATCGCCACCACCCTGGTGCTGGGGGCGGTCTATACGCCGATCGGTCTGCAGGGCGGACTGACCGGCTCGCTGTTTCGCGAATTCGCCTTTACCCTGACCGGCGCGATCGTCATCTCGACCATCGTCGCCCTGACCCTGTCGCCGATCATGTCCGCCAAACTGCTCAAACCGGGCGCCGCCGAACGGGGTCTGGCCGGGCGGATATCGCGCGACTTCGACCGGCTGCGAAACCTCTATGGCCGGCTGCTCGACGCCAGCCTGCGCAGCCGACCGGCGGTATATCTGGTCTGGCTGGTGGTCGCGGCGCTGTGCGTGCCGATGTTCATCATGTCAGCGGTCGAGTTGGCCCCGACCGAGGATCAGGGGGTGATTTTCGGCATCGTCGATGCCGCAGCCAACGCCACCCTGGACCAGACCAGCATCTATGCTGCGGAGGCCAACCGCGCCTTCATGAGCGTACCGGAGACCGATTTCACCTTCCAGATCACCTTCCCGTCGTCCGGCTTCGGGGGGTTGGTGACAAAACCCTGGGAGGAGCGCGAGCGGACTATCTTCGAAATCCTCCCCGAGGTGCAGGGCAAGCTGCACGCCATCCCCGGCATCCGCATGTTCCCGGTGACACCTCCGGCATTGCCGGGCGGCGGAGACTTCCCGGTCGAGTTCATCCTCGCTTCGACCGCCGAACCTGAACAGATCCTGCAGTTCGCCCGGCAGATCCAGGTCAAAGCGATGCAGAGCGGCATGTTCGCCTTTCCGCCGATCATCGATGTCAAAATCGACCAGCCTCAGGCTGAATTCGTCATCGATCGCGATCGGGTCGCCAGTCTGGGCCTGAACCTGCGGCAGGTGGCCGCCGATCTCGGCGGCATGGTCGGCGGGAATTTCGTCAACCGCTTCGATATCTCCGGTCGCAGCTATAAGGTGATCCCTCAGGTGCAGCGAGTCGACCGGCTGAACCCAGAGCAGCTGAAAGATATCTATGTGACCGGCCCGGCTGGCCAGCTGGTGCCCTTATCGACCATCGCCAGGATCGAGAACTCGACCGTGCCCCGCTCATTGAACCGTTTTCAACAGTTGAATGCGGTAAAAATCAGCGGCGTTTCCGTCCGGCCACTGGAGGAGGCGCTGCAGTTTCTCGAAGCGGAAGCCGCCAAAATCCTGCCGGACGGCTATCTTCTCGACTACACCGGCGAATCGCGCCAACTGCGGGCCGAGGGCAATCAGTTTCTGCCGACCTTCGCCCTGGCGATCGCGCTGATCTTCCTGACCCTGGCGGCGCAGTTCAACAGTTTCCGCGATCCCCTGGTGATTCTGGCCGGCTCGGTGCCCCTGGCGATGTTCGGCGCGCTGATCTTCACCTTCTTGAAAATGCCCGACCCGAACGTCCCCTTCTGGACCCAGGGCTGGACCACCACCCTGAATATCTACTCGCAGGTCGGTCTGGTCACCCTGGTCGGCCTGGTGGCGAAAAACGGCATTCTGGTGGTCGAATTCGCCAACAAGCTGCAAGTGCAGGGACGGACCAAGCTTGAGGCGGTGCGCGAAGCGTCACGCGTGCGGCTGCGGCCGATTCTGATGACCTCTGCTGCGACCATCGCCGGCCACTTCCCGCTGACCCTGGTCACCGGCGCCGGCGCCGAAGCGCGGAATTCGATCGGCCTGGTGCTGGTCGGCGGCATGGCGGTCGGCACCCTGTTCACCCTGTTCGTGGTCCCCTCGCTGTACATGCTGTTCGCCAAGGATCACAGCCAGGACCGGGAGTCACTTGCGACGGCGGAACCCTCACTGGCCAACACCGCACCCGAAAGCTTATAACCCACACCGCGAGGACGCGCGATGACCAAAACCCAAGTCTTCCTGATCCTGATTATTGTCATCCTGCTGGGCGCCATTCTGGCCTACACTCAATACAGCCAGCTGCAATGACCCACCCTGCCGGCTCTGAGACTCTGATGCATTGGCAGGTCTACATGATCCTCTGCTGTGACGATTCCCTCTACACCGGTATCACCACCGACATCGACCGGCGCATCCAGCAGCACGCCGCAGGCACTGGCGCCAAGTATTTTCGCGGCCGCCAGCCCCGGCAAGTGGTCTACCTGGAAGCGAACCATAGCCGCGGCAGCGCCAGCCGGCGTGAGGCCCAGCTCAAGCTGCTCAGCCGCAGCGCAAAAATGCGCCTGGTCGCCAGCGCTTTTCGGCCTGAAACAGGCCAGACATCCAATCAGCCCGTCAAGTAACTGAAAAAAACTCAACGAGTAAAAAACCATTTTTCCCCCGCGACGACTTGATTTCTCATTAAGCTCTGGTATCGGTTAAAGAGATCAATCCCGTCAATGCCAATCTTTCTGTTGGGAAGGAACGGAAAGCAGCGTCATTGAGAGAAGCAGGCCGAGCTGCCGACGGCTGAGAATCCTTTTGGTGTGTTCGGCCATTTTGCATCGATTTCATGCAATATTTTCTTGTTTTGAGGAAAGGACTCTCTGAATGGGACTCCCTTTAAATAGGCGAGACTACGATATTTTTCTCAGCTACGCACACAGCGATCGGTCCTTTGTGGAGCAGATCTATCAGTGGTTGCAACAGGCGGGATTGGAGGTGTGGTGGGATGATCGAGATATGTCGGCTGGAGCATTATTGGCAACTGAACTGCAAAAGGCCATAGAGAGATGTCGTGCAGTAATACTTGTTGCTACGGACGATTCGGTTGCTCGCGGGTGGGTGCAAGCCGAGTACAACATAGCCATGGATGAGCGCGCTAATTATAAGGGATTTCGGGTTGTCGTGTTGAGAATGGAGAATGCAAACGTAAACGACTTTTTGATTAAAGGCATGTCTTGGATTGATGTGCCCAATAACACCCTTGATGCAGACCTTGGTTTGGCAATTGTGCGAGCGTTATACCCCAGCGAGAATAGACCTAATCCAGTCACTGCACACGACATTTTTATTAGTGCCTCTTGGCAAAGTGAGGATAACGAGAGTGCAACCGCAGTATGTAAACATTTATCAAGACAAGGATTTCGCCTCATTGGAGACTCTAAAGACCAAAAAGGTTTTGAATCTGGTCACAGGTCCGAACAAATCATGTCCAGTTGTGGGGCATTCGTAAGCATTATTCCATATCGCGGTGAAGACACTGCTGTCGCTGGCGAGAAACCTTACAATTATTTTCTTCAAGAAATTGATTTTGCCGCGGAGCAAAGCTTACCAAGTCTTGTAATTGCTGATCCTCGAATTAAAAGGGCAGATGGCCACGATCAGAATTGGCTTCGCATGGAGACTGACAACGACAATGTGCCTCAAATAATACAAAACTCTCTGCAATCCATTTGGGACAGATGGCGTAAACCGCTGAAGCCACACTATATTTTCTATGCTATGGACCTTGACTCCGAAAATAAGCGCTTAATGGGACCCGTCCGCCAGCTCATTCAGCTTATCACCTCGATGCCCACAATAGTTGGTGATGAAGTTCATGAAGGGAATCCAGAAAGTACGAACGCCGCTGTACGGGCTGCTGTTTCTGACGCTTTTCTGGTGATTGCCGACCTAACTGACGACAATGTTAATGCTTGTATTGAAGCTGGGATGGCACTTGCAGTAGGGACGAATGTCGAACTTCTTGCTGCGGGCCCACAACGTCGACCACCTTTCATGCTACGAGAGCGAAATATGCCGACCTATAATAATGAGGTGCAGAAAATAGGTTTACTTCACAAAATATCGAGGCACTACCGTCGTCGGGTTATTAACGCAGAGCTATGACTTGAACGACCTCTGAGGCACAGGACTTTTTTATATTGAAGGGGGCATTATGAGCGAAAATATCGAATCTGCGCGGGCCGTACTTAAGGAAAGATCCAGGGAATTCTTGAGCCGGAGCAATGTTGTGGCGACAGGGATCGGCTACAAGGTGACCGGCGGGAAGCGCACCGAGACGCCTTGTATTGTCTGCTCGGTCGAGAAAAAGCTCGCCGCCGCAGCCTTGTCAGCTCAGGATCTGCTGCCGAAGGAAGTGCAGGGCATCGCCACCGACGTGGTCGAGACCGGGATTTTCCGTGCCTTACAGGCCCCGACCGGCAGGTTCCGTCCGGCCCCCGGCGGCGTCAGCATCGGTCACAAGGACATCACCGCTGGAACCTTGGGGTGTTGGGTGAAGCGGGACGGCCAGTGGCACATCCTCTCCAACAATCATGTCATGGCCAACAGTAACAATGCCCAGATTGGCGATCCGATCCTGCAGCCCGGCCCCCACGATGGTGGGCAGAATCCCGCCGACCAGATCGCCACATTGACCGATTTCGTGCCGATCGAGATCGGCGGACAGCCGAGCAACTGCAATGTCGCCGGCAATATCGTCAACCTGCTGAACAAATTTGCCGAGATGGCCTCCAGCGACACCCGCTTGCAAGCGGTCAAGGCCTTCGCCGGGGAAAACCTGGTCGACGCCGCCATCGCCCGGCCTCTCGATGATGCCGATGTGCAGAACGAAATCCTCGGCATCGGAGCGATTCAGGGTCTGACGGACGGCCTGCTCGGCATGAAGGTGAAAAAGAGCGGCCGGACGACCTCATTCACCGAAGATGAGATTCTGCAGGTCGATGTGACGGTGAATGTTCAGTACGGGGCCGGCCAGATTGCCACCTTTGCCGATCAACTGGTGGCGGGGCCGATGAGCCAGGGGGGCGACAGCGGGTCCGCGGTGCTCGACGAAAACAACAATCTGGTCGGTCTGCTGTTTGCCGGCAGCGATCAGAACACCATTTTCAACCGCATCCAGAATGTCTTCAGCGCCTTGAGGCTGGGCTTATGAAAACCCTATTCGCCGGCATCATCCTGTTCCTTCTGGCGGCTTGCTCTCAAGAACCGAATAAGGAAATAACCATGACAGACGCCATCCAGGACGTCAAAGCCAAATATGAAAAACAGATAATTGCCACCCCGGGCGTGGTCTCAATGGGTATCGGCAAGAACGCCGCCGGCGACACCGCGATCATCATCGGAATCGAAAAGGACAGTGAGAAAACCAGAGCGGCGCTGCCCAAAGAGCTGGATGGCTATCCGATCGAGATCCAGACAACCGGCCCGGCACGCGCCCAATGACCAGCCTGAACGTTTAAATGACCGGCCGATAGCCAAAACAAAGGCTGTTGCCGCCACCAAAAGCAGGCGCTCTTAGGCGAGGCACCAAGGGCACGAAGAAAAGCTTTATAACGGAGAGGCGCTGAGTCCGCGGAGTTCGCAGAGACAGGCAATTATTTTTCTCTTTTTGATGTCTTAACCAAAACCTAATCTGACAGACAGTATCAGATTATCTCCTGTTCTCAACAGTCCTTGCACTTACGCGATCCTTTTTGAAGCAACTTGCGCAAAGGCAGTTCGCCATTTGGGCCATGAATACCTTAGATGCGGCGATCTGTGTGAAGACTTTGCAATAAGCAGGGAATGCGCAAGCCCCAAAGGAAATTACTGGTGAAACCTTCCAAGACCATCTTTAGGGCCGGCTGTCACACTACTTGACCTTTCTAAAAACACTGGCATACACTTGTTTATGTTTCGGCTGAGCGTAGATAAAAAACCTATTCCAGTACTGCTTCTGGTGCTGCTGACTTTTCAGTCACTTCTTCCCAGCTGGCATCACCTTCAGCACCGGGCTGAGGCCACATCTTTACAGGCTATTGAACACCAAGATTCTGGTCTGTTTGCCATCGCCGCTAACGGCCATGAGGAGGAAGAAGACTGCCTGGTTTGTCAGACTCTAACCCGGTCGAATCATTCTTTTCTCCTCGAAACGGATCAACTGTCCCGGACGATCCTTACCCCCAATACCCTTTATACCCCCAGCGATCAAAGGCCCTCTGCGGTCATCCAACTGAACTGGCCTTCCCCCAGAGGACCACCCCGTCTCGCCTGATACCAACTGATCCAGATCTGGGCACCCGAAAGCAACTGCATGTCGGGCGTTCTCGTCATCCTGAATCCAAGATTTAGGCACTCTTCAATCGGAGAACCTGCTTCTTGCCAAAATCAAGTTGCGCACGTTTTCTCAGTAATCAGGAGAAGAATCGTGATGAGATCTTTGCTCGCAGGAGCAAAGTCGCCCATATCCCGGCGACCCTCTGTTCGTCGAGATTTCGGTTAAGTTTTTCGAAACAGCCCCATCTACAAAGGAGAAGCATATGAAGAAAATTCGTTTACTCTTAATCGTTTGGTTACTCTTTCCGACCCTCGCAATGGCTGGTGTTTTTGAACTTAAACCTGGACTAAAGGTGGTTTTGCCGGAGGTGGCGTCCCCCTGGAAGGTGACGACTGAACCGAGTCAGGAACTGGTCGAGCACCTGACGGAACACATTCTGGAAGAGGCCAGGGAAAAGGGCCAAAACCCAACGAATGAGCAAGCGCGGAAAGTCGCTTTGGAGCGCGCTCAAAACAATCAGTTGTTCGTCATCAACCAAAGCAGCGACGCACATTTATTGATTAGTTTTTCCCCACTCAAAGAGGGAGAAAAAGCGCCATCGGCTAAGACGGTTGCAAAATCAGCCAAGTACGCCGCAGAAGGAGTGACTGACGAGGGCTGGGAGGTGATTTCGACTCGACAAGCAACCACCGCAATTCAGGGGGCTCAAGCGGCGCAATGGTTTGCCATCGACTATACGCACGAAGGAGAATCCAGCCTGTTTATGGGAATCGTGGGGTTTGCAGACCCCTACTGGTTCTGGCTGTATGGCAATGATCACCTGAAAGATCCCAACGACAAGGATTATCTCGAAAAGTTGATGTTGGGAATCCAGGTCCAGGTGGAAGCACAATAGAGTGACACGATTTTCTTTAACGGAGGACCTAATGAAGGGTCAAGTGGTTTTGCTTAACATCATCAGCCTGATACTCCTTCTCTCGCCGACCATCCTCATTGCCGGCGAAGAGGTATCCCATGATCTCGAAGGCCATGCCCAGCATGACGCCCATGAACACGGCGCCGCTCGCCTAATGATTGCTGCCACTGGCGAGCAACTGGAAATTATCCTCGAATCCCCGGGGGTTAACCTGGTCGGCTTCGAGCATGCCGCGACCTCGGCCGCAGACCGGCAGAGGTTAGCTGACGCCAAAGCCAAACTGGACGCCGGGCAGAATCTGTTCCGGATCAACCCGGAAGCGGAATGCACACTGAAAAACAGCCATGTCGATATCGCAGCACTTGGCCATGAAGACCATGATGCGCATGAGGAGCATAAAGATCACGGGGAGCATGCGCAGCATGAGGAGGGGGAAACGCATAGTGACATCGAGGCGACCTGGCTCTTCACTTGCGCCGAGCCTAGCGATCTGGCCACGATCCAAACCGGACTGTTCGCCGCATTCCCGAAAGGGTTTGAAAAGATCATGGTCGAATGGCTGACGGACAAAAATGCCTCAGCCATCACCTTGGAACAGGATGCAGTGATTGAACTGAAAAGATGAATATCATCGAGTTACAGGATCTCCATTTCCGCTGGCGCGGACAGAGCCACGACACCCTGGGGATTGCCGAGTTACGGGTTCCCCAGGGTGAACACCTGTTTATCCGCGGCGAGAGCGGCAGCGGCAAAACCACCTTGCTGAATCTCATCGCTGGCATCCTCAAGCCCAACAGCGGTCAATTAGCCCTGCTCGGGCAAGCGGTCGAGGGCCTTGGCGGCTCGGCCCGCGACCGCTTCCGCGCCGATCATCTGGGGATCATTTTCCAGCAATTCAATTTGCTGTCCTATTTGTCCGTGGTGGAAAATGTACTGCTCCCTTGCCGCTTTTCGCTTCGCCGCAAGCAACGGGCTGGAAATGTGCGAGACACCGCCGGTCGCTTACTCGACCATCTCGGTTTGCAGGCCGACCTTTTCCAACGCGCTGTGACCGATTTGAGCATGGGACAGCAACAACGGGTCGCCGTGGCCCGTGCTTTGATGGGCAGCCCAGAGCTGATCATTGCCGACGAACCCACTTCTGCCCTGGATACCAATACCCGCGACGGTTTCCTCGACCTGCTGTTTCAAGAGGCAGAGGCGCTGGGCAGCACGATTATTTTCGTCAGCCATGACCCGCATATCGCTGACCACTTCTCGAGGGTCGTGGACCTGCAGGAGATCAACCAGCCATGATTCTGCTCAAACTCACCTTGCACAGCCTCTGGAATCGCCGGGCGAGCCTCTTACTGACCCTGTTCTCGATCACCATCAGCATCACCCTGCTGCTGGGCGTCGAATACATCCGCAAGGAAACCAAGAGCGCTTTCTTGAGCACCATCTCAGGGACCGACTTGGTCGTGGGCGCCCGGAGTGGGCCGGTTCAACTGCTCCTCTACAGCGTGTTTCGAATTGGCAACGCGACCAACAACATCGGTTGGGATACCTATAAGGAGATTGCCGAGAAACCGGAGATCGAGTGGACCATTCCGCTCAGTCTGGGCGATTCTCACCGGGGATTTCGGGTGCTGGGAACAAACCTGGACTATTTTCGCTATTACCGCTACGGGAATGAACAATCGCTGGCGTTTGCCTCGGGCGAGCCATTTGCGGGGGTTTTCGATGCGGTGCTGGGAGCGGAAGTCGCCCGAAAGCTGGGTTACCAGAATGGGGATAAAATCATCATTGCCCATGGCGCGGGGGATGCCGCATCGGCCCGGCACGAAGATAAGCCATTCCGAGTGGTCGGGATTCTCAAACCGACCGGCACTCCCATTGACCGCACCGTCCATGTGTCTTTAGAGGGGATCGAAGCGATTCATATCGACTGGATCGGCGGGGCGCCGATTTCCGGCTACCAGATCAGCGCCGACGAAGCGCTGACAAAAAACTTGCAGCCCAAGGTCATCACCGCATTCTTCGTTGGACTGAAGAGTCGTGCCATGGCGTTCCGGCTGCAGCGCACCATCAATGACTATAAGCTGGAACCGATGCTGGCGATCGTGCCCGGGATCGCCCTGGCGCAGCTGTGGCAGGCGATCGGCCTGTTTGAGAACGTGTTGCGGGTCATAACGGGCTTTGTGGTGGTAGCGGGCCTGCTGGGGATGCTGACCGTGCTGCTCTCCACCCTCAATGAACGGCGGCGGGAGATGGCCATTCTGCGGGCGGTGGGCGCGCATCCCCGCCAGGTGTTCCTGCTGTTTGTCCTCGAAGCCCTGGTTCTGGTCGTTTCGAGTTGTGCTCTCGGAGCAGCCCTGCTCTTCACCCTGGTGCTCAGCTTACGCCCCTGGGTCATGGCGCACTATGGTTTTTTCCTGAATCTCTGGACTCCGGGGCAAGAAGAAATCCTGCTGCTTGCTGTGGTCGCGGCAGTTGCGTTACTGTTTAGCTTGATCCCTGGAGCCATTGCCTATCGTCGGTCGCTGCAAGACGGACTCACCGTGAGGTTATAAATATGCGCCTTTCAAAATTCCATTTTGGTTTCTGTTTTTTGCTTCTTTACACGATGACCGTTACGCCGGTTTTTTCGGTCACGACAAATCATTCTCAAGCGGAACGTCCCGAGAATAAACCGGAATACGAAGAGATTTTCTGGGGGGATCTGGAAAAGCCGGATCAGCGAGCGGCCGATGTCTTAAAAAAATATCAGCCGCAGCTTGAGGAAATGCAAGACGGAGACCCGGAAGCCATGGCTCTGCTGGAGAAGATTCAGGCGGAACTTTACTCCCTTCCGGTCAACCCGGCGATGGATGGCAAAAAGGTCATGTTGGCTGGCTATGTCGCCCCACTGGAGGTGGATAACGAAGATGGCATGGTCAAAGAATTTCTTCTCGTCCCCTACTTCGGTGCTTGTGTTCATGTCCCTCCGCCCCCTCTTAATCAGATTCTGCTGGTTATGCCACAAAAAGGGAAATCAATTCATATGCAGGACATTAACGAACCTGTCTGGGTGTTCGGAATAATTAGCACCGAAAATATCTCAACCGACTTGGCAAAGGTAGGTTATCAGATGCAGAACGCCCGGGTGGAATTGATGCCCACAGGTACTGAATAAATCGCTTCACCAAAAGGACTGAACCAGCTATCCCCAATTGACCCAGCCCGCTTTTGTCAGACAGAAGACTCGACAAAAGGTGGCCAGGAACATTAATCTCATAATCGGTCATCGTGGTTTTCTCTCCTTGTTGATGGCCTCATGAATTTACAGCACTATACGGACTCAACCCCTTTCATTGCCAATCTCCTCGCGCTCGATGCAAAAGAACCATGGCACTCCTTGCAACTTCCCTCCTTTGGAAATAAGAGAAGCCCCAGCGTGAACCGGGGCTTCATTACGTTATGATATTTGAAATGGGTAGCCTTCAGCTAGTGATAATCCTCTTCCAACTGATGACGAACGGCTAAAATTGTAACCGTTTTGTTGTTCTCGATCTCGAATAGGACAACATAGCCTTTTGAGCCGAATGGAATGATCATTTCGCGCAGCAGGGGATTTTCAGGTGTCGCCTTTCGGCAGGTAAAAGGAAAATCCTGAAGAAAGCCGACGCCTTTTTCGATTGCTTCGAGTGCTTTGCGGGCAGCAGCTAAGTCTAATTCAACAAGAAAACCATACAGCCGAACAAGGTCTTCTTTCGCCCCTTTTGTATAGCGAACTTGATAGCTCACTTAATAGCCTTTTTCTCTGCATCGTGAAGCATAGTCTTTAATTCATCAAAGACCGCATCCGCAGAAAAATACTCCCCAGTTCGTTTTGCTTCTTCTCTGGAGGCCAGACCTCTTGAAATGAACTCTTTCTGAGCCACTCGATGTTGGATTCCGGCCTTCAAAGACTCTTCCATAAAGTTGGATAAACTTTCACCTTCACGTAAAACGCTCTCAGCCGCTTGGCGCAATTCAGGCTCAACTCTTATGGATGGGATTGATGATGATTTCATAATGACCTCCATGCGATGCATTTGCAATGCATTCTACCAAAGGAATCCCTTTCTGGCAATCATTGAAAAAAACTCCCAGTCGAACCAGGAGCTTTTAAGTCAGAAGTTCTTGCGTCAACGGCCCTAGCTAAATGAGGGTTTTGATTGACCCGATTTTGCATCGTGTGTAGGGTATTCTCTATATTTCAATGTGATAGGAGGGAGGGTTATGCTGAAAGGTATCATATCGTTCTGCGCCATTTCGATTTTGCTCCTGTTTACCTGTCCTGCCTACTCCACCACCCTGATCGATTCTTTGGTCAAGAGCTTCAAAACAATCGGCTATCCTGAAAATGAAGTCGTCGCCAGAATCACTTTTCAGACCGACATCCCCCAGATCACAGGTGACCGTACAGAAGATTCTGTGCTGCTAGCCTACAAAATCCAGAATAAACTCGTTTCGACATTTTTACAGAACGGTTGGCAAACCGACGATTCTCTACAGGTTGATATAATTGATGCCGGGATCATCGAGCTGGAACTTGGCAAAGGGATGACCCTAGGCCTCAAGGAAACTCTCCGACTGAAGGCCTATATTCATCAATGTGATCCCCCAATGCGCAAGTACCGTGGCGGTAGCCTTGATGAGTTTTTCAAGAAGCAGGTTCTAGAAACTTCTGAACGGTGCTTCACATACGATGAAAAGTTGCAGGGAAAGAATTATCCCTATTGAGCATGTAGGAGGCTATGATGCGTAAAGTTATTGTCCTTTTCTTGGCCCTAGCTCTTGGGCTCAGTGTTCCCTTACAAAGTCATGCGGGGCTTTTTGAAACAAATGTCGATAAAGCAAAGGACTTTATGCAGGCAAAAATGTTTCCGCAAGCAATTGCTCTGCTAGAAAAGGAAATCAACGAGGAGCCGACGAATGCAGAGGCTCATTATCAACTTGGTATTTGCTATATCAACAAGGGCAGCTTCAGCCGTGCAGATGAGCGATTTGCCAGTGCTGTAGCCTTGGATTCTCAATTCGGACAACAAATAGGAAAAGAATGGAAGTCTGCTGGTTCTCAAGAGCTAAATAAGGGCAATATCTCTTCTGCTGAGAGGCTATTCAGTAAAGCTGTTGATTATCAGCCTAGCTTAAAAAGCAGTATTGCAGGCAGTTTTGTCTCAACAGGAGAAGCGAACCCATCTATTGCTCTTAAGTGTTTCGAGAGCGCCCTGAGATTTTCCCCAGACAATCAGGAAACCAAAAAGAAGATTGGCATTGAATACCTTAAGGCTGCTGCGCAGGCATGGCCTAACGGCTCACATAAATCACTTAAAGAGAAAGCGACAAACATATTAGGCGAAGCGAAAGTGCAGGAAGTCTTTCCGGCCCCATACGATAAAGTTGTTTTCGAACAAACTTTTTCCCACTCTGATCCAAAAAACAAAGAGTGGACACGCACTTTTGCTTGGAGCGAAAAATTTCAACCTGGTGATTTGATTCAGATTCTCACCAAAAGTGCCAACGGCCCTGGGAAAATTTATGTTTATCGGGGAAAGGAATTTACTCCTAAAATGACCAAAGTAACAAGCGGAGAATACAAGCAAAAAATCGAGGAATTTGAAGTTGGCAAATATTTCTCAATATGGCTGGATACGGACACCCCTAGCTTAAAAGCCAGAGTAAGAGTCACAAGAAAAATATCAAACCCAGAGCCTAATATCAGTAAGCTCGCTGGATTTTAACCGACTCTTTCAATTTGTGAATTGCCCCTGTTTTAGACACTCTCGATCCAGTCAAAGACTGTCCGTCGCAAAACTTGAAGGTTGTTAGGCAGTTTTTTGGTAAGTCCCCAGGAAGGCCGAATTTGGCCAAAAAAATCCCCTGTTTTTCATGCCTCAAAATCGAGGGACATTTGAGATCCGGGCCTGTAAATTCCTGAGAACTTCCCCAGCAAGAAGCTTATGAACAGGACACTCTCTGGCTCATCTTTATCTTGCTCGCAAAACGGTATATGGTCGCTCGGCTGACTTTATACTTGATGGCTAAATCCTCTTTGGAAAAGTCACCTTGTTCAAATTCTCGGATCAGTTGTTTCCTTTGAGCGGTCGTCATGTCCTCAAACATGGATTTCCTGCCAAACTTAACTCCCCTGGCTTTTGCTAATTCTCGCCCCTCAGCAGTTCGCTGCATAATCATGTCTCTTTCAAACTCACCAATGGCAGAGATCATGTAGAAGAGCAGTCTGCCGCTCGGAGTTGTCGTGTCGATCTGCTGGTCTAGAACAACCAAATCAACATTTTTTTCTTCAAGCAACTTGGCGATGTTGGCAAGATCGATCACCGAACGCGCTAATCGATCAAGCTTTGTCACCACGAAAATATCCCCCTCCCGGATGTAGTTTAACGCTGCTTCAAGTTGTTCCCGTTGTGACCCCGTCTTTCCGGTAAATTTCTCCGAAAAGATTTTGTCGCAGCCGCTTTCAGTTAACCGCTGCACTTGAATGTCCAACGACTGCCCGCTTGTGGATACCCGACTGTAGCCAACCTTGATTCCTTTCATTGCCAGACTCCTCGCGTTTGATACAAAAGAACCATGGCACCCCTTGGTCTACCCTCCTTTGAATAAAAAATCCCCCTGACTTCTCTTGGAGGTCAGGGGGATTTTTGTCTAAGCGCCCGGGAAGGGGAAGTGCTTGCTGAACGGCAACTTGAGCTAAAAATCGCATATCTGCGTTCTATAAGGGATCATACGGATACCCTCTTTTCAATTTTTTCTTTTGTCGACCTTCTTGTAAACTAGATTCTTGTCCCGCCTGCCAATCGCAATAACCTGGACGCAAATCCGCTCGTCTATCACCTCATAGACCAGTCGATACCCGCTTGCCCGCAGCTTGATCTTGTAATGGTTCTCATATCCGGAAAGCTGGTCCCCTGGCACACGCGGATTTTCTAAGCGGTCCACCATCTTCTTCTTAAACTGTGCCCTGATCGAGCCATCCAATTTTTTCCATTCTTTGAGAGCCGTTGGCAAAAATTCCAGCTCATAGGTCATCGAGGCTGACCTTTACTGCGGATATTTTTTCATGCTGCCGTTGTTGAACGATCAAGCCGATCTGATAATCCTCTACCTTCTCCATTAGCGCCTCATAGGTCTCAGCCGGAATCAGGTAAGCCGTAGGCTTGTTATGGTTAAGGATAGCGATTGGTTCGCCACCAGACTTTTCGATCAGGGATGAGGGGTTTTTCTTTAGCTCAGAAATGCTAGCTGAGCAATTTGCGAGTACCGTTTCCATAATAAAACCTCTTTCTCGATCTCTATAAAGACTCAATTTGAGACCTTATTATAGGTCTTTTTGCGGGGATATTCAAGTTTCATATGGCCTAAATTGACGGAGGTCCAACTCGGCGACCAAGATCAGTAAGATCACAAGCGATTTTGAGTGGTGGCCAATTTCTCCCCACTGGTTCAGCCGAAAGGCCTCTGGCGGGATCCCCTGGGAAGGTTCTCGGGCTGTTTTTCGACAGAAAATCAGGAATTTTGAGATCCAATGTAGTTCCCACCCAGCCCCCCTGTGTCCAAAGGCTGAAACGATTTATGAGATAGGGCAGCACCTCCTTCAAGTTAACAAAAACTCCAATGTTTAAGAACTGGCTGATTGGACTAGAATTTCATTCTCAAAAGTAATTTGGTGATTTTATGAAAAATCTACCCTTGGACCGGATTCATCAGCGTTCGAGTATAACGGCTCATCACCCAACCGGTATCGCCATTTTTCAACTCGACAAAATACCAGTTTTCAACCACCGCCTTAACTGCCAATTCAGTCCCTTTACGTAAGGTCTGTTCCGCCGAATGATTTTTTCCCGGTCCTCTCCGTAAATTCAGCCATTCGGCAAAAACCGCAACATGGTCTCCAACTTCAGCCTGCTTTATGGGGTCTTGCTTCGGTGCTGGTTCGACAGGTTTTTCAACGACCTGATAACCGAGATCAACGGGGCGATAATAAACCCCCTGACAGAAAAAAAAGTCAATTCCTCTGATTGTCAGGGTGATGCTGCCGGCAGGAAGACTGGCGATAATGACGCCGACCGGTGGATGAACAACTCTGAAGCCGTGTTTGGCAGGTCGATAATAGAAACCATCGTGAAAAAATAGACCACCCTTGAGGGACCTGTAACCATGCGGCAGACGCTCGATGACACCTCCCGAATGAAGTGGGTGGAAAGGGGCTGCCGTTAGTGGGGTCACCTGCAGACAAAGAACAATCGCGATAACAGAAAATACGAGGAAGTTTCGCTTTGTCTTCATTGTTTTCCCTTCTATTGATGTTACGGGTGGCGCCAGCAAATGCGTTGATAGAAGTTACCCTTAGCGTTTGCCAGTAAGCCCCCAGAAAAACAGACGTAAGGTAACTGGAGGTGGAAGCACATAAATGAAAAAAGACTGTACTTTCAGGGCAGCGGTAGTTGTTTGGCTAAGTTGTATTTTTGGATGATTGAAATATTATTCTCGATCAACATGTAACGGAATACTTTCTTAGCAGGTA
>CALZHQ010000064.1 GCA_945787295.1 uncultured Desulfuromonadales bacterium
AGCTACAGGAAAAAATCGCCCAGGCACGTTTAAACTACGTCAGTCACCTGCACTCACTTCAGCGCACAGAAAATGTTCTCGGCAGCAACCTGCTGGAGGTCATCAGCAAAAACATTCTCGACCGTTTTTTCCTCAACGTCACCACCCAGGCGGCAGAATCGATCTGGTTGCAGCTCGATAGCTACTCGATCGTACAATCGATTTCACAACTGGTCAGTATGCTGCTGGCCCGATCGGACGTTTCGGAACTGCTGATGACGCTGACCCTCAACGAAGCGGAGGATGTCGAGTTGGTGGTTGCCTGGCCGGAGATTTATGTGGATCCACAGCTGCTGACTGACTGGAAGCAGACCCCCTTTAGTGCAGATTCACAAGGTAACTTGCTGACCTTTAGTGACATCATCAAAAAGATGTCGGGAAGCATGAAACCGCTGGCCCATACGACGGATGCCTGCAACGGCATCCTGTTCGTCTTTCCGCAATACAAAGAGGACTTGCACATGGCGATGCAGGTTGACCTGGAGCATCGACCCGTGTCGTACGAGTTTGATCTGTTTAATCGCCAGGATCTGCTGGAGTTGGGTCAAATGCCGCTGAGCAAATTGACCTACGTGGTATTCGATACCGAAACGACCGGCCTGAACCCATCCGAGGGGGATGAGATCATCCAGCTCGGCGCAATCCGCAGCGTCAACGGTCAACTGCTCTATCATGAGACCATCGATCAACTGGTCGACCCGTTGCGCCCGGTCCCCCTGTCTTCGGTTGAAATCCACGGTATTCAACCGGAGCTGCTCCCTGGCCAACCGACGATCGACAAGGTTCTGCCACACTTCCACAAGTTTGCTGAAAACTCGGTACTGGTGGCCCACAATGCCGCTTTTGATATGCGCTTTCTGCAATTAAAAGAGGAGAGCACCGGCATCAGATTCGAGAACCCGGTTCTTGACACCCTGCTGCTGTCATCGATTATCCATCCGAATCAGGACAGTCATTCGCTGGAAGGTCTGGCCGAACGGCTCAATGTCACAATCGTCGGCCGACATACCGCTCTCGGGGATGCGATTGTGACCGGTCAAGTCCTGCTGAAGATGCTGCCACTGCTGGAGGCAAACGGGATTTACACGCTGGCTGACGCGCTAGAAGCATCGGCCAAATCCCCGTACGCCAAGTTCACTTACTGATCAATCCAGACACACTCGGCACCAACAACTGCCGAATTATGAACGGCATGGCAAGCGGCAGACAAAGAAATTGACAACAATTCCTGCCGTAAACGCATGCACCTGACGGGTCATATAGACAGTTCTGGCCTGAACCCGGACCTGTTCCTTCACCTGCGCTGTCGTGTTGTGACTTATTCAGAGAAAAGAAAACACCGCGATCAGAATAGAAAACAAGAAAAACTTACCCTACTAGCTGAAGGCGTCCAGACACTTGTTCCGTGACTTCACCAATTCTGAACGCCGGCACTTTCTGCTCAGTTAAACGCCTGACCAGCAGATCCGTTTTTTGCGCCGAAACTGCCATCAACAAACCGCCCGAAGTCTGCGGATCACTCAGCAGATCGAGGTGGAATTGTTCACAACCCTGCTGGCCATCAACCCGCGAGAAATAATAATCTCGATTCCGATAAGAGCCTTCCGGGATCAAGCCGATTTCTGCCATCTCAGCTGCGCGCGGATAGGCCGGCAAGCTCGGCGCGTTGATCCGCAGACCAACAACACTCGCCTCGGCAAGCTCAACGGCGTGCCCAATTAGGCCGAACCCGGTGATATCGGTGCAGGCCGAAACCCCCACATCTACCATCACCTCGGCCGCAGTTTGATTGAGCATGATCATGCCCTCAACGGCTACGCTGATCTCCTCCTCCGTCAAGACTTCACCTTTGAGCGCCGTCGCCAATATGCCCGTCCCAAGCGGCTTTGTCAGGATCAACTGATCGCCGGGCTGGCAACCGCAGGTCGAAAGCATCTTACGCGGATCGACCATCCCGGTCACACTCAGACCGTACTTCGGCTCATCATCCTCGATCGAATGCCCCCCGACGATCAAAGCCCCGGCCTGCTGGACCCGTTCCGCGCCACCCTGCAGGATCCGCAACAGGACATCCGGTCCGAGCTGACAGAGCGGAAAGGCGACGATATTCATGGCGGTCAACGGCTTGGCGCCGATGGCGAAAATATCGGACAGAGAATTGGCGGCGGCAATCTGACCGTACTTATAGGGATCATCCACCACCGGGGTGAAGAAATCGACCGATTGCACCAGCGCCTGCGAATCGTTAATTCGATAGATGGCGGCATCGGCGAACGGGATCTCCTGGGACAACAGATCAGGATGATCCACTTTAGGGAGCTGACCCAGTACCTGGGCCAGGGTCTCGGGACCGATCTTGGCAGCTCAACCGGAGCTACGTGACAGAGCGGTCAGACGGAGACGTTTGTCCGTCATAGAAGCTTTCTCCTCAGCATGCGCATTAATTTCGGAACAGCCCAAAGGGGCCGGGCAAATAGCCAGTAGCAAATCACTTTGGCAAATTCCAGGCGACCCGCTCTTCACCAGTGCGCCGTGTGTACTTGCAAGCGTCGAAATACTCAAGCAGAGCCTGAATCAGCTTGCGGTTACTATCGAGCCGATCGCGAAACTGGGCCAGGGTAAAAGAAGTCTGCTGCTGGAAAATCTCGAGTAACACCTGCTGTGCCCGCTGAAAACTATCATTATGCAAATAGCTTTCCTGGTTCAAACGAATTAGTGATTTTTCCTGCACCAGATAAGAAAAATACAGTTCAATATCGACGCCATCAAGGCCAAGTTGATTGATCACTTCATTCTGGTTCTTGACCTGAAAACCGACTTGACGATAGTGGCTTTCGAGCTTGGTCAGCACCTGCAGTTCAGCTTCGGTCGGTTGCGGTTGCCAGCCCGGGGTCAGCACCAGATCCCCGGAAAGAGCCAGATCGCCACTGTCAACGACCCGCTGCAGCAATACCTCGAACCCCTTCGGGGCCAGTTTCTCAGCCAACTTGGTCTGCAGTGTCGCCCGCGGGATCCCGTGCCGCAAACGGTTCCGCTGTAAATAATCTGTGACCAGTTGCGGTAGCTGCTGTCGCCAGCTGCGAACCCGCTCAGTGACCACCCACTGGTCTGCGAGTTCTTCCACCTGTCCCATTTCGGCCAGCTTTTCCAGCCCCTGGCGCAATTCTTCGCGCCCGGTCCCGGTCTGCTTTTCCAGGTCGCGCAAGCGGGCGATCTCCAGTTCATCCAGCTTCTGCAACCAGAAACCCAGGTTTCCGGCAGAGAGCTCGGTCAGTCGCTTGATGACCTCCGGCCGGAAACGCTTGTGCTTGAGCGGCTCAACATCGATAACCTTGCCACCGCCGATGGTGAGCATCGGCGAATAAGAGCGAACGATGAAGCGATCGCCACGATTGGAAAGCAGCGGCTGATCAAACGTCAACTGCACAAAGGCTTCTTCACCGGGAGCCAGTTCGTTACGATCGAGCAGAATTGCCCGCGCCACGGTCCGGGCCGTACCGAGATGAAAATGGAGCGGATCGCGAAATTTAACCGGTCGCGGTGCATCTTTAAGCAGTTGCAAACGGACATCGATCCGCTGACTGGCGCGAAACAGACCGGCGGTGCCGACCACTGAGCCATGCGGCACCTGTTCCCGGGCGATCCCGGAAAGGTTCAGCGCTACGCGCTGTCCGGCCAGAGCTTCAGCGGCCTGCTCCCCATGCACCTGAACCTCTCGGATCCGCGCGTCAACCCCGGCTGGCAACAGCTCCAAACTGTCGCCAGGCCGAATCCGGCCACTATTGAGCGTACCGGTCACCACCGTACCGAAACCACTGATCGTGAAGCAGCGATCGACCGGCAAGCGCACGGCCCCGGTTATTTCACGGGCCGGAACCTGCTTAAGTTGCTCGCGGATCGTCGCCAGCAGACCATCAAGACCGTCACCGGTGAGGGATGACACCCGGCAGCAGGGTGCCTGATCGAGAAAGGTTCCGGACACCTGTTCGCGAACTTCTTCTTCGACGATATCGAGCCAGTCCGGCTCGACCAGATCACACTTGGAAAGCACGAGGATGCCACGTTTGAGCTGCAGCAGCTGCATGATCTGCAAATGCTCGCGGGTCTGTGGCATCACCCCTTCGTTGGCATCGACAACCAGCAGCACCAGGTCGATACCGGCGATGCCGCTGAGCATCTGTGGAATGAATTTTTCGTGACCGGGGACATCGACCACCCCGGCCATCTGCCCGTTGCCCAGATCGAGCCTGGCAAAGCCAAGCTCGATAGAGATACCCCGTTTTTTCTCTTCCGCCAGCCGGTCAGTCTCGGTTCCGGTCAGCGCTCCGATCAGGGCCGTCTTGCCGTGATCAACGTGACCGGCCGTACCGATGATAAAATGCCCCTGTCCAGACACCGGTTAGACCTCGCCACGGATAGCGGCAATCAGTAATTGCGTCAGCAATGCCTGCTCATCGTCACTGACAGCACGCAAATTGATCAATAAAGAGTCATTCTGCACCCGTGGCACCAGCGCGGGAATAAAACGACGCAAGCGACGGGCCAGGGTATCGACCGTAAGGTTGCTGGGATTGATTTCCAGCGCCCAGCCAGGTAATTGGACCTGCGGCATCGACCCACCACCAACCTGGGCAAAATCTTCCACCAGTGTCAGCTTGATCGGCAGGGCTTCCGCAGCCAAACGATCCAGTAACAGCTGGCAACGCTGCTTTTCATCCTCCGGCCTGACATTGAACATCCGCATGATCGGCAGTCGCTCTACAACCTGGTCCGGTTGCAGGTAGAGGCGCAACGTACTCTCCAGTGCTGCCAGGGTCAGTTTATCGATCCGCAACGCCCGCGCCAGCGGATGGCGGCCAATTTTCTTGACAAACTCTTTCTTGCCAACGATCAGTCCGGCTTGTGGTCCCCCGAGTAACTTGTCGCCACTGAAGGTGACCACGTCGACCCCGGCCTTGACCGTCTCGGCGACAGTCGGCTCATACGGCAGACCGTACTGAGTCAGATCGCAGAGCATCCCGCTGCCAAGATCCTCCATCAGGATCAAATCTTTTTCGCGCGCCAATGGCAACAGCTCTGCCGCAGAAACGGCACTGGTAAAGCCGATAATTCGATAATTGCTGGTGTGAACCTTGAGCAGGATCCTGGTCTCTTCGCTAATCGCGTTTTCATAATCACGCAGATGGGTCCGGTTCGATGCCCCGACCTCGCGCAGTTTCAAGCCCCCCGCCTCCATCACCTCGGGAATCCGGAATGCGCCACCGATTTCAACCAGTTCACCACGGGAGACGATCGCTTCGTAGCCCTTACCGAGGGCGGTCAAAGCCAGCAGGACTGCACCGGCATTATTGTTGACCACCAAGGCCGCTTCTGCGCCGGTCAACTGGGTCAACAAGTGTTCGACATGGCTGTAACGTTCACCACGCTGACCGGTACTCATATCGATTTCCAGAGTGGAATAGCCTTCGGCTACCGACTGGATCGCCTGCAATGCCTCTTGAGCCAGCGGCGCCCGGCCCAGGTTGGTATGCAATAATGTCCCTGTCGCGTTAATAACTTTCCGTAAAGACGGTTTCAGATAAGGCTGACAGAGCCCAGCAGCAACCATCGCCACCTGTTCGGGTTGCAAAGACCGCTCGGCCGGCACCGCTTCACCGTCCAGCAACTGACGGCGCAAATCAGCGACAGCCTGCTGCGCAGCCGCCGTCAGAACCTCTTGTGGCAATCGGCTTTCCAGGCTCTGCAGCACCTCCTCACGCAGAACCCGGTCAATTGCTGGAAGTGCTCGCAACAACTCTTGCTGCCCACTCATAGACACCCTCTTCGGCAATGATGGAAACATCTGTAAATTCAGCACAGAAGTGTAACATGGGCGGCATAAAAAGACCATGTTTTCAAGCAGATGGCGGGATTTTTATTGATCAGATATTTGTCTCGACGAGACCCCCCCGATCAGCACTTGCCGATCGGGCCGGTGCACTTGAAACCAGGGCCATGGCACAGGCCATCAATATCAGCAGCAAGACAATCGGGACAACATCGACCAGCAGATGATATGCCAGGCTCCGCAGCGATGTTCGCAGGCTTTCCTTGGTCGACTTTCCGATCCAGATCGTTTTCATAAACTCCTCCAAAGGATCAGGCGCAAACATCTTTTCGTCATTATCGCCAAGAAACATTAGTTAAAACTTAAGCAATCAGCTGCAGTGTTTTTTCCTGTTGACACCTCAAAGCCGAGTTTGCTATAACTCGCGGACTTGAATGGGGCTGTAGCTCAGTTGGGAGAGCGTTTGACTGGCAGTCAAAAGGTCCGCGGTTCGATCCCGCGTAGCTCCACCAAAAAAATCAAAGGGTTAGCTGATGTTTTTCAGCTAACCCTTTTTTATTGGTGACACGTTCCCCGCTCGCGTATTCCCTGCAAATCTCTGGCTGACTGGAGTCGTCTTCTGTGGTTGTGTTAAGATATTATTCCGACTGGAGCTATGACGTCAAATGATTCGACGTTGTAGCAGAACTGCAAGGAGTCAGAGATGAAAAACTGCCTGTGGATGTTCAGCGTTTTCTTCGGCCTGATTTTTATTTCCCCCCTATTGCTGATCATGATTGCCTTGGTACGGACCGAAATCCCGATGAGCACCGCCATAATCTATTGGCTGCCGATTTCGATTGCCGGTTCGCTGGCAATGACTTACTGGTATTCGAAACAAAACCGGAAGCAGCTGGAGAAACAAACCGACCAATCATTTTGAGCGACAAACGACAAACAGTAAGCCAGCGGAACAGTCTCCCGTGACAGCCTGATCCCTGCCACCTTGCAGGCTTATTTCATTGCCAACACGGGGCAAATATTGTAACTATTCCAGCCATCGCTGCTAACTTGGCCCGACCGGCAAAACGACCTCACTGCGGCTGCGGATAAAATATCGATGGCAATAAATACCCACAGCTTTTCTCTGGCAGAATTCGACCCCTTGTCTCTTTATCTGGAGTTCTGCCCCGCTGGGCCAGGACTTCTCGAATCCCTGAATCCACTGCCAAAAACCGGTTGCTATTCCATTGTGCCGTTACGCTGGCAGGAGCGCTACCAGCTGCGCAGAGGTCAACTGTATCAGTGCGACGCCGCCAGCGCGGAGCATCTACCCGGCGACCCACTCAGCCTGCTCGCCAGTATTCTTCAGCAACGAACAGTTTCTGTATCTCCAGCCACCCCCTTCCCTGGCGGATTTTTCGGCTATTTTGGCTACGATCTGGCAGGACAGATTGAAGAATTACCACAAAGTGCAGTACGTGACTTGCCGGTTGCCGACCTGGATCTTTATTGGGTGGACATGACTGCCGTCTATGATCACGGCAGGCAGCAACTGACCTTGGCTTCGCTCGATGAAAACGTCGACCTTCCCAATCTCGAAAAGCAAATCATCGACTCTCAAATCCCCTTGGCAGAAACACCACTCGAACTTACCAGCCTGCCGCAACCGATCCTTAAGCAGCAGCAGTTCGAAGCGATGGTTCAAAGCGGCAAAGACTACATCGCCGCCGGGGACATTTACCAGGTCAACCTTTCGTGCCGCTTCGATGGCCAACTCAAGGGGGAATCGACCGAACTCTATCGTCGTTTGCGCACCATCAACCCCTCCCCTTTTGCCTGCCTGCTGCACTTTCCGGAACTCGACATCATCTCCAGTTCACCGGAACGCTTGGTGTCCCTCCGGCAAGGGCTGGCGGAAACCAGGCCGATCGCCGGAACCCGACCACGCGGCTACACACCTCCAGAAGACCAACTGCTCGGCGAAGAACTGCTCGGCCACCCGAAAGAGCGGGCTGAACACATTATGCTGCTCGACCTGGAGCGCAACGACCTCGGCAAGGTTTGCCAATCCGGCAGCGTAAAAGTCGATGAGTTAATGGTGCTGGAGCGCTACTCCCACGTCACCCATATCGTTTCCAACATCCGCGGTGAACTTCGTGAAGAGTGCGGTCCATTCGACCTGCTGCGCGCGACCTTCCCCGGCGGCACTATCACAGGAGTTCCGAAAAAACGCTGCATGGAAATCATCGACGATCTGGAACCGGTCGGGCGGGGCTGTTACACGGGCAGCGCCGGTTACATCAGCGCCTGTGGCACCATGGATCTGAACATCCTGATCCGTAGTTTCCAGAGAATTGGCGAACAGCTCAGTTATCAAACCGGGGCCGGCATCGTTGCTGATTCGATTCCAGCCAAGGAATGGGCCGAGTGTATGGCCAAGGGTGAGGCGCTGCACAAAGTCCTACAGGAGGCCATGGGCTAAAATGCTGGTTTGTCTGAATGGAACATTTATTCCACACGAAGATGCCCACCTTTCCATCCGGGATGGTAGCTTCCTGTTTGGCGACACCCTGTTTGAAACCCTGAAAGCCCAGGGTAAAAAAATCCTCTTACAGGATGAACATCTCGATCGGCTAGAACTTTCCGCAAAGCTTCTTAAATTTCCCTGCGATCGAAAGCAGATCGAAACCTCCCTGCAACAGCTCGCCAGCGCCCTGACCACACCCGCAAGCCGAATCCGCCTGACTCTCAGCCGCGGGAGTTTCCAGGGATCAACTCTGCCCCCGAAAGAAAACGGCTGGTTCTTGCTGACAGCCACTCCCATGAATGAGATCAGTGATGAAGAACGGGAAAAAGGCGCCACCTGCGTGATTGCTCCCAACAGCCGCGCCAATCCCCTCGACCACCTGCCACAGATGAAGCGGGGCAATTATGCTGACTGCCTTTACGCAGCAGATTATGCCCGTCAGAAAAATGCACGGGAAGCGCTGTTTGTCGATGCTGACGGTAACCTGCTCGAAGGAAGCACCAGCAACCTGTTCGCCATGCTCGACAAGCGGCTGATCACCCCACCGGTCGGCAAATCGATCCTCGCTGGCATCATGCGTCGGCAAGTTATCGATGCGGCCAGCGAACTGGGGGTTCTGGTGACCGAGCGCCAGCTCAAATTGGACGATCTGAAAAATGCAAAAGAGGTCTTCATCTGCAACTCATTGATCAATATTCTGCCAGTCGCAACAATTGCTGGACAACCGATCAATAGAGGGGAAAACTGGAAATCCATTTTGAAAACATTACAGATGCGGATAGAGACTTGACAAACACGTCCGGATAAATATAATCGTCAGGCTCGTGCCGAAGTGGTGGAATTGGTAGACACGTCGGTCTCAAAAACCGATGCCCTCCGGGCGTGCCGGTTCGATTCCGGCAAAGAAAACAGCCTCCGATTCGTCGGGGGCTTTTTCTTTATCCAAACAAACTAATATTGTGGAGCACCAACTATGGATATCGACCTTAAGCAGTTGGACAGGCTGATACATCATCGCCCCGATAAAATTGAAAAAGCCGTGGCCGGAAGCGGCTATCTGCCCAGAACAGTTATCGGTGTCGGCACCTTTTTACTCGACAACCATGGCGACGTCGATCTGCTGACGGCCAAGCAACAGGTCACTTTTGTTAAATTCCTGAAACCGCTCCTCGAAACAGACACAGATTGAAAAGGCAGGCGCATGAAAGATAAAGCGACCGAAATAATCGGCAGCGGCTATAGCGGCGACAGCAGCAAGCTGGGACGGTACCACTCAATCAATCCGCCGATCTATCACGCTTCGACAGTGCTGTTCGAGAACTATGCGGAACTCAAATCGGCCGGGCAGGGACAGTACGACGGCTTCACCTATGGCACTGACGGCAGCCCCACGCAGGCAGCTTTTGAACAAGCGATGACCGAGCTCGAAGGCGGCTACTTCACCCGCGCCTTCCCTTCAGGATTGTTGGCCATCACCAGCACCCTGCAGGCCTTTTTGCAGAGCGGTGACCACCTGTTGATCTGCAACAGCGTCTACGGCCCAGTACGCCGGTTCGCTAGCAATGTACTGAAAAAGTTCGGCGTCAAGGTTTCCTACTTTCCGGCCGATATCGGCGCCGACATAGATGAGCATATAACCCCGCAGACCCGGCTGATCCTGCTCGAGTCGCCCGGCTCCAACACCTTTGAAATTCAGGACGTCCCGGCGGTAGTCGAGGTGGCGAAGCAGCACAACGTCATCACTGCCATCGACAACACCTGGGCGACGCCGCTGTTTTTCCAACCATTTGAGCACGGTGTCGATGTTTCGATCCACTCGGTCACCAAGTACATTTCTGGCCATTCCGATCTGCTGCTCGGCAGTTCCACTGTCTCCGAAGCCTGCTATGAGCGCTTCCACCGCCTGTGTCGGTCACTGGAGATCTTTGCCCCACAGGATGCCTGTTACCTGGCACTGCGTGGGCTGAAGACCCTGAAAGTACGCCTGCAGCAACATGAAACCGCCGCCCTCGAGCTGGCGATGTGGCTGCAGACCGAAGCGGCCGTCGAAACGGTTCTGCACCCCGCCCTGCCCAGCCATCCGGAACATGCTATCTGGCAGCGCGATTTTTCCGGTGCCTCGGGGATTTTCTCCCTCGTCTTAAAGCCGGACTATGATGAAGCGGCAGTGGCACGCTTTGTCGACAGTCTTGAACTGTTCGGCATCGGTTACAGCTGGGGTGGGTTCAAAAGTTTGGTGACGGCCGGCAAGTTCGCCCAGTCTGAAATCTCCCGCTATCATGATCGCTGGATGATCCGCCTGAATGTCGGACTCGAAGACGTGACTGATTTAAAGGCCGATGTGCAGCAGGCTTTGGCGAAGCTGTAATGTGTAGTAAATCAGACTTGATCTGACAGACTCAGTAAGGAAATCCAATACTTGCTATGTGTCTTCCAGCAGCTAATCGACAATTGATTGCCTCTCAAAAGTCCTTGAATATCTGCGATGCCCTGTTTTTACCGTGGGTGTTGCCGGAGGGCAGTGGCAGAGTAAGTCATTGGTTGTGACAGGGCAGAGGTGAAAAAGAGGAAATAAATTCCCAAAGTAGGGATCTAACGGGTTTATGCGGTAATATGGTAATTGAAAACTTTAGAAAATCTAAAACTAACAGGTAGATAGGAAGTGAAATACGATTTCCGCCACCTCCACCAATAATGCAAAAGGATGTTCCATATAGGGAACGTCCTTTTGCATTATTGGATTATGATATTGTTTTGAAGTCTTAATTCCTTCACAGCTACTATATAGGTCTCAATCTTATAAAGAACATTTTATTGGAGTTCTTCTATGCGAATCCTCTTAATTTTGTGGAGTGTTGCTTTAATTGGCTGTGTCACTGCCAAGTCAGTACCTACTACTAATCTTGAGCAGGTTCGCGAAACGGAAGAGTTGATCCGTTTCAGCCTGACAGGTCGTATTCTGGACAGTCTGAAGCAACGTAATCAAGATCGTTTCAGCTCCCTGCTGACCGCCAACGGGTTGACAGCAGAAAAGGCAGAGCAAACGTTGAATGAAGTATTTACAGAGACAGCTACGATAGAAGAGCAGCGTTTGCTTGACGCTCTTGTGCCGATCTATAGACGCTACTATACGGCTGAAGAAATCCATCAACTGCTTTCTTTCTACAAGACAGAGGTTGCGCGAAAATCTCTCAAAGTCAGTGGGCAGATTGCAGCGGACGGGCAGAAGTATATTCGGCTGTGGCATGATCATTTTGAAGGCCAGCTTCTGGAGCGGATCGATAAAAGGCTGGCTGAAGAAGGGATTTCTCTCGACTAGGGAGTTACTGGTGACAAATAATCGTCCACAGATTACATAAGGCATCCTGCGAACTTTTAGAGAGGGAATAATCAAACCCTATTTGTCCGGATGAGGTAGGTAAGAAGACATAAAGTGTTTGATCTGAAACAAAGCCATTCATTCTAATCTTGTACTTAAATTGTTCCTCAAGACTCGTGACTTTCCCTTTAAAGACAAACTCGGGAATCAGCCCAACATATCCATATTTTTTATGACGAAGGATCTCCCCCTGTAATAGTTGAATATAATTAATTGCAAGGACTACATGAAGGTAATCTTTTACTGGTAACAATTTAAGTACACATAGGTATGCTGACAAAACCATCCTTCTGTGAGGGGGGACGGAAAACTACGGGTCTTTGTTGGACAAAAAGATGACCGAGCGACCGAAGGGCACTGATCCTGTGTCAAATCTTGTGAGTTGCGGTTGTGGGAGTTTTGTATTTGACCCTCAGAAAATCTGATAGTGCCACTAGCTTACTAAAGGCAGATCCTCCCAGCGAGTCGTGTAGGCTGGTGAAAGGTTCGCTCGCTTCATGAACCAGTCTTCTTTGGGGCGCTGCCCTCCGAACCATATCTTTCCTCGATCCCCTTGATTGATCTTATCGACAACCGACATCAGGCCATCGTGGCTGGTTTGGGTCGCTGGTTCGGAAAATAGATCTAATTGAACCTTATCTTTGTGGCAGAAGTCTCCAAGCAGCACCCCGGCTTTTGCGTATCGATAGCCCTCTTTCCAAATAGAATCGAACAGATCGGTTGCGGCTTTGAGGATGGTCCTGGTGTCAGAAGCGGGATTGGAAAGTTTGGCAGTTGCTGAATTTGAATAACTGGGATCGCTGGCGTTGAACATGCTGGTGCGGATGGAGACGTTCACGACGCTACAGACCTGTCCTTCGCCTCTGAGCCGCTCTGCGGCTCTCGCGGCAAATTCGCAGATGGTTTCACGCAGCGGGTCGTATTCAGTCATCCGTTCGGCAAACGATCTGGAGCACATGAGCTGCTGCTTGGGAGTCGGTCCATTTTCTGCCGAGAAACGGACGCAGCCGTTTAGTTCCTCGATGGCCTTCACCATGCCTATCGAGAAAAGTCTTTGCGCCCTGTCCTTATTCATCTGCGACAACTGGAGTACAGTTTTCATGCCGATTCCCTTCAGCTTCTCGGCACTCTTGCGACCGACCCCCCAGACCTCACCAACAGGCGTGATGTCCATCAATCGCCGTTGTCGCTCCGGGTCAGTCAGATCGACAACGCCGATTGTCCCCGCATATTTCTTAGCCGCATAGTTTGCGAGCTTTGCCAGGGTTTTAGTCGGGGCGATGCCGACACAGACCGGAACCCCGACATGCTGTCCGACAGTCTGTCGTATCTTCTGGCCGTATCCTTCCAGCGAGCCCATGAGCTTAAAGCCGCTCAGATTCAAAAATGCCTCGTCTATCGAGTAGACCTCGATCTGCGGGGCGAGTGATTCAAGGGTCGCCATGACCCGTGATGAAATATCTCCATAGAGGGCGTAATTGGAAGAAAAAACCCTGATGTTGTGCTGCTTGATCAGTTGTTCGATCTTGAACGCCGGGACCGCCATCTTAATTCCCAGAGCTTTGCTCTCAGGACTCCTGGCGACAACACAGCCATCGTTATTGGAGAGAACGACGATCGGGACGTTTATTAACGAGGGATTGAATAATCGTTCACAACTTGCGTAAAAGTTGTTGCAGTCAACTAGGGCAAAAACTGAGTTCATAGATTTTGTAGTGAGTGGACGACGGTTGTCGCTACGCCGAATATTTCAATATCTGTTTCTTCGGGGATCTCGACGGGGGAGTACTTATTGTTCATCGGAACCAAGCGCAACTTGGGCTTTGTTTCGAGCTTCTTGACCGTCAGCTCACTGTTTAGGGCGGCAATGACGATATCTCCATGCTTGGCGGTGAGGGAGCGATCCACGACGATCACATCACCGGGAAAGATTCCCGCTTCAATCATAGAATCCCCTTGTGCACGGACGAAATATGTCGCAGCGGGGTGCTTTACGCAGAGGTCGTTTAAATCAAGGCGGGATTCACAGTAATCAGTGGCGGGGCTGGGGAACCCCGCAGCGACCGATTCGGTGAACATTGGCATCTTGGCGTCATTTTTTTTGTTTTTTTGTTGCTGCTTATCGGCCACTGAAGTCACTCCTTTTTTTGGGAGTATAACTCAGTACATGATTATTCGTATTCTGTAATTTAAATCGTTTTGAATCGCTGCTGGGTGTGTAGATTTTTTCAGTCTTAAATATAGTGAATTGTTGAGCAGACCATTATAATGTACGATTCATGAAATGAACAATAGCTCGCGGTTAAAATTTAAGTTTCAAAATCACTCTCGCGAGAAACTTTTGATTGGCTTGTCCCAAGGAGTTGATTGGCCATGAAATCTAGAGGCTTATTGATAGGACTGCTTTTTTTGGTCTTTTTATTACTGGTAGGTTGCTCCAGTAAGCGGTCATATAGTGACACCAGACCTAAATTAAAGCTTTTTTTGTGCGAACAATTTCCTATGGATCTTCGCACATATCCAGAGCTAGATCGGCTGATCGTAACTCATTTTGACTACGAAATAGTAAGGATGGGCGGTGGATATGATCAGCTAGTGGCTCAGACAGATTATGAAAAATGGCGTAAGCTCCCTTATTGGAATAAGGCCATTTCCTTTGAAGATTATCTTATGCTAAGGGATAACGGTCTCAGGTTGCGCAAACAAGACATTAAAGTGATAGAAAAGTATGATTTGCAGCAAACTCCGATGATAATTTCTTTTGACTATAAGGGCCAAGAAACTGGTCGCTTTACAAAGATGAGAAGTGATGAAATTAGCATTAGAGTGAATGCTAGCTTTGCAAAAGGTAAAAAATCCGTGAAGGGAACAAATAAAGATCTTGAGCCCGTCTGGGAACTTTCAAACGATGTAGACAGACAGGTCCTTTACTCTTGGCTCTCAAACATAGTCATTCAATAGCATGCAGCATCTTCTTCCACGAATGCTGCATATTCAGGCACAAAGTGCCGATTCGGGTATGAGAGGAACTTAGCAAGCAGTCCCCTATAGCCTTTTTTCGGCTTTTGATATTGAGTCTCAATTCTTGTTACATGTGAAAAATCCACCATCTAACTATTCGAGAGTTTTTACCCTTTTATAAGATCTAACATTTGACAATCTCCCAAAGAATAGATGGATAGGGATCTCCTCTCTACAACCCAGGCAATGCATCGCATTTATCACATTTTTATCAACTGTTATACTAAAGGCAAAGGACTCCGATTAACCAGATCTCAGGGGGCAACAGATGGGAACTGTAACGAATATTATCAGGGTAAAATTCTCCGTTGGCGAATTGGTTCACCATCGGCTTTTCGACTATCGTGGGGTAATTGTAGATGTTGATCGAGATTTCCAAGGAACAGAAGAGTGGTACGAAACAGTCGCTAAGTCTCGTCCCCCGAAAAACAAGCCTTGGTACCATGTGTTAGTCCATGAAGAAGCGCACTCCACGTATGTGGCTGAACGGAATTTGGAGTCTGATGATAGCGAAGAACCCATCAGTCATCCTCTGGTAGAATATTTCTTTTCCAAATTCGAGAATGGAAAGTATTTTCGCAAGGAGACGGTTAGCTAGTTTGTTGATATACCAGGGTAATTAACTAGTGGATCGCCACTAGTGAAATAGACATTTTTCAGGTTTCAAAAAAAGTAGAAATAAACACCCCGCCGGAGATCGACGGGGTGTTTATTTCAGTGTTGCGGTGCGATGACGTCTTGGCCAGGGAGTCTTACTTCCCGAAGCAAACCCCGCGCCACCACGGCGGTGGCATTTCGTCAACCTTACCACGCAGCCCTGGTTTCCGGGCCTCTTTGTTACAGAAATCGGTGCGGAAGCGGTCGGCGAAGATCTGGTGCACTTTCGTGGTCGGGTGTACCGTGTCCCAGAACAGGTAGGTATCTGGATCGTTACAGGACGTGTTGTCGGGCATCAGGCAGGACTCGGTGACATTCACCAGGCCGTAGTCCGCCGGCGAGGCGACAAGATCGTTCACAACCTGATAGGAGTCGAACACATTAATCGTCTCCGCACATGCGTCCGGCAATCCGGCGAGGGCCTGTTCCAGGCCGGCATTGAACAGCATGACCGCTTGGGAAACCTGGGTCTGCGTGTCCGTGTCAAAACCCAGCACGAACGGCGTCAGGCTGAGATCGGGCAGGTTTCCGACCATGAAATGCCTCCCCCCGGCCGTCCCCAGCCGGCACACAGCCTCGGTAATATTGGCCACAGCCTGGGTCAGAATGCTCTGCATCGCCTCCGGCTGCATCATGCCGAGGAACATGTCGTTCGGCCCGGCCCAGACCACGTAGAGGGCCTTCGGGTTCAGCCCGTTGGGGTTGGCGGCCAGCAACGCATCGATCTCCTCGGGGACACCGGGCAGGGGGTCCGGAAAAAATTGGGGATACTGCACGTTGTTGAAGTTGGAGAGTGGTGTCCCGCCAATGATGTAGGTCCCGGTAAACGCCCCGCCGTAAGACAGGCTGTCGACATCGACAGCCAGTTCGGTGGCCAGGTACTCAGGCCACACCGGTCCGTTGCTGAAGCGCTCCGCATAGGGTGGACTCGGTGGCCAGAACCCGGTCAACTCGTAGAAATTCCCTGTGTCCGACAGGCTGTCTCCGATGATATAGACGTCGTTGGCCGGATTACCGGCAAGCGACGTCCCGGTCGCAGCAACCAGCAACAATAAGCCGCAAAACAACCCCAATTGAAACAATCTGCTCACGATCCCCTTCATAACAACCTCCTTGCCTCCCAGTACCTGAGTATTCGAGTGCTTCCAAAAAAACACCGGCAAAGCAGGGCTTCCACCTGCTGCAGGCAATGTAGATAAAATGCAAACAGCCGGGCTGCCACATGCTCCAAGCGCAGCCCAGCCGTCTTAACATGGTCCGAAGTAAGACCCGCGGCTTTCCGTCCCAACTTCGCAGCTGGTTTGGCATTATCCAATGATTAATTTACAGAGTGTAACATGCCGGGATGCAAAGGCAACTTGGCGAGGTCGCTGTAGAATGGGCTGTGCCGCGGTAGGGTCTGCTGAAACTTTTTAGGAATATTCCTGTACTGGGTCTTGTCTTGAATATCGTGAATTAATCTCACAAGCCCAGACTGAACCGCCACTCGCCGACTAGACATTTTCAAGTTTCACAAGTCGTGAGTATTCTATTTTGATACTCATCATTTTAAGGCTCTTGGCTCCTGCTGAGAGTCTTGTTTGATCTGTTGTCTACTGATCAGAAAGTTGTCAGTATGATCTGCTAGTATGCTCCTCGGTACAACATGTAACGAGGGGGATACCTATGAGGAACGATGTTGAAGCAGCAATCGAGATGATCCGACACAATCTACTAGCGACTGGAAGCGATGTTGAGCTGGTGAGTACGACCGATCTTGGTATTGTTTGTGTGAACTTGTCTGGGGAGTGTTGCTCTGGGCGGCTGAGACGACTGATGACCATCTTGCATATTGAAGACACTATAAAAAAGCAGGTTCCAGGCATTAAAGTAGTGATGGAAAATTCCTAACAAAATGAAGCCCAGCTCATCATGGCTGGGGCTTCTTCATTTCAGTGTCTCTAATATCGTGAATTTCCATTTTGTGACAGGACCGCCCGAAGCTCGAAAATCCTGCCCAGAAAATCTAAAGTTTTAGACGAAGTCCCCCTATCAGGTGAAACTCCCGACATTGTCAGGTCGGTAGCTCTTTGCCAGAGGTTGGATGAAATTAATAATAAAATGAAACTCCGGACATAGCTTGGTCTTCTTCTGCGTCTCGAAACAAGTGACATGCGGGCGTTTGATAGATCGCTGTTAGACATTTTTGAGCTACTGGTTGGCATCTTGCTGTTCCAGAGAAGCCAGCGGTCCGAGCAACAATTCAACTCGACGATTTAGGTGGCGCGAAACGGGATCGTCATTGGGGATGCGTGGTTGGCTCTCGCCGTAGCCGATAGCGACGACTCGCTGTGTCGGCAATCCTTCATCGGCCAGCAGACGTGCGACGGATCTCGCTCGAGCAAATGACAACGCCCAATTCGATGTAAACTCTGAGTGCCTTATCGGCTTGTCGTCGGTATGGCCGGCGACGACAAGCACGCGACCAGGAGCCTGGGCAAGCTGGACGTGCAGTTCCGGCACAAGCCTCTGAACAGCTTCCCGCCCCGCTTCGCTAATCGCAGCAGAACCTGCACTAAACAAAAGCTTTCCATCAATCTCGATAAGGGTTCTCTGTTCGTCCGAATCAGGTGGTGGTTCAGTATTTTCAGGCGGTACCGACTGAACGACGGGTTGCTCCTGTAGCAGATCAATCAGGCGGTTCTGAAAATTCCATGCATACACAAACAGGAGAAGGAACGCCAACAGAACTAAACACAGGGAGCCATTTGAGCTGGCAGGAGACGACATTTTACGGCTGACAATCTCAGTTTTTAATGCATCGATCTGGGCCTGAATGTTGGCGCTGTCGTCTTTTGGAGAAGTCACTACACCACTGATCAACAGTTTCCAGCCATGTACAAATTCGAGAGACCAGCGAGAACCGAGTACCACAACCAGCGCAACCACCCACAGAATAAACGCAGCGGAAACGACCGTCACGACCTTCACTGCTATTGCATAGGCCTGCCTAACCTGGGCAGACATTTTCAGTAATGGTGCCTGCAGCGCCAGTGTCGATCCCACCAACGCTTTGGTCTGATCGATGACTGGACCCAGGTCCGGGAAATCTGGTAAGCGGAGAAAGTTAAGATTCAACTTCGAAATCGGCCAGATATCCCCTATCTTGTTGACTGAATTGACGACCGGTTTAAGTGCACCCATTACCTTTTCGAACTGTCGATTGAAGTCCGCAACTGGTTTTTTGACCGCATCGGCGTTCTTCTTGATGTGGGCGATCTGAGCTTGCACGCTCTGCTCGAACTGCGTGACCTGCGTCGATATTGCAGAGAAGGTGATAGTGCCGCCGATGGCTACCGACAGCACGAACAGCAATGGAATACCAACTTTCATGATCAAGGACAGTCCGTAGATTCGCGGACCGATTGAGCTCCATATCCGAACCACAGTATTCATGATGATACCTCACGGGAATTTCTATACAAATGAACCCGACATACTGAAAAGAGCACTGAGGAGAACGCACAGGAACTAGGCCGATCAGGAAAGCGCAATCTTTTCAATAGTATTGTACTGACAAAATATGATCCCACTAAAGGTTACCCCTGAGGTTATAATTTAACAACAAGGGGTAGCTGAATATTTTAAAAGACACTAGTTTTCAGATGCGGTGAATGAACAGAAAAGATTGAAGAATAAAAGTGATTCGCCACGATTTTCTTTAGGATATTTCGAGTCTTAAAATTTGTAAGATTTGAACTGAAAATCGATGAGTTGAACTTGACTAGGTCTGACAATGCCTGTCAGAACAAGATTTGAGCTACTAGATGTAAAGAGACCTGAACAGTCCAGCCTCAACACCGCTTCTTCCCTTTAGGTTTGGTTCGCTGGGGAGTTTTTACCGCCTTGACTGATTTAGTGGCTGTTTTAAACTCAGGTTCGTAACCGACAGTAAAGCTGCTGCCGGCATTTCTGATACTCAGAAAATGGGCATTGTTTTTATCATAGGGACAAATCGGCTGACGACAGGGTTCAAAACCGAATTTTTCATAATAGCCCGGCTCGCCAAGTACAAACAGGGTCTGGCTGTTGATAGCTTCTTGTCTTAAAGCAAAACGGAGCAGCTCCGAACCGACCCCCTGTTTTTGAAATTCAGGCGATACGGCCATCGGTGCCAGGTGCAATCCGCAGATATTGCGGCCGTGATAGGCATTGGAAAAGGCGATGTAGGCGATTGCCTTACCGGCATGAATACAGACCCATTCATGGAGCGGCTTGTCATTTTCGTGGAGCTTCTGCACCAAGGTCGCTTCGTAATCACTGCCAGGAAATGCACGGCGTAAAAGCGCATAGGCCTTGGCACGGTGCTGTTCAGTCAATTTCTGTATTTTCATTCTCAGCTCCTGAAAAGCTTTCGGCTGGGAAACAAATTTAACAGAGTCGCAGCTGACCATCATCGTCAGCATATTCGGCATCTTCCCAATCGGCAACCGGGACCGGTTCTGCCGGAGCGGTCGGCACTGCAATCCCCTGCTCTTCCGGCGGACGTTGCGTAAAGCGAGCGACCACCGGATTCTCTTCATCGACCGTCTGCATTCCGGCTTCAGCAGCCCGCTTGGCCAGTTTGTCACAGCGTTCGTTAAATGGATGCCCGGCATGGCCGCGCACCCATTGCCATTCAACGTCATGTTGACGCGAAAGGACCGCCAGCTGCTGCCAGAGATCCTGATTTTTGAGCGCGCCCGGCTCTTCCAGTCGTCCCTTACGGATCCAGCCGTGAAGCCATTCGTTCATCCCGCGGACCAGATACTGGGAATCGCTGAAAACGCGGACCCGGCTGCGGCTATTCAGAGCTTCCAACCCCTTGATTGCCGCGATAAGCTCCATCCGCTGCGAGGTAGAAACCGGTTCAAAGCCGCTTAATTCCTTTTCGTGCTCGCCGTAGCGCAGTACCACGCCATAGCCCCCGGGTCCAGAGTCTCTGCCCGAGCCATCGCTGTACAGTTCGACCACACCTGCCTCCGGCGGGGTAAAAGCAATCTCCAGCCCCTCAAATTCGAGCTCACGAAGCAGTGGGATCAAGGTCGACAGGTTCGGCGGCTGACACTTCAGATCGGCAAGCTCAACGTCCAGCGGCACGTCATAGCGAACGGTCGCCAGTTTTTTCGAGAGCCGCGCCTGGTCGACATAAGTCTTTAAATTATCCCGCCGCTTCTTGCCGTTGACCAAACTTTGCCACTTGAAGACCCCTTCGAGAGAATCGAACTGTTTGATCAGCTCGGCAGCGGTTTTCTCGCCGATGCCGGGAACCCCTGGAATATTATCCGAAGTATCGCCAGCCAAACCGAGCAGATCCGGCACCAGTTCTGGGCCGACACCGAAGCGCTCAAGCACCTCTTGCGGACCGGAACGTTTGTCTTTCATGGTATCGAGCAAGTTGATCCGCCCAGTGACAATCTGCAACAAATCCTTGTCGCCGGTGACAACCGTCACCTCGAGTCCGTCAGCAGCGTGCTGACGGGCCAAAGTCGCAATCAGGTCATCAGCCTCGAAGCCGGGAGCGTCCAGGGCAGGAATATTGAGGGCCTGCACCAGCTGCTTGATGTAAGTAATCTGCAACACCAGATCCTCGGGCATCTCTTCCCGGTTCGCCTTGTATGCAGGATAGATTTCGCGCCGAAAGGTCTCTTCACGGGGGCGATCAAAGACCACGGCCAGGTAATCGGGGCGATTCTCCCGCAGCAGGTCGAGCAGCATCCGGGTGAAACCGAAGATGGCATTGGTCGGCATCCCGCCAGTGGTGGCGAGATCGCGAATACCGTAATAGGCGCGATAGATGTAACTGGAACCATCCAGTAAACAAAGCTGTGGTGATGATTTCACGTTTACTCCTGACGCCGTGCTGCTTCTTTTAAACGTACGTTATCTTGACCGCAACTAGGATGACACATTCTGAGCACAAAACAAATGCCTCAGATGTAAAATATCCCCCGTATCCGCTTGCATATATACGCCATCACAACTACACTCCCCGGCAGCCAAGCTCTTACAAAATAAGGACAATCCCGACAGATGAGTGAACAACAGAATAATGATCCGCTGCACGGCATCACCCTGGAGCAGATCGTCACCAGCCTGGTCGACTATTACGGCTGGGAAGAATTGGGCGAACAGATCGACATCAGGTGCTTCAACAACGAACCCTCAGTAAAATCGAGCCTCAAATTCCTGCGTAGAACTCCTTGGGCAAGAAAGCAGGTCGAAGATCTGTACCTCGCGGTAAAAAGGATCGGTTAGTTTTGAATGAACTGATCCTCCTCACTGATGGCAGCGTGGACAACCAGTCCAAGGTCGGCTACGGAGCCTACCTGCTGGTGACTGACGCGAGACTTTCATCGCCGCAGCTGAAGGCGCACGTCAAGCTGCAGCGCTTTGAGCAGACCTCTTCGAGCAAGCTTGAGTTACAGACGCTGCTTTGGGCGTTAGGTGATATTCTACCCTTGGGGTGCAATCTGACTGTCTATACAGATTCGCAAAACATTATCGGTCTGCCGGGCAGACGTGAGCGGTTGGAACAGAACGATTATCGCGCCAAGAATCGACGTCGGCTTAATAACGATCAGCTCTACCGAGAATTTTTCCGCCTGAACGATCAGCTGAACTGTAAACTGTTAAAAGCCCAGGGGCACCGGCCAGCCAAACAAAAAGAAGAGATTGACCGGCTGTTCAGTCTCGTCGATAAAGCTTCAAGAACGGCACTGCGCAACGCCCTGCAAGGGGCCAACCCTTGCTATTAATGATTTAAGGACACTCGATGGCCCTGACTGCCACTATCTTCAAAGCGACTTTGCAGGTTTCAGATATGGATCGCAACTATTACGTCGAACACCTGCTGACCCTGGCCCGACACCCGTCAGAGACCGACGAGCGGATGATGGTGCGGCTGCTCGCCTTTGCCCTGCATGCCGGCGAGCAGCTCTGTTTCACCAAGGGCTTGTGCGCCGATGACGAACCGGATCTCTGGCAGATGAGCTTAACCAACGAGATAGAGCTGTGGATCGATGTCGGCCTGCCGGATGAACGGCGGCTGCGCAAGGCCTGTAATCGTTCCAAACTGGTTTATCTTTACAGTTACGGTGGCCGGAGCGCCGATCTCTGGTGGCAGAAAAACAGCGCTAAGCTGCAGCGTTTTGGCAACCTCAATATCATTGAAGTCCCCGAGACGGCGAGCAAGACGCTGGGAAAACTGGCTGAGCGCAACATGCAGCTGCAATGCACGGTGCAGGATGGCGAGATCTGGCTGAGTAACGGCGCGCAGAGCTGCAGTATTTCGCCACGCGTGAGAAAATCGCAGATTTAAGCCACGACTGCAACATCAACCAATAGAACAGAGAAACCACCCATGTCATTCGCTTCCCTCGGACTTTCCGAGCCGCTCCTCCGCGCCATCAAGGAAAGCGGCTACAGCAAGCCGACGCCGATCCAGCGTCAGGCAATCCCCGCGGTTCTTGACGGCAAAGACCTGATGGCCGCAGCGCAGACCGGCACCGGCAAAACAGCCGGCTTCATCCTGCCGCTGCTGCAACGTCTGAGCGAAGGCCCCAAAGTCAAATCGAACCAGGTCCGCGTACTGGTGCTGACGCCGACCCGTGAGTTAGCCGTTCAGGTCGCGCAGAACGTTGCCAGCTACAGCAAACATCTGCCGGTTAAATCGTGCGTGGTCTACGGCGGGGTGAAGATCAATCCACAGATGATGAAACTACGCGGCGGGGTCGACCTGCTGGTGGCAACGCCGGGCCGCCTGCTCGATCTGGCCAGCCAGAATGCCGTCAAGTTTGCCCAACTTGAAACCCTGGTACTGGATGAGGCCGATCGTATGCTCGACTTGGGCTTCAGCGATGAGATCGGCAAAATCATGGCCTTGCTGCCGAAGCGGCGGCAGAGTCTGCTTTTTTCGGCAACCTTTTCCGACGAGATCCGCAGGCTGACCAGAACCCTGCTGAACAAGCCACTGCAGATCGATATCAGCCCGCGAAATTCTACCGCTAAAAGTATCAAACAGTGGGTTATTGAAGTCGACAAGAGTAAAAAACCAACGCTGCTCAGCCACTTGGTCCGTAACCAAAACTGGTCGCAGGTGCTGGTTTTTACCAAGACCAAGAAGGGCGCGGACACGTTGGTTCGCCAGCTGAAGAACGACAATCTTTCGGCCGTTGCGATCCACGGTGACAAGAGCCAGGGACTACGCACCCGAGCGCTGAAAGATTTCAAGACCAACCGAACCCGTATCCTGGTGGCCACCGACATTGCCGCGCGTGGTCTCGATATCAACGAGCTGCCCCACGTGATCAATTTCGACCTGCCGAAAGTTGCCGAAGACTACATCCACCGTATCGGCCGCACCGGCCGGGCCGGTTTGCCGGGCGAAGCAATTTCACTGGTCAGTGCCGACGAAGCCAGACTGCTGGCCGCTATCGAATCTTTGATCAAACAGACCCTGGTGCGCGAAGTCGAGACCGGCTTTGTCCCGCATCACAAAGTCCCCCTGACCCGCCAGACAAATGCGCTACCGAAGAAACCGAAAAAAACTAAGCTGAAACATAAACCTGTTGAAAGCAGAAAAACTACATCTGAACATTACGCAGGTGAGCTACCTCGGCGGGACAGCAAGCCACAGGATGCGGACAGGGCAAAAGGCAGGAGCAGGACAAGACGTGATCGAAACACTGCCCCGACAAAGAAGCACACGACGGCAAAATCAAATCGAAACAGTTCCCGGTTCAACAGACCAGGCGATTGCCGTTAAAAAACCAGTCAACGAAACAATTTATTCGGGCGCAACCCTTTCGGCAAGCGGTGCCGAGAACCGCCATGATTTATATTCTGCCGCTGCCCGGATATCAATGTGGGAGACAGCCGCTTTAGAATTATCCCTGTGCCTCCCAACAAGAAGCGCCACCGAACGACCCGTCAGGCGTCAATTCACGTTCCAAGCCTCAACTGCAATTTTGCACTTTCCTCTTCACAGCGACAAGAACCCTTGAAATCTCTATCCCAGCGCTGTAATATCGCACAGTTGCCATTCCTAAATGACCAAGAGACCGGGGGTTTACTATGAGAAACGCTGCCTTTTCGTTTCTGACAATTCTTCTTCTCCTGCTGACAGCTGCGATTGCAGAAGCGGAAACGCGCTATATTTCCGACCAGTTAATTGTGACGGTCCGCACGGGTGCCGGCAATCAATACCAGATTATTGAGACGCTGAAAAGTGATTCGCCGATCGAGATTCTTGAAGAAACCGCTGAATATGTCAAAGCCAGAACCCCTAAAGGGACAGAAGGGTATATTCTCAAGCAGTATGTGACCAAAGCGATCCCGAAAACACAACAGATCGCCGATCTGAAAAAACAAAAAGTGGCTCTCGAAAAAAAGCTGCAAAGGCAGCAGCAAGAGCTTCAGGAAGCCTCTGGTCTGGCAACTTCAAGTCAGGGCATTGTCGAGCAACTGAACAGTGATCTCAAAAATACCACACAGCAACTGGATAAAGTGAGTCGCGATTTTCAACAATTAAAGGAACGCTCTGAAAATGTTGTCAACCTGACCACCGAGCGCGATCAACTGCTGGAAGAGAATAGTCTGATCTCCAGTGAGCTGAAAGTTCTTCAGGAAGAGAACAAGGATTTTCACCGTTCCAATATGATTCAGTGGTTTCTGGCCGGTGGCGGGGTTTTCTTCGGCGGCTGGCTGGCCGGTAAAATTTCACGGAAAAAACGCGGCTACAGCCGTTTTTAACAGAGCTCCGCCAAAGGACTTCCAAGTCGGCAGGCCTTAATTACCGTCGCACTTCAGGCAACCGCAGCTGATCGTACCTGGTAAAGAAACTGCGATAGCCCTGATGCAGGATTAAAAACGAAGTCACTGCGACACTGCCGGTGATAACGCACATGATCGCCAGCTGATATTTTACGGCAATGATCGGCTCGGTACCGGAAAGAATCTGCCCTGTCATCATCCCCGGCAGAAACACAATCCCCATTGCGGCCATGGCATTGATCGATGGTATCAAGGCCGCATTAAAGGCACTTCGTACGGCCGGCAAACTGGCCTGACGGGCACTGGCCCCGAGGCAAAG
>CALZHQ010000065.1 GCA_945787295.1 uncultured Desulfuromonadales bacterium
TGCCGATTGAGGTCATCCCCAATGCGGTCGATACGCAGATTTTTCAGCCGATGAATCAGATCGAGGCGCGGACCTTTCTGGGGCTGCCTACCGATAGCTTCGTGGTCTTGTTCGGCGCCATTGGGGGGGTGACAGATCACAACAAGGGCGCCGACCTTTTGGCCGATGCGTTGCGAATCGTGACAGCGCGGGTTCCTGACAAGAAAATCGAGGTTGTACTGTTCGGCGGTGGCGGACCTGTCCCGCCGGAGTTGTTTTCGGTTCCGCATACCTCTCTGGGGCTGATCACCGATGACAGTCGTTTGCGGGCGCTGTACAGTGCTGCTGATGTGACGGTCGTCCCCTCGCGGTCGGAGAGCTTCTCCAACGTGGTTCTGGAGTCGATGGCTTGCGGGACAGTTTGCTCAGGGTTTGAGGTGGGTGGGCTCCCCGAGATGATCGATCATGGCGAAAATGGCTTCCTTGCCAGGCCTTATCAGCCGGACAGCCTCGCCGAAGGGCTCATGTGGGCCTTGGAGGGGGGCGCTCTGCGGCAGCAACATATCGAGTCAGCCTGTCGCAAGATTGCGTCTCACTTCGCTCTGGATAAGGTTGCTCGGTGTCATCTGGCGCTGTACGAAGACTGTCTGGCACAGAGTACGCAGAGCTCGGATCAATGATCATCCGTGAGATCGCGACACCGATCTGGGACCTTAGCCCCTCTTTCTCACGACGTATCGACCGGTTCGGCACGACAGTTGCCGAATACCTCGAGGAGAGGGGCGTGTGCTGGGGGGATGATTCACAGAAGTCCGACATCCTGCTGTATAAAGAGATGACCGGCAACTGCACCCCGCAAAGATGGTTTTATCATCAGCTTCGGCGTTGGTCTCACCGCCCTTATATCAGCTTGATCGGCGAGGCAAGGGAGTTCGCGGCATGTGCCTATCGGTATGCTGATCGGCACAGGACCCTGGCCGTCGCCCCGGGAAATGAGCTTGACCGGCTTTATTTTGCCCTCGAGTGGTTGGATCCGCAGCTCGATGGATGGGCAAAGAGAGCCGACCGTATTTGCTGGATCGGGCGACCTCTACCGGAGCGCATCGAGCTGGCAGGTCAGTTTGTTGAAGCCGGGTTGCCACTGGATATCTACAGTCGGGAACCCTGGCCGTTGCCTAACTGGCAGGGGTATGCGGCATCCGAGGTTGAAACGTCGCGACAATATCGCTACCGGATTGTCTGCGAGAACAGTCTGACCAGCGGTTACCATTCGGAAAAGCTTTTCGGCAGCCTTCGGTGTGGATGCGTCACTTTCTACCAGGGGGATCCCGCGCTCACGCTAGAACAGGTGGCCGCCACCAGTCTCCCCCTGGACCTTGACCATCTGCACAATCGCGAGGCGTTCAGTCGCGCGATGTTGGAGAACATCGAGCATTTCATGTTTGGCTCGGACTGGGAAGTTTATTCCTATAAGAGTTTTTACGACCGGGTCCTGTCCCGTTGTCGGCAAGTCCTTGGTGAGGGTGCCTAATTGCGTCAGATACAGCTTTTGAAATGGGCTGACAGATGGCTCGGGCGCGGGCTGGCGACGCTGCTCCCTTCACCGAGACCAAGAACAGTGGAATCTCCTCGGAGCGTTCTGGTCATCCGGCCCGGCGGGATTGGCGATGCAGTTCTGCTGGTGCCGCTGCTGAAGGAGCTGCTTCAGCACTGGCCGCAATTGCGGCTGGATGTGCTCTCAGAAACAAGAAACCACAAGGTGTTTTGGATGGTGCCTGGTCTCCGGCGGGTCTATCGCTATGATCATCCTGCAGAACTTTTGAGCGTTCTGGCGCAATCTTATGACCTGGTGATCGATACCGAGCAGTGGTATTGTCTCTCGGCGCTCGTTACGCGACTGGTCCGTTCAAGACAGAAAGTCGGGTTCGCCACCAACGTCCGCCGGAGAATGTTCACTCATCCGGTCGATTACCGCGGGGGCATTTATGAAGTCACCGCCTTCCTTGATCTTGCCCGGGAGGTTGGTCTCTGCCCACCGGATGAGTTTAGCCTGCCGTTCCTCACTCTGCCCTCGGAAGCAGTGGCGGGCGCCCGAAAAAGCTTGGGAGCATATGCCGATCGGCCTTATCTGGCAATCTTCCCCGGTGGCAGCCTGGAGCAGAAAGGCTGGCCGGTGGAAAAATTCTGTGCCGTCGCTACACAACTGGCTAAAGAGGGATTTCCGCTGGTTGTTGTTGGAGGTCCCGATGACCGTGACTTCAGTAATCAGGTCGCCCGCGCCGGTGACGGTCTTTCGTTGGCTGGAGAATTGAGCCTGTTGGAGAGCGCCGCGATTGTCAGCCAGGCATCCGTGCTGCTCAGCAACGATTCCGGCCTGCTTCACATGGCTGTCGGCCTGAACACATCGGTGCTGGGCCTGTTTGGGCCAAGCAGTGCGAAAAAGTGGGGCGCGCCCGCTACTGTCGGACGGACGTTGCAGGGTAACGAATCTTGCAGCCCATGCAGTACTTTTGGCAATATCCCTCAATGTCACAATTATGTATCCTGCATGAAATCCATTTCACCTGATGAGGTGTTGGCCGAATTAAGGCTGCTCTGGAAGTACGCTCAACAACTTTAGTGGAGAATTCGTGTGACCGCACTGCTCTTGATGGCGTTTGTTCTTGGAAGCATTATCGGCTCTTTCCTGAATGTCTGTATTTACAGGATTCCGGAAGGCTTGTCGGTCGTCGCACCTCGCTCGCGCTGCCCATTCTGCAAAACGACAATTAAGTTTTACCAAAACCTTCCGATTTTGAGTTGGGTCGCCTTGAGGGGAAGGTGCGCTTATTGTGGTGTGTTAATCTCTCCCCGTTATCCCTTGGTTGAAGCCTTGACCGGTCTGCTCTTTAGCCTGGTCCTGTATTCTTTTGGCTTTCACCCGGCGACTTTAGTGTACTGGGTCTTCGCCGCAGCGTTGGTGACCATCAGTTTCATCGATCTCGACCATCAAATTATTCCCGATGTCATCAGCCTGCCCGGGATTGTGATCGGTTTTGTTTTCTCCTTTTTTATTCCCTGGATCGGTTGGCTCGATTCGCTTCTGGGCCTGCTGTTGGGGGGAGGCATTCTTTATGCTATCGCTCTGGCATATGAGTTGCTAGCTAAACGGGAGGGGATGGGCGGCGGTGATATCAAACTGCTCGCCATGCTTGGGGCATTTCTGGGCTGGAAAGCAGTATTTCCAATCGTTTTTATTGCTTCCCTGCTCGGCACGCTGGTAGGTGTTCCGGTGATGCTTGTGCAAAGGCAGGATGCAAAACTTGCACTTCCCTTTGGCCCTTTTTTGGCATCAGCTGCGTTGATCCACTTGTTCTGGGGCCGGGATCTGTTGGCCTGGTATCTTAACCTGCTGAGTTAATTAAAGAGTCGCGGGTGGAACAATTATTGGTTATTTTTTAAATTTCTTGACAATAATGCACACTGACCTATAATTATGCTCAATTTGGATGATATTGCTATTTTTAGAGGCCAGGTGCATGCAGCAGAATCATGTCAGAGAAATTCGCGAGTCGTTGCTCATGAGCAAGGCTGAGTTGGCTCGCAAAGCTGATGTTTCCCCCTTGACAATTACCCGTATTGAGCGTGGTTTCCCGTGCCGCATGGAAACCATGCGTAAAATATTATTGGCTTTAGATTTTAAGTTGTCTGATAAAGGGAAAGTGTTTCCTGATTCATAATCTTTTGTTTCTCGCTCTGCAGGCTTAATCGACAATTAACGTCACACTCTATCGCGTGGATTGGCAATGTTCGCCTCGAAAAAAGAAATAATCGGTATAGATGTTGGGTCAAGCGCTGTTAAGCTTGCCCGATTGCGCGAATCTCGTGGCAATTATCAGTTGGTAAACATTGGGATCATGCCCTTGGCGGCTGAGACCATTGTCGATAATACCATTATGGATTCGACTGCGATCGTCGATTCGATCAATAACCTTATCTCTGGTATGAAGGTGAAGGGGAAACGGATCGCGACATCCGTTTCAGGGCACTCGGTCATTATTCGAAAGATTACCCTTCCAATCATGACCGAAGCTGAGCTGGAGTCTTCGATCCAATGGGAGGCCGAGCAATACATTCCGTTCGATGTTTCTGAAGTGAATATCGATTTTCAGATTATCGGTCCCGATCCGAAAGACCCATCACAAATGAATGTGATGCTGGTCGCAGCGAAAAAAGATTTTGTTGACGATTTTGTGGCTGTTTTCACGGAAGCTGGCTTAGAGCCGGTTGTTATGGACATTGACTGCTTCGCGGTCGAGAACATGTTCGATTACAACTACGGTTTCGTCGAAGATGAAGTCATCGCCCTGATCGACCTCGGGGCAAGTGCCACAAGCGTAAATGTGCTGAAGGGTGATATGTCTGTTTTTACCCGCGACATTCAGGCTGGCGGCAATCTTCTCAGTGAAGAATTGCAGAAACGTTTGGGGGTCAGCAGCGAAGAGGCAGAACGAGCAAAGCTGGGTGATCGCGAAATTTCCGACGTCTCACCCGATTCGGTCGATGAGGTTCTGGCCGACGCGGTCGAAAACTTAGTCCAGGAGGTACAGCGGTCTCTTGACTTTTTCACGGCGACTTCAAGCGAGGACCGGGTCACGAAGGTTTATCTGGCAGGTGGGGTATCAAGTTCCGATAAGGTCAAGGAGGCTCTGGAGAGTCGCCTGGGGATCCCTGCTGAAGTGGTAAACCCATTTCGCAACCTCGTAATTAACGACAAAGAATTTGATCAAGAATACCTCAATTCAATAGGTCCGATGTTCTCAGTTGCCGTCGGCCTTGCGATGAGGAAGGTGGGTGATAAATGATACGCATAAACCTGCTTCCGATACGAGCGGCTCAACGTAAAGAGAAGCTCCGATCCCAGGTGTCGATATTACTTCTTTGCCTGGTCTTGGCGGCGCTCGGCTGTGGTGCCCTGTTTTTTCAGCAGGATCAGGCAAATAAGCAGATCCTGCAGGAAATTGCCGCTCTCGAATCGGAGAATAATGCACTGAAAAAACAGATCGGCGAAGTTCGAGATATCGAAAAGCGTAAGGCCGAATTAAATCAGAAGCTCGATATTCTCAATAATCTTAAGGATGGCAAAACCGGGCCGGTTCGCTCTCTTGATGAATTAAGTCTGTCTCTGCCGGATAAGCTCTGGCTGACCAGTTTTTCCGAAGGCGGTGGACGAGTTCAGATTGCCGGATTCGGGGCCAGTGAGAATATCGTTGCAGAATTTATGCGCAATCTGGGGAATTCTCCCTACTATAAAAATGTTGAGCTTGGGATTACCGAGCAGGCGACGCTCGGTGGTGTGAAGATGCAGAAGTTTTCTTTGAGCTGTCAGGCAGATAAGCCGAAAAAATAGCGATTCGGGGTTCCTAATCATGGATGCAAGAGTCGAAAAAGTTCTAAACCTGCCAGCATATCAGAGAGTTCTGATGCTCCTGGTTCTCGTTGGCGGGCTGGCTGCAGCATTTTACTTTTTGATCTATCAAGGCCAGCTGGACGAATTTGAAAAAACCAAAGGCCGAAAAGAATCTGTTCAAACCCAGTTGAATAAAAACCGGAACATTGCCAAGAACCTGCCGATTTATAGAGCTGAGTATGAACAGCTACAGGAAAAATTGGCGAGTGCGTTGGATGAATTGCCCGATCAAAAAGAGATTCCGAGTCTCTTGTCCAATATTGCTGATCTGGCCAGAGGTCAGGGGCTGGATGTTCTCAGGTTCAAGCCGCAAGGAGAATCTCCTCAAGGCTTTTACGCTGAGGTGCCTGTCGAGCTGAAACTGGCGGGATCATTTCATGACGTTGCCTTGTTCTTTGACGCCGTCGGAAAAATGACCCGAATTGTGAATATTAAGGATCTTAAAATCGGTGGCGCCAAGGAGGCCGAAGGTCGCACGGTTCTGAATGTCGACTGTCGTGCGATTACTTACCGGTTCGTAGAGGGTGCGACCGACCAGCCGAAGAAAGGTGGGAAACGAAAATGAAAAATCGCCGCCTGTTTTGGTTGAAAGTATTCGCTTATGCCGTTGTTATCACTGCAGCTTGTGTTGTTGCCGCGCCAGCATATTCGCAACAAGACAGCACCGGTTCAGATTATACCTATAGTCCGGTCGGCAAGAGAGATCCTTTTCAGTCTTTGCTCAACCGGGAGCGGGAAGGGCGAAAAAGAATTCCTGAAGAACAGCTGACTCCGATACAAAAATTTGAATTGGGCCAGTTTCGTCTTCAGGCTGTACTGATCGGCAAGGGCGCACCGAAGGCTATGCTCAGCGCTCCTGACGGTAAAACCTATATCGTATCTCCGGGAATAAAAATTGGAAAACGCTCTGGAGTGATTACCGAAATAAACCGTGCCGGGATAAACGTAGAAGAAGTAGATTATGATAATTTCACAGGTGCAGAGAAAAAGGAAAATAAGTTAATTCGTATGCCAGAGCAAAAACCATTCTGAGCGATTGTTTTTAACGCATAGTTTTAGGGGAATCCATATGAGAAAGCATGTAATGCTCCTCAGTATATTGTTGTTCTTTTGTTCGTTGCCCATTTTACCAGTATTAGCGGTGGAAAACAGCGAGGCAACATCTCAGAACCAACAAGCCCTCGCAACGTCTGCAGCGAATGACATTGCATCACTGTCCACCGTCAACATCGGTCGTCAGCGTGTCGATCTTGCAGGCAGCTCCGGAGTTGGCAAGGTCCGATATTTCACGCTGGATTCCCCCAAGCGACTCGTGGTTGATTTATACGGTGTCATGCCTGGAAATCATCCGCAAAGTTTTGATCTCGCCGATGGATTCAGGGGGCTGCGGGTCGGGCCATACGAGGATAAAACCCGCTTTGTCTTTGATGTTGCCGGAAATGACTATCCAACCTTCAATGTCAATGTCAAAGACAATCAGGTTGTGGTTTCCTGGCAGGCACCAAGTTCTATCGCCCGGCAGGCACGCTCTGAGGCGAAGATCGCCGGTTTTGGTCGGGTGACTGCCATTGATTTCTCTACGGAAGCAGGAAAGTCTCAATTCCTTATAAGTACTGATGGGGCTATAGAAGCGACCCAGCCCGAAGCGTTTGGGGACAAGATTCAGTTTACGCTCAAGGACGCGACGATCCCCAGGGCCTTAAGGCGCGTTTTTGATACGCTTGCCTTCCCGAGTGCTATTTATTCGGTCACTCCCTATTTGATTAATCTCGCTGAAAAGCCGCAAGTTCGTTTTTCTGTCATCCTCAAGGGGAATGTTCCCTATGAGTTGAAGAAGGTTTCTGCGGGTTATCTCTTCACGGTCAACGATGGCCGATATGCGGTTGCGGCACCGCAGGAGTCAGAAATCATGCCTGTTCCTGTGGACGGTTTAAGCCAGGGGCAAGTGACAAGCACTGTGGGGCAGAGCCGTCTGGCTCCGCCTGCGACCGGTCCTTCATTCGCCGCCCCCACCGCAGCGATGATAGAGCAGATCGGTTCTGATACCAACGTCTATACAGGTGAAAAGATTACCCTGGTTTTTGATAGTGCCGACGTTCGAAATATCCTGCAGCTGATCGCGGAAGTGAGTGAACTCAATATCATCGCCTCTGATGATGTGAAGGGGAATGTGACTCTGCGGTTGATTGATGTCCCCTGGGATCAGGCTTTATCTTTGATTCTGGACATTACCGGATTGGGGATGCTGCAGGAAGGCAATGTCGTTCGCGTGCTGCCGAAAGACAAAATCCGGACGATGAAAGAAGCCGAGCTTACAGCTGTCCGCTCGCAGGAAAAGCTGGAGCCGCTTACCACTGAAGTGGTGACGGTGAGCTATGCGGATCTGGGCAGTGTTGCCGGCCCGACGAAAGAAATTCTCAGCGAACGGGGCAGTATCACCGAGGACAGCCGCAACAAGCTGCTCATTATCACCGATGTGCCCGCAAGAATTGAGAAAGCGAAAGAGCTGATCAATATTCTTGATACACCTGAGCGGCAGGTCATGATTGAAGCGCGCATTGTGCAGGTTAATTCCAATTATTCACGTGACTTGGGCGTCAACTGGGTGATTTCAAGTTCTGAAGATCCAGGAGGTACACCAAGCTGGCAGGCGATTACCGGCGGTGGCGGAGGCTTCCTGGTTGATGTAACGAGTGAAGATCTTGGTTCTTATATCGCGACACCCGGCCTTGCACATCAGATGCGCATTGGACGGGCGCTCATTGACGATTTTATCCTAGATTTACAGATCTCTGCACTGGAATCTGACGGGAATGGTAAAGTCATCTCCACTCCCCGTGTGACAACCTTGAATGGCGAAAAGGCGCTCATCAGCCAGGGGACCTCGATTCCCTATCAGACCTCAGGCGCGGATGGTCCGAAAACCGAATTTGTTAATGCCGAGTTGAAGCTTGAAGTCACTCCGGTCATCAACCCGGACAATTCCATCATCCTGGAAATTCTGGCGACGAACGATTCCCCTTCGTTAACCGCGGGCGCGACAGCCCCGAGTATCGACACCAAAAAGGCTGAGACCAAGGTCTTGATCAAAGATGGTGAAACGACCGTTATCGGTGGTATCTTTGTCGAGAATAATCAAGAGTCAGAAGAGGGGATCCCTGTTTTGATGCATATCCCGATTCTCGGCCATATTTTCAAATCGACCAAGACGCAGACAGTCAAGGATGAGCTTCTGGTGTTTATCACTCCACGAATTATCCAGGGGGAGTAAACGGATCTTTACCACGAAAAAAAGGGCAGGGAGACCTGCCCTTTTTTTTTCTCGCCGGGCGTGATGGTACAGCCATGGAAAAAATAATTGTTCCTCTTGATGACCGCAGCTACTCCATTTTAATTGCTGAAAAGAACCTCGCGGAACTTGGGCAGCAGTTGGTTCGGCTCAACTTTCCACGTCGTCTCGCGGTTATTTCGAACGCGAAGATTTCCAAACTTTATGGCCAGCAGGTCAAATCCGTTCTCGAATCAGCAGGTTTTTCCCTTCTTGAAATCAATTTGCCGGACGGAGAAGAATACAAGACCCTCAAGACGCTTGAACTGATATACGATGCCCTGATTGAAGCGAATTTTGATCGCGGCTCAGGCCTGCTGGCACTCGGCGGCGGCGTGATCGGTGATGTGGTTGGTTTTGCGGCGGCGACTTTTTTGCGCGGTGTACCTTTTGTCCAGGTTCCCACAACTCTGCTGGCCCAGGTAGACAGTTCGGTCGGAGGAAAAACAGCTGTCAACCATCCGCTGGGAAAGAATCTCATCGGAGCTTTTTATCAGCCATCGCTTGTGTTGATCGACGTTGAGACGCTGGATACGCTTGAAGCCCGTGAAGTTGCGGCCGGTTTTGCCGAAGTTGTCAAGTATGGTGTCATCCGCGATTATGATTTTTTCTGCTGGCTGGAAAAAAACGTTTCAGAGTTGGCAAAACTGAACAAAAAAGCTCTGATTTCAGCGATAAAGAGATCTTGTCAAATCAAATCGGATATTGTAGAAGTTGACGAGAAAGAGGGCTCCATAAGGGCGTTTCTCAATTATGGTCATACTTTCGGACACGCCATCGAGGCATTGGCTGGCTATGGTGAGTGGAAGCATGGCGAAGCGGTTGCCGTCGGCATGGTGGTTGCCGCAAAAATTTCGCAAAGCCAAGGTATGTGCTCGCTGGACGATGTGCAAAGAATCACACAATTGCTTCAGGCTTTTAAGCTACCAACTGAACCACCTGAATTTCCCCTGAAAGACTATCTTGCTGCCATGCAGCGTGATAAAAAAGTTAACCAAGGCACCTTGTCGCTGGTTTTGAATCAAGGCATCGGCGAGGTCGTCTTGAAAAAAGTTTCCGATATCTCAGCAGTCTTTTCCGAAGTTCTGACTCATTGAGAGGGTGCTATGGCAGGACAAAGTCAGCAGAGTTCAATTCTGGGTAAAATTGCCGCCTACACCGAAATCCTGGCGAAAGATCCCAAATCAACGATTTTTGTTTCCCTGAGTGAAGCCTACCGTAAAATGGGCATGCTGGATGATGCCCGGCAGGTTGCAGAATCAGGTCTTGAGTATCATGCCGATTTCACCCCGGCCCATATCGTTCTGGCACGTATCCTCTGCCAGCAAGGGGATTATCCAGGATCGGCACGACATTTTGAGCGCGCCCTGGCCCTGGATGAGATTAATCTTGCGGCTTTGGTGGGTTATGCCCGTTTGAACATAATTACCGGCACCGAGAGCCGAGCGCGTGAACTGCTGCTCGAAGCCAGGAAACACAGCCCTGCAGATCCGGTCATCAACAAATTACTCCTTTCGCTGCCGGAAGAATCACCGCCTGCCGAGTCGATTGTTTCTGAACCCGCAGCAGAGGCAGCAGCAGAAGCAGAAGCTGTGGTCACTGAAGCTGAAACGACTAAATCTCAGGCTGAGCCTGATGCTGAGGCAGAGGAAGAAGCAGATTCTACCTCCCCGGCTTTGGCTTCAGCGACTTTGGCGGATCTCTATCTAAAACAAGGGCTGGAAGGTCAAGCTCTTGAGATGTATCGACAGTTGTCTGCGCAAGATCCGAATAACCTTGCCTTAAGGCGCAAGATCCGTGATCTGGAAGAAATGCTGACAGCTCCGCCTGCTCCTGGCATGGATGCAGCTCTGGAGATTATCGAGGAGACTCCCAAGACAAACAAAGATACTGCGCAGACAACGGTTGATGTTGAAACCAGTGTACAAAACGATGCAGCTGAAGAACTTGTCTCCGCGGTCGCTGAGGACGAATTCGACGCCGTAGCGACCTCGAACATTGCGGTAGATCTGGCAGAAGAAGAGCCAGAGGTCGCCACTCTTAACCATCAGGTTGTTCTTGAGCGCTTGAACCGGTGGTTAGAAAACATCCAGCAGAGGAGGAGGGATGTTTAGGGAGATTCTTGAAAAGATTGTCGCCGACAGCTCCGGGGGGATCGGCGCGGTTCTGATGGGGTATGATGGTATCGCCATAGATCAGTATGTTAACGAAGGCACGAGTCTCGACCTGAATCTGGTGGCGATTGAATATTCGAACGTGACCAAAGAGATACGTAAGGCCGCCGAGATTCTGAATACTGGTGAACTTCAGGAGGTCTCGATCAAGACAGCGCAGTATTATGTAATTATCTACGCCCTGACCGATGAATATTTCGTCGCATTGACCCTCCAGCGGGATGGGAATTTCGGCCAGGGGCGCTACCTTTTGATGCGCGAGGCCGGACGACTGCGTGAAGCTTTGGTTTAGCGATGAAAATTCTGGTACTAAACGGACCCAACCTCAACCTGCTCGGCACCCGTGAGCCGGAAATTTATGGTCATGCGACCCTTGCGCAGATCATGCAGGGTCTGAGCGCGGAGGCTGCGGAACGGAAGGTGACTCTCGAAACCTTTCAATCGAACCACGAGGGAGAGTTGATCGATCAGGTTCATCGCGCCGGACAGAAAAAATTTTCCGGAATCATCATTAACCCCGGCGGCTATACTCATACCAGCATTGCCCTGCGAGATGCCATCGCCGGTGTCGCTTTGCCCGTCGTAGAAGTCCACCTGTCAAATATTCATGCCCGGGAAAACTTTCGTCAGCATTCCTATATTGCTCCGCTGGCAATCGGTCAAATCTGTGGCTTCGGCGCCCTTGGCTACAGCCTGGCACTGCGTGCGCTTTGTCATCATTTGGCCGAGCGAGATTAAACGTGTACATGAGCCGGCTGGAGAAAGCCCGCTTGCTCATGCGGGATCATAAGCTTGATGCGCTGATTCTTTGGGGTCTGCCAAATATCCGTTATCTATGTGGATTTACCGGGACCGACGGAGTGCTCTGCCTGACTGCGGAGCAGTCTATTTTTCTGACCGATTCGCGCTATCAGGCTCAGGCCGAAGCTCAGGTCTGTGCTGAGAATAAGATTTGCTACAAGAACAAGTTTTCCGGCATCACCGACGTATTGCGTGAAGAAAACGCCAAACGGGTCGGTTTCGAGTCCGAAGCGATGACCGTTGCTGTGTATAATGAACTTCTGCTGCAGTCTCAAAATGGATTTGAATGGGTTCCCCTGAATGAAGAGTTAAAACCACTGCGAGCGACGAAGTCCGAGGCGGAGCTGGCCCCATTGCGTCAGGCGGCCCGTCTGAATCAACAGGCCTTCGAGCAGGTCCTCCCATCGATTCGTCCAGGTGTCAGCGAGCGCCAGGTGGCACTGGAGTTAGAGTTTGCACTGAAGCGGCTGGGCGGTGAGGCGAATGCCTTCGATTTTATCGTCGCCTCGGGAGCGCGCGGTGCTTTGCCGCACGGCGTGGCCAGCGACAAGCCGCTTGCAGCGGGGGAGCTTGTCACCATCGATTTCGGAACCAGGGTCGACGGCTATTACTCAGATGAAACGGTGACCCTGGCGTTGGGTGAAATTGATAGAAATCTTCGACAAATTTTTGCTATCGTGCTAAAAGCTCATGATTTAGCCCTTGCCGCAATAACTCCGGGCATGCCGATCCGCGATCTGGATGCGGTCGCCAGGGATTATATCTCCGAGCAGGGTTTTGGCGAGTACTTCGGGCACGGTTTGGGGCATGGCGTGGGGCTGGAAATACATGAATATCCCGCCGTCAACATGCGCACTGAAGCACCGCTGGAGGAGGGGATGGTGATCACCATCGAGCCTGGAATTTATATCCCCGGCACCGGTGGCGTCAGAATTGAAGATACTGTTGTGGTGACAGCCGCTGGCTTTGCATCATTAACCGGTATCCCCAAGCAGTTTCGGCAGCTTGCGGTCGCCTGATCGGCGCTGCAGCGATGACGACCTGGCTGCCGACCGGCAGCCTGATTTGTTTTAGAACGCATCCCAGGAGGAAGAAACATGGAAATCAAAGACCTCAAAAGTCTCATCAAGATGGTGACCGAAACCGACATCACCGAATTCAAGCTGGAAAACAAAGAAGAAAAAATCCATATCAAGCGTGGCCAGGATAAAGAGATTGTCCACGTTGCGGCACCCGCTCCGGCAGTTGCTGCCGCCCCGGTCGCTGCACCGGTTGCGGCGCCTGCGGCAGCGGCCGGGGCGCCTGCAGAGGTCTCTGCCGCTGCGGGCAATGACAAATACGAGGCGATTCCCTCCCCGATTGTTGGCACTTTTTACCGCAAACCTTCGCCAGATGCTGCCCCCTTTTCCGAGGTTGGTGATATTGTCGAAGCCGGTCAGCCCCTCTGCCTGGTCGAGGCGATGAAGCTGTTCAATGAAATCGAGGCCGAGTTCAAATGTAAAATCGTCGAAATCGTCAAGGATGATGGATCGCCGGTTGAGTACGGCGAGACTCTCTTCCTGGTCGAGCGGCTCTAAATCCTGGTTGTCAGGTTTGTTGACTTCCTAACCCCGACCGGCGACAGCCGATCTGTTTTGGAGCTTAGACGATGTTTCATAAAATACTGATTGCCAATCGTGGTGAGATCGCCTTGCGGATCATCCGGGCCTGCAAAGAGCTCGGAATTAAAACGGTTGCGATCCATTCCGATGTTGACAGCGATGCCCTGCACGTCAGTCTGGCCGATGAGAGTATCTGCATCGGCCCGGCCGCCAGCAGCGCCAGTTACCTGAACATGAAAGCGATCATCAGTGCCGCCCAGATTGCTGACGCTGATGCCATCCACCCCGGCTACGGGTTCCTGTCGGAAAACGCCGAGTTTGCCGAAATCTGTGAGCAGTGCGGGATTACCTTTATCGGGCCCACGGCGGAAAACATGCGGCGCATGGGGGATAAGATCTCCGCCCGGCAGACCGTTACCGAAGCGGGCGTGCCGATCCTCCCCGGCACCAACGAGAGCATCGAGTCCGTCGAGGAAGCCAGAAAGATCGCAGACGAGATCGGCTACCCGGTGATCATCAAGGCCTCGGCCGGCGGCGGCGGCCGGGGGATGAAGATTGTGCACTCGCCGGCATCGCTGCCCAATGCCCTGGCGACCGCTCGAACCGAGGCTCAAGCCGGATTCGGCAAGGCGGATGTCTATATCGAGAAGTTCTGTGAAAATCCACGGCACGTTGAAATTCAGGTGCTCGGCGACAAGCACGGCAACGTCATCCATCTGGGCGAGCGCGACTGCTCGATTCAGCGGCGCCATCAGAAGCTGATCGAAGAGGCCCCCTGTCCGGTGCTGTCCCCGGAGCTTCGCGAGAAGATGGGTGCTTCGGCTGTCGCCGCCGCCAAGGCGGTCGGTTATTCCAGCGCCGGGACCGTCGAGTATCTGCTCGACAGCGACGGCAGCTACTACTTCATGGAGATGAACACCCGCGTCCAGGTCGAACATCCGGTCACCGAAATGGTCACCGGGGTCGACATCATTAAAGAGCAGATCAACTCGGCCGCCGGTATCCCGCTGCGTTACCAGCAGTCCGACATCAAGATCAGTGGGCACTCCATCGAATGCCGGATCAACGCCGAAGACCCGGTCAAATTTACCCCGTTCCCGGGCAAGATCACCGGGTACCATACCCCAGGCGGCATGGGAGTGCGGGTTGAGAGCGCCCTCTATCATGAATATACGGTGCTGCCGCACTACGATTCGATGATCGGCAAGCTGATCGTCCATGCCGAAACCCGTGATGAGGCGATCAAGCGGATGGCCTGCGCCCTCGATGAATACATCATCGAAGGGATCAAGACCACCATCCCCTTCCATCAGAAGATGATGGCCAACAAGGATTTTATCGACGGCAACTTCGATACTAACTTCCTGGAGCGGGTCAAGCTCTAGGTCCAGAAAAAGCAAAAAGCGCAGCTGACAGGCGGGGCTGGTCCCCGCCTGTCCTGTTTCCTCCTCAGGGTTGAGCCTGGTATGGCAAAATTGACCATCGGTCATATCCACTATCTGAATTGTGTGCCGTTCTTTCACGGCCTGTTCGCCGCAGGCTTCAGCGGACAACTCGTCTCCGGCGTGCCGGCGGAGCTGAATCGCCTGCTCCAGCAGGGGCAACTCGACGTCAGCCCCTCCTCCTCCTTCGAATATGCCCGTCACTGGCAGAACTACCTGCTGCTCCCCGGCCATTCGATCTCTTCGAACGGTAAAGTACACAGCGTACTGCTTTTCTCGCCCGCCGCTATCACTGATCTGGAAGGGCAGAAAATTGCGATAACCGGCGAGTCCGCTACATCAATCAACCTCCTGCGGATCATCCTGCGCGAGTTTTACGGGCTCAGAAATTTTTCTGATGAAGTCCCCGAGCGGCCGATCGAAGAGGTGATTGCCGCCGGCCAACCCGCGCTGCTCATCGGCGACCGGGCACTAAAGCTGGGGCTGCAACCGCCGCAGGGGATGCGCAAATACGATCTGGGCGAAATCTGGCAACAGCAGACCGGGTTGCCCTTTGTCTTTGCACTCTGGATGATCCGCCGGGCCGCATTGTCGCCATTTTCCGCCGAGCTCTCGCAACTGGGAGAGCGGCTGCAGAGCTCCCTCGACAATGTCCTCGCAAACCCGTCAGGCATTGCCGCGGAATACGCTTCAGAGCAGCTGGCAGCAGAGCAGATCATCGAGTATTGGCGCAGCATCGACTACCGCCTAGAGCAGGAGCATCTGGAAGGATTAAAGTTGTTCTTTCGGCTGTGCGTAAAACATCAGCTGCTCGAATGCGAACCGCCACTCGATTTTTACCCCGGCAAGAATCAGCAGGCAAACCGGGTTGATTAGCGGTTGACAGCCGAGCCAGATTCACTAAGATAGGTCACCATGCCCGGGTGGCGGAACTGGTAGACGCAAGGGACTTAAAATCCCTCGGGAGCAATCCTGTACGAGTTCGATTCTCGTCCCGGGTACCATTAAAAGAATAAGGGTTTCAGGTGGTTATGATTATATCCTGAAGCCCTTTTTCTTTTTTCAGTAGCTCAAATATTGATGTTCGGAGGATCTCACTGTCCCGTGAGTGTCCCAAAATAGTATAATTTGATACATCCCAATACAATTGTGCTCATTCTTATTGTCTCGTCTGTGTCACAGACCTTTCTTCGTAGGGCGGCCAGCTCTCTTGCGTATGCCTCCATGTGGGTGTTTTGCATAAATAGATAGCCAGGTTTCGCAGAGGACGAGGTGCTCATAAAATGAACTTGGAACAGCTATCATTTTTTCTATTTCTTGTTTGACGATCTTGATTCCTGCAATGTCATCAGCGCTGTCGCCCATCAAAGCAGTTACCAATTGACGCCAGTTGATGGAATCTCTCTGATTAAGCTCTTGTTTGAGGTCGTTAACATCTGTCAGGTTCTCAGAGCTGCCTTCTGTTAGGGTAGTTACTATCCTGCCCCATCTACTTTTATCTTCTATAAGGTTTTCTGCGTAGGCGATTGCGCGGGGATAGATTTTCCCCAGCCCGCAAACGGTGTTAGCCAT
>CALZHQ010000066.1 GCA_945787295.1 uncultured Desulfuromonadales bacterium
CTCTACTATTGGCCGCTCGGAATTGCGCTGTTCGGCGCCCTGCTGCTCGGCTTGGTCGATCAGGCGCGCCAGCGCTGGGGGTGGCGATGAACGAATTCCATTTCCTGCGTCCCGCTTGGTTCTGGCTGCTGTTGCCGCTGGCGTTGCTGCTGCTCTGGTTTTGGAGAGGGCAGCTGCGCAGCCGCAGCTGGCAGTCGGTCTGTGATCCGCAACTGCTCCCTTACCTGCTGCTGGGGCGCTCGCAACGGCGCGGCAACTGGCCGCTGGCGCTGATTCTGCTCGCCCTGCTGCTGGCAGTCACAGCTCTGGCCGGACCGGTCTGGGAGCGGCAGCCGCAGCCGCTGTTTCGCCAGCAGTCGGCCCTGGTGCTGCTCTACGATCTCTCCGCCTCGATGTTGGCCGAAGATCTCAAACCGAATCGACTGACACGGGCGCGATTGAAGATCGCCGATATCCTGCGGCAGCGTCGCGAGGGGCAGACTGCGCTGGTGGTCTTTGCCGGTGACGCCTTTACGGTGACGCCGCTGACCGACGACGCCAAGACTATCGCCGCCCTGCTCGACAGTCTGGAGCCGGGGTTGATGCCGGTTTTCGGCAGTCGGCCGGAGCTGGCTATCGCGCGCGGCCGGGAGCTGTTACAGCAGGCCGGAATGGCTGAAGGCGATCTGCTGCTGGTGACCGATGAAGACCAGCCCGAGAGTGCCATGACGGCGGTTGAAGAACTGCGGCGAAACGGCTATCGTCTCTCCGTCCTCGGTGTTGGCACCGCAGAAGGCGCACCGATTCCGTTGCGGGACGGCGGGTTTTTTAAGGATGAAACCGGGCAGCTGGTCTTGCCGCAGCTTAAACCGACCGGTTTGCAACAGCTGGCGCAGGCCGGTGGAGGAAAATACCAGACCCTGCGGGTCGATGATCGGGATATCCGACAATTGCTCAGTCGGCCGTTGCAGGACCGGCTCGACAAGGAACGGCGGCAGAGCGAGCAGGTCGGTGACCGTTGGCGCGAGGAGGGCGTCTGGCTGCTCTGGCCGTTGGCTCTGTTGGCGGCCTGTGCCTTTCGGCGCGGCTGGCTGACAGTCATCGTTTTTTTCTGGCTGCTGCCCGCGCCGGTTCAGGCGTTTGACTGGCAGCAGCTCTGGACGCGGCCCGATCAGCAGGGGGCGCAGGCGTTCGAGCAACAGGATTACCAAGCTGCGCAACAGCGGTTTGAAGATCATCGCTGGCAAGCCAGCGCCGCCTACCGGGCTGGAGAGTACGCCGGAGCGGTTAAGTTGCTCGAAGCGCCGGAGACGGCGGACGATTATTACAACCTCGGTAATGCCTTGGCGAAAAGCGGGCGTTTGGCCGAAGCTCTGAACGCATATAAACAAGCTCTGAAACTCAATCCGGATGACGAGGATGCCAGCGAGAATAAGCGGCTGATCGAGGAGACACTCAAAGAGCAAGAGCAGGATCCGCAGTCGCAGCAGGGCGATTCTTCTGAGCAGGATGATGCCAGTTCGGAAGGAAGCGAGCAGAACCGGCAGCAATCCCAAGACCCACAACAGGAGCGAAGCGAATCCGCTGATGGAGAGCAACAGCAGCAGGATTCGGCCGAGGCGCCGCAGTCTCCAGCGGAAGACTCTTCCGAAAAGGAACAGCAGCAGGCCGAGGAATCGGGTGAGCAGGAACGTCAGGAAGCGGAAGCTCAATCGGAGTCGGAAGCGGAAGCTGAGCAGGAAAAAGCCAAGCAGCAACAGGCGGCACAGCACACGGAGTCTGAGCCGCTCAGCGAGGAAGAGCGCGCCACCCAGCAATGGCTGCAGCGGATTCCGGACGATCCCGGCGGACTGCTGCGGCGGAAGTTTCTTTATCAATACCGTCAGCGTGAGCGACGCTCAGAGAGTGGCAAACAATGGTAATGCGTGGGTTGAAATTATGTCTGTTGCTGGTCCTGGCGGTTTCCGTTGTGGCGTCGCAGGCAGCGGAGCTGAAAGCGATCCCGGATCGAACCCGGGTCGGTTTGGAGGAGAGTTTCACCCTGGAGTTACGGGTGATCGGCAGCGTTGATGGCGAGCCCGACTTGAGCGTGCTGGAGCGGGACTTCGAGGTGCTCGGCCGGTCCCAGTCGTCGCAGATTCAGATCGTCAACGGCGAGATCAACCGGACCGCCAGCTGGAGGATCGCCCTGCTGCCGCGTGGCGCCGGACGCAAACAGATTCCGCCGCTCTGTATCGACGGCGAATGCAGCGATTCGGTGGCGATTGAGGTGTTGCCGGGCGGACAGAAACAGGGTTCGATGGCTGGCGGCCAGGATCTGCTGCTTGAAGTCAGCGCCGAGCCGGAGCGGGTGTACGTTCAGGCGCAGCTGCTCTACAGGGTGCGGATCTTGACCCGGCTTAATATTCTGCAGGCCGCAATTGGCGATCCGCAGCCGACCGGGGTCGAGGCGGTGGTGCAGCAGCTCGGCGAAGACCGGCAGTACGAAACCCGGCGCGACGGGGTGCTGTATCGTGCGATCGAGCGGCTATACGCCATCTTCCCCCAGCAGAGCGGGACATTGACTATCCCGCCACTGCGCCTCGATGCGCAGGTCAGCGCCGGCGGACGCAGATCCTTCGATCCTTTCGGACGCGAGTCCCGGCAGTTGCGCAGACGCTCTGAAGAACTCAGCCTCGAAGTGTTACCGGCGGAGGATGCCGCCGGTCGCTCCTGGCTGCCGGCCACAGAATTGCGGCTGACGGACGATTGGCAGTCCCGCCCGCCGCAGCTGACCGTCGGCGAACCGGCCACCCGGACCTTGACTCTGCAGGCTGTTGGGTTACCGGCAGCGCAATTGCCGCAGCTTGAACTGTCGGTGCCCGCGGAGTTCAAGAGTTACCCGGATCAACCGAACCGGCATGAGCAGATCGGTGCGCAGGGGATTGTCGGATCGCTGGAGCAGAAACTGGCGCTGGTGCCGACCCGACCGGGGCGCTTCCGCCTGCCGGAAATCAGTATCGAATGGTGGGACCTGACGGCTGAGCGCTGGCGGCAGGCCCGACTGCCGGAGGTAGAAGTTGAAGTGCTCGCCGCCGCCGAGCAGCCTGCCGTCGTTATTCCGCCTCCGGTTCAACCGCAGATGGAGGTGCCTGCAGAAACTGCCCCGGTTGGTGTTCCGTTGGCACCGGTTGATGACAGTGCCCGCTTCTGGCCCTGGCTGAGCCTGGCGCTGGGTCTCGGTTGGTTGCTGACCTTGGTATTGCTGCTGCGGGTTTATGCCGTCCAGCGTCGGGCGGAGAGGGTGGCGGCGACTGAACAACAGACGCAGCCCTGTTTGAAGGCGGCCCGACGGGATCTGTTCCGGGTTTTGCCAGAAAGGGACCCTGTGCAGGTGCGTGCCGCGCTGTTGGCCTGGGGGGAGGCGCTCGATCCTGTGGCACGCCCGGTCAATCTGGAACAGCTGGCGGAGCTGTGTGGCGATCCCCTGGCGCAGCAGCTGGAAGCCTTCAGTCGTTGTTGTTACAGCCGCTCGGCCGGTGACTGGGATGCTGAAACTCTGCGGAATGCCGTCATGCAGGTCGAGCGGCAGCGGGCCGCGAAACCGGTGCGGGAACTGCCGTCGTTCTACCCGGGATAAGGCCGAAGTTTCGGAGGAGTTCTGAGGGGGAGGTCGGCTAGAGTGGCACCCGGTGTACAATCGCCGATATGGTCGCCCCCAACAGGCCGAAAAGCAGCGCCCAAAGGCCGTTGCGGATCAGCCCGTATTTTCGGGTCAGCCGATGGGTGCCAAGATAATAGATTTCGTGCAGGTAGGCATCATAGAGTTTGTCTCTGTCGGTAATCGTCTCTTTGAAGCGGTGTTTAAATTCATCCTCGGACAGATCAGCAAAAGAACGGAAGTAGAACAGGTTGGTGTGATCGCTGACATGCAACGGCGGAATGATCGCCAGAATCGAAAAGACCACCGCCAGCAATCCCGAGCCGGCCAGCAGCAGGGTGGTCGGCAGATGCAGCTTGTCGTACTGGGTGAGGGTGATGGTGATCACAAGGGATGAAGCGGTCATGATCATCGAGGCCTTGGAGTCGGCCATCTTGTTCAGGGTCATGTGCTTGGACAGGTTGGCGCGCAGGGCGTTGCTGGCCATTAGCCGGGGGATGATCGGTTCCTCAGGAATGTCAGCCATCACGCAGACTCCTTTTACGTATTTGCCTTCAGCTGCAGAAAAAATGGACTATAGCACAAATGGATTGATTAATGATTCGGAGATGTTTAGCACAGCTGGGCTATGGGGCTGGTTAGCTCAAAGGGGCAAGGGCTGACAATTGTGATTATTGGGCCTTGCTCAAATGTGGATCTGTTTCGGCAAGCGGACTATCGGCATCGGTATTGATAAAGTACGCCATGCACTCTTCATAACGCTCCTGCTCGTCCACTTCTGCAGTCATCATGCACTCTTCATAACGCTCCTGCTCGTCCACTTCTGCAGTCATGTCACGGGCGTGTTCACGGCAGTGTTGATCGAACTCAGCATAGAGGGCGGTCAGCTTGGTTTGCTCCTGACTCGTCGCACAGGCGGTTATCAACAATAAAAGGGTCAGTGCAATTCCGCATGCAATACCTTTCATAGAGGTACCCCTCCCTTCCTGTTGCCCGTTGCCCCTTAAAGTGACTGTATCACTTCCCGAGCCGCTGGCAAGGGAAACTGAATAATTGTCTTCAAGTACGGTCTGTTGTCCAGGCATGCGGGAATAAAAACCTGTGCTAAGCTTGTAGCTTCTGAATTAATAAGACTTGGAGGTGAGGCATGCTGACACGCCAACAGATCGAGCTTGCTGCGGAAAACCTTACCGGCCAGGTGCGCTGGACAGAGCTGATTCACTCCCCCTATTATTCCAAAAGTCTGGGGGTGCCACTTTATTTCAAGTGTGAAAACCTTCAGCATACCGGCTCCTTCAAGATTCGCGGCGCCTACCACTTTCTGTCACAACAATCTCCACAACAACTGGCTGCCGGAGTGATCACCGCTTCGGCGGGCAACCATGCCCAGGGGCTGGCCTGTGCCGCCCAGCTGCTCGATTGCCCGTGCCGGGTGGTGATGCCGGAAGGGACACCACTGGCCAAGGAGTTGGCAACTCTCGAATACGGTGCTGAAGTAGAGATGTATGGCACCAGCTTTGACGAGGCTGTGGGCCGGGCTCGCGAGCTTGCCGAAGAACGAGAGCTGCTTTACGTCTCCGCTTTTGACCATGAGCTGATCATGGCCGGTCAGGGGACCATCGGTCTGGAAATTCTGCAGGACCTGCCGGAAGTTGAAACGGTCCTTGTGCCGATCGGCGGCGGCGGGCTGATTGCCGGGGTGGCGACGGCGATTTGCGAACATAAGCCGGATGTGCGGGTCATCGGTGTCGAAGCGGCCTGTGTGGCCAGCGCGCAACTGGCCAGGCGCAAAGGGAAGCCGGCCAAGGTGTCGGCCAAGTGTCATTCCCTGGCTGACGGAATCGCTGTCAAGCAGATTGGGGAATTAACTTTCCCGGTGATGGAACGTTATGTCGATGAGATTGTTACCGTTGAAGAAGAGGCGATCGCCATGGCGATTGTCAACCTGATGGAGCGGGGCAAATTGGTGGTCGAAGGCTCGGGAGCTGTCGGTTTGGCAGCCATGCTGTTCGGCCATAAGACGCTTCAAAGGGGGAAGACCGTCTGTCTGCTGTCCGGCGGCAATCTTGATGTGCAGACCATGTCCCGGGTTGTGGAGCGGGGGATGCTGGCAGAAGGGCGCTACCTCAAGTTGCGTCTGGAGATGATCGATATGCCGGGAGCCCTGGCGCGCTTAACCCAGGTCCTCAGCGAGATCGGGGCCAATATTTTCCAGGTCAGTCACGATCGTCACAAGTCGTCATTGCCTCTCGGTGAGGCCGAGGTGATTATCGACCTGGAGACTCGCGGGCCTGGGCATATTCAGGAAGTGTTGCTTGTCCTCGAAGAGGAAGGCTATCGGCCGGAAGTGTTACGGTGAGTGGCGGGTTGTTGCACCAGTTTTGTTCGCTATGGGAGCATCCAGGGCCTGCCGTACAGTTTGGGCCAGAGCCCGCATGTCAACCGGTTTCATCTGCAGTACGTGAATGCCGCGCTCGGCGCTTTCACGCGCAAGCTGTTCCGAATGGTGCCCGCTGCAAAGGATGATAGGGAGTATCGGTTTGATTCGGCGCAGCTCGGACGCCAGTTCGGTACCGAGCATTTCAGGCATGGTTTGATCGGTGATAACCAGGTCGAAGTGCTCCGGGGTCGCTGTAAATAGGCGTAGAGCTGCAGTGCTGCTTGAGGTGCTGGTTACCTGGTAGCCCTGAAGTTCCAACATCTCCACACAGGCACTTGCCAGTCCCTCTTCATCGTCGACGAATAGAATATTTTCATGCCCAGACGGTAGCTCATCTTTTCTCGACTCTGCGATGACTGGACGGTCGCCTGCTGAAATTGGGACCCAGAGAGTGAAGGTACTGCCTTTGTTTAGTCTGCTGTTGACAGTAATGAAGCCATTGTGTTTTTTCACTAGACCGTGAACGACCGATAGGCCCATCCCTGTTCCGTCACCAGCCGGCTTGGTGGTGAAAAAGGGATCGAAAATTTTAGAGATGGTTTCGGCCGACATTCCTGAGCCGTTATCTTTGACAGAGAGCTGGGCATAGGATCCGGCTGGCCAATCCGCTTCAGGAGGGGGAACCGTAGTGTAATCGACCTTTTTCAGGCCAATCTCCAGCACACCTTTGCCGTCCATGGCGTGGGCTGCGTTGGTGCAGAGGTTAATCAGAATCTGTTGTAGCTGGGTCTTGTCAGCATCAATCAGAAGTTCGTCCGCATCCTCAGCATAGGATGTCTGAATGTCGATAGAGCTTGGGAAAGTCGCGATGAGCAACTCCAGGCTTTCTTCTATGCATCTTTGCACTTGCACTGGGGCCAGGGTTACTTTCTCCTGCCGGCTGTAAGTCAGGATCTGTCTGACGAGTTCCACGGCTCTGGTCGCGGCTTGTTTGATCTGGCTGACATTTTTCTCGATCCCCTGCCCGCCGGTTAGCTTCTGTTCGACCAGGTGAAGATGACCGAGGATCGCTGCCAGCAGATTGTTGAAATCATGAGCTATGCCGCCCGCCAGGGTGCCGATCGCCTCCATTTTTTGCGCGTGTTGCAGCTGCTCTTCCAGCCGCTTTTGGTCGGACAGGTCAATGTCGATTCCCCCGACGGCAAAAACATCACCGGAAGAATCGTGAACAGGAAATTTGGTGATCAGGACATCATGCAACTTCCCTGTATGGTCGGGGACCCGCGTGAGTTGTTCCACTCGCCGACCGGAGGCAAAAACCTCTTTAACTTGGGCCAGATAGTTGGCCGTGCAGTGTTGGGAGAGCAGCTCGGTGCTGCTTTTCCCGATAGCCTCTTCCGGGTGCAGGTTGTGCAATTCCTGAAATGCGCGATTGAGCATCAGGTAACGACCTTCGGAATCGCATAAATAGATCGGTGTTGGCGATGCTTCGATGATCGTGCGGAAGGTTTTCAGCTGGAGGTTCGAGCTTTGAAGTTCCTCGGTGTGTCGCATGATTTTTGAAGCCATGCGGTTGAATGTTTCCGCCAGTGCCATCAGTTCTTTCCCGCCATGAATCGAGAGACGGTGCTGGTAGTCCCCCTGCTCAATTTTTGTCGCGGCATCGGCGATCTGGTCGAGCGGCACCGCAATTTTGCGGAAGAGAAGCAGGGCTGCGCCTGCCGTCAGGGCACAGAATATGATGCCTATGGCAATCAATATGTTCGCGGTCTCTTTTACCGGGGCCATGATGATGCCGGTTTTTGCCGTGGCCAGGATCGACCAGTCGAGAGCGCGGTTTTCGCCGAACTCGGCAAGGTCGATGTAGCTGGCCGTGAGCTGATCTCCCATTCGATCGACATAGTTGAAGTGTCCCTCTGCCCCCGGAGTCGCTAAAAAGCTTAATATGTCAGGGTGTCTGTCGAGGTCGGGAAAGAGCTGCGGTGACTGCAGATCTTTCTGGTCAGAGATAACGATGCTGCCATCGTTACGCACCACGTAAATATGCTTTCCACCGGCCAGAAGTTGTCCGAACTCGGTCACGATCTGTTTGAGCTTCACCAGGGAGAGTTCGATAAGCAGGTATCTGTTCGCCTGGTTTGGCGAGTGAGAGACAACAGGGGTCAGCAGGAGAATGCCCGCGCCCTCGTTGGTGTCCAGTTCTGTCGTTTCCATGACGTAGACGTTCTTCTGCTTCGCCTTTCTGGCCGCTGCAAACAGCTCCTGGATCGGTGGATAGTTGTCCCAGATAAAACGGTTCAGACCAGTTTCTTCGCCGGAGTGGGCGATGATCCTGCCGGTTCGGTCGAGCAGGTCAATTTCCGAAATCCACTCACTATCAGAGGCGAGGGTTCCCAAATAATGATTTATCGAGAGCAGGTTTGGGCTCAACAGGCGCTCGGCATGTGATAGTAGCCGGGCGTCGGTGACGCGCTGTGTGACGAAGCGATCGATGTCGTTGCCTACCAGGCGGGCCTTGGCCTCAAGATCTTCGGCCAGAGCTGTTTCTAGTGGCCGGGTAAACTGATAGGTGTTTAGATAGTGAAAGGCGCAGAATGAAATCAGGATAGGACATGTGGCCAATAGCGCCAGTTTGGTTTTGAGTGATAGCATGCGGCTCCCGTGAAAGTCTTTCCGTCAGCCAGGATGTTAATGCATGTTAATTGGTGTGTGAAGTAAAAAATGCACCGCTCTCTTTCAGCGATGCGGTCCCGGTTGCCAGCGGATATCCGCTTTACCGTAATCATTGCAGAGTCGCGCCCAGACAAAACAGAGATCGGAGAGGCGATTCAAAAAGCGCAGACAGCAGGGGTTGATCTCGGCACCGGTTTCGAGCAGGGCGACCAGCTCACGTTCGCAGCGGCGGGTGACGGTGCGGGCCAGGTGCAGGGTGGCAGCGGCCCGGCTGCCGCCGGGGAGGACGAAATTGTGCGCCGGTTCCAGCTGCTGGTTGGTTTCCTGCAGCCAGTCTTCCAGCAGGTCGATCTGGAATTGACGCACGTTGGGGATTTTGCCAGCCAGTTCACTGTCGGCCGGGGTGGCCAGCTCACAGCCGAGGTCGAACAGTTCATTCTGCAATTGCAGCAGTTTTTCGTTCAGGCCATCCGGCAACTCTTCACAACGCACCATGCCGAGCACCGAATTCAGTTCATCAACTGTCCCGTAAGTTTTGACCCGCTGTGAACATTTTGCCACTCGGCTGCCGTCTACCAGGCTGGTCTCCCCCTTGTCTCCACCACGGGTCATGATCTTATCAAGTTCCGGCATTTCTGGCCTCCTTGCTGGTTAACTTCAAGCTTAGCGGAACGCTGGTTCAAATGCCAAGCGGTAATCGTCTTTTACCGCTTGTTTCTTTCGGGCGGTTTTTTTGCAAAGGCGCGAAAGGGGCCAAGAGGGTTTTGCGCATTTGCAAAACTCTGTTTTCTGTATACAGAACGGGCTCTGCTATTTCTCCATAAGCTCTTTCATTGCAGCTGCTTAGGAGTAAAACACCTTTCCTCTCAAAACAATTCCAGCAACAGAGATATTTCTCGACAATTTTGCAGGCCTGCAAAAAAAGCCGTTTTTCGGCCATTTCTTAAAATCTCGAAAAAACTTTTAACATACTGAAATTATAGGGAAGATTATTTTATCAAGGTTGGTACGCCGGTTGCGATAGGGAATATACGACGAATGAGTCGTCGAACAGTTTTATGGCGGAGGACGCTATGTCGGTATGTCCCTATTACGGTCGCGGAGAAAATTTTTGTGATGTCGGTTCAGATTACATCTCTCCGCATGACGTTGAGGCCATCTCGCATTTCTGCTCCTGTCGCTACAGTGAGTGTGACAAATTCCAGGAGTTGGCCGAGCGGTGCCCTGAAGGATTAAGCCACCAGCCGGTTGCCGCCCGGACCAGAACCTCAGTCACCGCCCAAGAGGATTCGAGGACCAAAGCTCAGGTTCATATCGCTTTTCGAAACAAATGGCCGTTGTCTTATCGCCTTCGTTATTTAAGTGCCAATAATCATTCTATCGAACCACAGAGAGAGGAGAACATTGCTATGAGTAAGCAAGCTACCAAGAATCGGGGTTGGACAGTCGTTCTGGCCGGTACCGGTATCAATCTGGCCCTGGGTGTTTTATACGCATACAGTATGCTCAAAGGTGAAATCGGTAAACTGTTCGGTGGCGCTGGCGATCCTTACGCCACTGCCTGCCTTTCTTTCGCCCTGTCGATGATCATCGGCGGCAAGATGCAGGACAAGGTTGGTCCGCGGCTTACCGCAATTCTTGGTGGTTTGATGGTCGGTGCGGGTTTCATTATTTGTTCCCAAACATCCAGCTACTGGGGCTGGGTCCTTGGCTTTGGCGTGATGGCCGGTCTCGGTTTCGGTTTCGGCTACTCCGCCGCAACCCCGCCGGCACTCAAGTGGTTTTCCTCGGCGAAAACCGGCCTAATTGCTGGTATCGTCGTCGCCGGTTTCGGCATCGCTCCGGTATACCTGGCTCCAGTCGCCAAAACGCTGCTGGCTTCCTACGGCCTGCACAGCACCATGATGATCCTCGGCGTAGCCTTTATCGCTATTGTCTGTGGTATGGCGATGCTGGTTTCTAACCCTCCTGAAGGTTACGTCCCGGCTGAAGCTGCGCCTGCCAAGGGGGCTACTGCCGCGAAGAAAGTTGCTGTCGCTGATAAAGCACCATCGGAAATGTTCAAAGAAGGTCGTTTTTACACCCTGTGGCTGACTTATTTCATCGGTGCGGGTGCTGGTCTTATGGTTATCGGGAGTATTGCCGGTATCGCCAAACAGAGCATGGGTGAGATGGCCTTTATCGCTGTTGTCGTCATGTCTATTGGTAACGCAGGTGGTCGGGTTGTTGCCGGGATCCTGTCTGACAAAATCGGCCGCGCCGCGACCTTGACCATTATGCTGGTTTTCCAGGCTGCCCTGATGTTCGCAGCTATCCCAGTGGTGACCGGTGGTAACTCCAACGCCATCCTGGTGACCCTGCTGGCCTCCTTCATCGGGTTCAACTACGGCACCAACCTGTCGTTGTTCCCCTCCTTCGCCAAGGATTACTGGGGTGCTAAGAACTACGGCATGAACTACGGTATCCTGTTCTCTGCCTGGGGTGTCGGCGCCTTCGTGCTGGTCAAGCTTTCTGCCTTCCTGTCGGCCAAGTTCGGCGGCATGAGCACTTCCTTCACCGTCGCCGGCGTGATGCTGCTGGTCGGCGCCATGATGGCCCTGTCGCTGCGGCCGAAAACGGTTGCTGTCGAGGCACCGGAAACTGCGACCGTGGAAGAGGAAGATCTGGTCCTGCAGCAAGTTCGCGACTGATATAAAGTAGAAAATATGGGAAAATGAAAAGGGTTCCGCAGCTGGCGGAGCCCTTTTTTTCTTGGTGCGCCCGGCATGGCGCGTGGTGCGAAAGCACCATCCATTTGGCTGTGGTGGCCAAGTAGTGACTTGGGGGTGAAAGTCCCCTGCGGACCCTGATGACGGGAACCGCTAGCTGAACGGCAAGGGTGTCCGGGGTGACCCGGAATCTGAAGGAAGCCGCAGGCAAAATCCCGGCCCGACGAACAGGAATCGCATACGAGGCAGTCCCATCCGGGCGAGAAGGCCAAGAACTTCAAAGCCCAATAGTCATCCAGGAGGGTGAGGCTGTAGATGTGGCGGGTATATGGGAGGAAGGTCACGCGCATTACCCGGGGAGATCTGTCGGTCTGCCTTGTGCTAGGTTCATCGTAAGCCTCCTACCCGATCATATTGCAAGGGATAATAGTTGGTTGGGAACTTCTTCGGGCAGGAGAGAATTACCTAAGATGGCCCGTTTTTATTGTGCAGCGCCAGTATCTTTTCGTAAGCCTCATTTATCGATGATAGGAAATTGTTTTTCTGTTTTTTGGATTCTACAGTGGCGGAACCGTGTTTATCTGGGTGATAGATAGAGACAATAGCCCGGTAGGCCCGGTGTATGGTTTCAATTGAGTCGGTTTTGTGAACACCTAGGATTTCGAAAGGATCCTTTGTCCTGCCCTGCTTGATCTGTTCAAGCTTCTCTTGCAGTTTCTGGTAGAGCCGTTCGTTTGCGATTCTTTTGGCTTTTGATCGTTGGTATTCGAGCTCTGCATTTCGCAGATACTCTTCGGCGAGGATGTCCCTGTCTCGATTTGTCAGCTGTTGATTAGGACTGTTTGTATATTCGTTTTCTGGCTCATTGCAATTAAAGTCATTTTTCCTGCTGGAGAAAATGGGAGCTCCTTCGTAACCGCAGGAACACCTGAGGAAGTCCTCCCCAAAATCTTTGCCACACTTAGGGCATATCCAGCTCCTGCTTAAGGCCATCTTTCCTGCCTTTTTAGCGACAGCGTCCCGTTTGAATCAACGTGTTCTATCTTAACATGTAGCAGATGACAATAGGAGTTCAAGAGGTCTATGACTATTATTAACGCCCTATATTGGGCCTTGAATTAAAGAGGGCAGGTATAATAGGCTATAGATATAAATTAATTCTAAAAAGGACAAGAAAATGAAATTAAAGTTATCGCTGCTCCTGCTGGTCTGCCTGCTCCCTGTCTCGATTCAGGCCGAAATCATCAATATCGACAATGCTCAGCTGGGGGGGCTGCTGGCACAGAATGTTCCGCTGATTGATATCCGTACCGCCCCGGAGTGGAGCGAAACGGGCATCGTCGCGGGAAGTCATATGCTGACCTTTTTCGATGCTAATGGCAACTACGATGCCCGCTCCTGGCTGGCGCAACTGGAGCCGATCGCCGGAAAAGATGACCCGGTTATCCTGATTTGTCGCACTGGCCGGCGGACCGGACTGATCAGCAAGTTTATGAACGAGCAGGTCGGTTATCAGAAGATCTACAATGTCACCAAAGGAATTCGCAACTGGATCGACACCAAGAACCCTGTTGTTGTTCCTTAGGCAGACTCAGGAGAAATTAAAAAGCCCGGCTGAGATAGCCGGGCTTTTGTCGTTTAGGACGTGACAATGGATCTGACTTAGGGAATAAAATCAGAATAATAAGGTTGTGATTCCGGATTATGTTGCTGGATGGCATCGACCAGCGAGACACCGACCGGTTTCATCACCCACAGGGCCAGCACGCCAATGATAATCAGTGCCATCGCCCAGTTGAGGAACTGGCTTAGCCAGGCCCAGTCAGGCTCAACCCGCGAGCGTTTCTTTTTTTCCGCTTCTTCGTCGACATCTTTGGGCGGCAGATTGCGGGCGGCCATCCGCATCAGGCGTCCGGAAGAGAGGAAGATGACCGCTGAGATCATGAACTGTGGCATGACGTCGAGTCCGACGACACCAGTGCCGAGCATGATGGCATAAAAAGCCATTGCTGCTAACCCCAGCAGGGTCATTTGCTGACTTAAGTTTACGTTCACCTGAAAACCTTATGAAAATAGCTGTACAGCTTACTGTCAACTTTCCTAAGATACCTTGATTTGGCTATTCTTTCAAGGCGAGAGCTGCTTTTCGCCATCACTGTCCAGCGGCCCCTGCCAGTGACCGATGGGGAGAATCGAGCGACCCATCCATTGATTGAACAGCTGGGCCAGTCCGGTGTAGCCGGCAGCCAATCCGCAGACAACGCCTGAAATACCGCCGATAATTAGGAACACCGGGTTGCCCCGTAGTTTGCCCATGGCGAGGAAGAGCAGGCAGAACATCAGGGCGGCAAACACCAGTTGCAGGGCACGGCTCTGTTGAAAACTGCCGAGAAAGAGGATGGCGGCAAACAGCCCCCACATGCTCAGGTAGGCGACCATGGTCACAGCGCCGGGTGTTTGGCCGAAGCCGAGCGTGGGAAAGACTTCAAACGCAATCAATGACAGCCAGAACAGGCCCAGGGGCAACATGGTCGCCGTTGCCGAAAGGCTGCCACAGTGGCGTGAGCGCATGCCCGCCATGATCTGCAGGCCTCCGCCGAGCAGCAGGACTGTGCCGAGGGTGGTTGCCGGTGGGGTGGCTAGGCCGGTCTGGCCGAAGGCGTAGGTGCTGATACTTATTGCAAGGGCGAGCAAGCCGAGGCTGGGGATTTTATTTCGACTTGAGGGGAACTCTTCAGGCATGGTTCCTCCGAAAAAATGGGGGGGTGATAGGGCAGTCGCCTACCGCCCCCCGAAAAGAGGTTTTTCTATGCGATTTAACTACAGCAAGGTGTATACCGATTTTTTAATAAATGCCAAAAAGCTGATAAGTGCCTGATGTTATGAGATTTTGGGTTGGTGCTGAGGGGAGTGAAAGCAGGAGATTATTTGCAGCACTGCAAAAAATCTCCTGGGTATGGTTTGAAGCGGCAACAATAAAGCCTGGAAAAAAACGTTTTTGCCAGTAGTTACGCTGGCTTTAAGGTCTTTTTGCATTTATGCAAGAGAGATTCTTCATCTGTGCAAAAATCAGTCGAGGACATCCTCTTTACGTAAACCATATTTTTTCAGTTTGCGGTAAATGGTGGCCATATTCATGCCGGCCTTGTGCGCGGCCTCTTCTATGTTGCCATCGACAGAGCGCAGAAGTTGGCGCAGGTAGTCGATTTCGAAGCGGCCGAGGGCCTGATTGTAGTCATCCTCTTCCGATGGGGTGTCTTCGGTTTCGATGAACTGGGCCAGGGTCGTCAGGTCGATCTGCTCTTTGGTTTCGATGGTGATGCAGGCTTCGATGACATTTTTCAGCTGCCGGATATTCCCCGGCCAGCTGTACTCACTTGCAGCCCGCTGCGCCTCTGCCGAAAGTCCCTTGATGTTGGTGTTGAATTTTTTGTTTTGCGCAGCGATGAAATGAGTCGCCAGCAGAGGAATGTCGGCGCGCCGTTCACGCAAGGGGGGAAGATGGAGATTGATGACATTGAGGCGATAAAAGAGGTCCTCACGGAAGGCACCCTGCTCGACTTCACTGGTCAAGTCGGAGTTGGTCGCTGAAATCAGCCGGACGTCAACCCGGGTCGGCTGGGTGTCGCCGATGCGCCGAAATTCCTGTTCCTGAAGAAAGCGCAGCAAGGTTTTCTGAACATTCAGCGGCAGGTTGCCGATTTCATCAAGAAACAAGGTCCCGCCGTCAGCAGCCTTGAGAAGCCCTTCCTTATCAGCTTCCGCTCCGGTAAAAGAGCCTTTTTTGTGGCCGAACAATTCACTCTCGAGAACCGAATCGGGAATCGCACCACAGTTTATGGCGATAAAGGGCTGATCTTTGCGTGGAGAATTGTAGTGAATCGCCTGGGCGATCAACTCTTTGCCGGTTCCCGATTCCCCGGTGATCAACACGGACGTGTCCCGGACCGCGACCTTTTCGACTTTGTCGAGCAATTTCTGCAGGGCGATTGAGGCACCGATAATGGTATCGAAATTAAACTTGCTGGCCAGCTCTTCACGGAGTTGCTGGTTTTCGTTGAGCAGCTGATTGTGGTTCAAGGCGTTGCGGACCCGGAAGAGCAATTCGTCCGGCTCGAACGGCTTGGTCAACATATCGTAAGCCCCCTTGCGCAGGGCCTGGATCGACATTTCGACGGTTGCAAAGGCGGTAATCATGATCACCGGGATGTCCGGCTCTGCCGTCTTGATCCGTTGCAGGACTTCGAGACCATCGATCCCTGGCATTTTGATATCGCTGATAACCAGGTCCCAGATCCCGGGCCGGAAGACTTCGACGGCTTCGAGGGGGTCGTTGAAGGAGCGGACGGCATGACCGTCGTCCATCAGGACCGCTTCCATCATCCGGCAGAGGCCTTCTTCGTTGTCGACGATCATGATTTTTTTTGCAGACATAATTTTGTTCCGTTTCTCTCTTATGCAATTTCAAAAGTAAAAATAAAGTCACAGTCGCGGGGTTGCGCCCCCGCTCGACGCCTTCATTTCTTTGTTCGCTCAAAGACACGAAGCAAAGAAAGGCGCCCGACCTCCTTGCCCTACGGGTTCCCTTCGTTTCATTCCATTTTGCAGCTCGGAAAAAAACTCGCCTACGGCTCAAACATTTTTCCTCGAATTCCTGCCAAACTACATTTCACTTCGGCTTCGTCACACGGGGTGGTGAAATTCTAAGCCTTTGACTTTCTTCCCCCTTTGGCTTCCGCCGGAGTGGAGCAAACGATTCGGGAGTTTTGCCGCGAGGTTAAGCGAAGCGCATTGGAGCGGCCCCGAATCGTTTGTGGAACGTAGGTTCCCGCGCAGCGGGCGGAAACAACGGGGCACTTTTTTCTGCTTACTCTTTTGTGGTGAGACAAAAGAGTAAGGCGTTTGGCGGGACGCGACCCGCCGGGTTAAGGGTTTTTCAGCCCCGACCAAGTAACCGCTCAATACTCCTCCCGCACCAACGGCAACCGAATTACAACCGTGGTCCCCTGCCCAATCCCAGAGTCTATAAAAATTTCCCCCTGATGCATATCGATAATCTGCTTGGTGATCGCCAGTCCCAATCCGGTGCCGCGTGCCTTGGTGGTAAAAAACGGCTCGAAGATTTTGTCCAGGTTCTCTTCGGAAATCCCTTCGCCATTGTCGGCAAATTCGATGCGGATGTAATGATCTTCGTCCAGTGTCGTGCTGACGCGGATCTCGCCACCCTCCGGCATGGCCGAACCCGCGTTGAGCAGCAGATTGATGGCAACCTGGCGCAGTTGATCGCCGTCGGCCGGGACGCTTGGCAGGTGCTTGGAAAAATTCTGTATGATCGTCGTTTGGTAAAGATCGGTATGGTTGCCGGCAAAATCGATGATCTGGCGCAGCAGGCGATTCAGATCGGTCGGTTCCAGCACCGGTTTCGGCGTGCGGGCGTAACTGAGCAGGTCCTGAACGATTTTTTTGCAGCGTTTGCTCTCTCGTTTAATTTCGTTGATATAGGTGTAGTTCGGATCATCTTCGGGAATCTTTTTTTCCAGATAGCCGGCATAGCCGAGAATGACCCCGAGGGGATTGTTGATTTCATGGGCCACGCCGGATGAGAGCACCCCGAGCGAGGCCATCTTGCCCTGTTGGGCCAGGGCCGCCTCCATCTCTTTGTTCTTCCGCAACATCCGCGTCATGCGGTTGAAGGAGATTGCCAGTTCACCCAGTTCGTCGTGACTTTCGACCGGCACCTGCTCATCGAGGCGCCCCTGTTTGACCCGGCGGATGACGGTAATCATCTGATGGATCGGATCGGTGAGAACTTTGGCGGCGAGAAACACCAGGGCGGCGGCGATCAGGCCGATAATCAGTGGCAGCAGGAACACATGGGTGGCGATCCGCCACTTTAATTCGTTGGCCGCTTGATAAAATTCATCCTCGTAGCTGCCGACTGCAACAATCCAGTCCCAGGGTTTGAAATAACGGTAACGGACAATTTTCATCCGTTCCTTTTTTTCTCCCTCGTTGCGCCAGGGGTAGCGGATCCAGCCATCCTTTTTCTGCAACATTTCGGCAATGAAAGGGCGATCATTCGAATCGCGGGCCGAGCTGATATTGCGTCCTTCGGCATCGGGATGGATTTTCAGCGTGCCGGAGCCGTCCATACAGAAGATATAGCCGGTCTTGCCGACTTTCTTGCTTTTGATTTGTTCCGCCAGGGTTTTTAAAGCGTTCTGTTCAAATTTCGGATCATCGTAGGTTTCATCCAGATAGCCGCCGGCGGCGATGACCCAGTCCCATTTCGGCCAGTAGCGGAAGGCGACGATTTTTTCGCGTGGATACTTGTCACCGAGAGCTTCGTTACGCCAGGGGTAGATCACGAAATTGACTTTTCCCGGGTCGGTGTCGAGGGACTGTTCAATCAGCTCGCGGATAAAATAGCGTCCCTCTTCGTCCTGCGCAGCGATGACATTCTCTCCCTCGCGAGCAGGATGGACGGTTAACAGACCATTGCTATTGATGGCAAACAGGTAGCCGCTGCTGCCGATACTGACCTCTTTCATGCTGTTACGAGCCGCCTGCTGGGCGGTTTTCAGGTCAATATTGTCGTTTTTCAGCTGGCGGTGTTGTTCGATGATCTGGGTATAGGCCAGATTGACCAGGGACTTCATCTCTTCCTGGACAATCTTCTTCTTGTCCTGGCGATACACCTGAAACTGGCGGTAATGGCCGTCAAGTAGATCGAGGGTGAAACTGGCCATATGGTCGAGGTCGGCCTTGCTGGTGGTCGTCAGGCCTTCGTAGGCCTGCTCGGTGGAGATATAGCCGATGATGCCGCCGAGCAGGAAAATCGGGATAACCACCAGCGGCAAAATAACCACCAGCATCTTCCAGCGAATCTTCATTTTGTTGACAAAAGCGAACAGGTGTCGACTCATAATGACCGGTCATAAAAGGGAAATTTTGATTTTACTGGTATGCAGTATACACAATGCGGGAGGCCGGTTAAACACTAAAGAGGCGGCAGCGGGTGGGAATACAAACTGCTGGGTTGGTTTGCTAGTGTTCTGTTTGGTCAGTCCGTTGTGACAATGTCGAGCAATTTTTGTTGCTGCCAAGGCGCGAAAATAAAGGCCTAGCGAAAGCTAAGCCGAATTTGAGCAACGCGGGCAGCGGCAAAAAGGGCCGAAATTGGTCAATGGAATTAACCACACGGGACACTAGAACAGCCCCTGGGCAAAGGCGTTTTCCCGGGCCGCCTGACGCAGGCCGTCGCTGATGCTGGGATAGACGTGAACGGTGGTGGTCAGGTCGACAACCGTCAGGCCGAACCGAACCGCCAGGGTCGCTTCATGGATGATGTCGGCCGCCCGTGGACAGAGCATCTGCACACCGAGGACTTTGCCGCTGCCCCTCTCCGCATTGAGTAGGAATCCACCGACATCTTCGCCCATGACATGAGATTTTGGGACCTGTTCGAGGCCTTGGTAGGTCGTGACAACCTGATACCCTTGTGCTTCGGCCTGCTCCCGATTGAGCCCAACGGTGGCAAATTCGGGATCGACAAATACTGCCATCGGCGAAAAACGATGGTCGATAGTGTAGCCGGCATCCGGTTCGAGAATGTTTTTTGCGGCGATCTGGGCTTCACGCGCTCCGGCCGGAGCGATCATCGGATTGCCGGTGACATCTCCGGCGGCCCAGATGCCGGGAACGTTGGTGCGGAGTTGATTGTCAACCTTGATAAATCCGGCTGGATCGGTTTCCACGCCGATATCTTCCAGGCCCAACCCATCGGTGGCAGCAGAGGTGCCGACGGCGAGCATGAAACGTTCGGCGGTAAGTCCTACTTTGGCCCCGGACACTTCGGCGTACAGGCAGACCTCGTCAGTGCGCTGTTCGATCCGCTCCGTTTCCGCATTGAAGAAGATTTTTACTCCGTCCTTTTCCAACATGGCGCGGAACTGTTCGGTGAGGCGGGGATCGAATTCGGCCAGCAGCTTCGGACCCCGTTCAAGGATGGTGACCTGGGTGCCAAAGCGGGCGAACATCTGGCCCATTTCCAGGGAGATGACGCCGCCGCCGAGGATGATCAACGATTTTGGATAGCAGGGCAGATGCAGGGCACTGTTGTAGGTCAGGTACTTGACCGTTTCGAGGCCTGGTATCGGGACAACACGGGCCTCGCCACCGGTGGCAATCAGAATATCCGGTGCCGTAAAAGATTCTTTTTCCGTGGCGACCTCGTGGGCCGAAATGAATCGGCCGCGGCCGTAATGGATGTCGAGATTGTTGGTGTGAGCAACTTCGAATTTGTAATGGTTGTCACGCAGAGACTCAACCGCGGTCCGCTTCAGGTTCATCAGTGTCTGGCAATCGGGGCGACCCGCTTTCAGGTTCAGTCCCCATTGCTCACCTTTGCGGGCAGCGTGATACATCTCCGCTTTGTGAATCAGGGTTTTGCTCGGGACACAGCCCCAGTTGATGCAGGTGCCACCGACCTGGGACTGTTCAATCATCAAAACTTTGCGGCCTTTAGCGGCAGCGATTCTGCCGGCGGCAAAGGCTGTAGTGCCGGCTCCGAGAATGACGAGGTCATACTTCTGTGGCATCGGGAACTCCAACGAAAATTAATGTATTGAACCGATTGGAGTTAAATCATAGCAGATTTCGGAAACGACTGAGACATTCAAGTTTCATCGTCGATTTGATGACGGAGCTCACAAATCGTCATCCGCGACAGGCAGAGATCGAGAAACAGGTCGTTAGCCCGGTTGACCATACGGTTATTATGCTCCTGAAAGGTTTTTTGAAAATTCTGCTCAATCATCTGAAACTGATCCTCCGTCAAGTCGGCCGGAAGAACCAGCGATGCAGCAACCTCCTCATTGTTGAAATACTTCGAAACCAGATTTTTCATCTCTTTCTTCAGACAGTCCAGTACCGCCGGATGCTTGTGACCCATACGTAAATCGATGATGTCATCAACCAGCCTGGAGGCATGCTTGCGTGTTTCCGGAAAGGGAATGATTTTAGCCATCGTCACCGTCCTTGAGCTGGGTGGGTGAAAAAAACCGCTATGCCTAAATGTTAACTGATCTGGTTTTGTATTGCTAGGAAGGGCGGGGATTATTCGTGCTCAGATGTGCGAACAGGTTAGATGAGTCGAAGAGGGTTTATCCTGGAGGCGTTTCAGGGCTGTTGTTGAGCCACTGCCAAGCGCGCCCCAAAGCCGAGGAACAGGGTTCCGGTCATCCAGCGCAGCCATTTCTGGACCCGGCTGGAGCTTTTCAGACGTTTGGCGATTTCAGCGGAGAAGAAAATCAGAAACGTGTGGACCAGTCCGGCCACCAGTGCATGCATTGATCCCAAGAGAGCCAGGTGCAGATCCGGGTTGCTGCTATTGGGGGAGATGAATTGCGGCAGCAGGGCCACCATCAACAGAAAGATTTTCGGGTTGAAGAGGCTGACAAAGATGCCGTTGAGATAAATTTTCTGCAGCGAACGGGGCATTTTTTTCGGCGCGGCGGGGTCCAGTAATGAGCTGCCGCGAAAATTGCGCCAGGCCAGATAGCAGAGATAGAAGACTCCGAGAAATTTCAACAGGTGGAAGGTGGCCGCCGAGTATTGCAGCAGCAGTGAGAGGCCGAACCCGGTTGCCAGGGCGTGGCAGAGGATGCCTGTCGAGTTGCCCATATTACCGGTCATTCCGGCTCTGCGGCCCTGCTCCAGGGTGGTGGAGATGGTGTAGAGCCAGCTCGGCCCGGGAGAGATGGCGATCAGCAGGCTGACAGTCAGAAAAGCGAGTATGGTGGTCAGTTCGAACATAAGATGCCCACAGATTGATGGCGACGAAATTCTTTGCGTGACTATAGAGGTTGCTGATCGTTTTGCCAAGAGGGATGCTGGACTACCCCCAGCGCCACAACGCTATGATGAACAGAATCAGAAAAACGATCCCCAGGTTCATGTAAGCGATAAAAAAGAAAACCTTGGTCGGGGTGTTTTTCCCCGTAGCTTCTCCGGCAACATAATCACCAACCACCGACAAGCGCTCCATGACCGCATTGTCATGCGGTGCCAGCGACAACTCATCAGTCAGATCCCTGCCCGAATCATGCCGGCGCATATGCTCTCCAGCGGGCCACAGTTTGCTGTCGCTGGCATCATAAACCTTGCCCCGGTAGGCAAAATAACAGGGTCGGCCATCCTTGCCGTTGAAGTTTTGCAGGGTCTGTTCGTTAAACGGTTGGCCGGAAACATGTTCTTTCGAATCACGCCGTGCCAGGCGCGGACCGATGATTTTGATGACCAGGATCGCCGAAATCAGCATGGTCAGGTAGAGGGCAACCTTGATGGTCAGCAGTATCCCGAAACGGCTGTCGAAGAGCGTCTGCCACGATTCAATCCGATAGCTGCTGAGGATCAGGCCGGTAATGCCAACCACCCAGAAGGAGAGGATGCCGACCATCTTTTCGCCGCGCGGCAAGCCTTTTTCGGCGTAGGAAGGTTTGAGGACAATGTGCACATAGAGGATGGTGCCGAACCAGAGGACCGCAAAGATGATATGCAGATAGCCGACGAAAAAGCGGAAAATCCTGCTCCCCGGGGCGAGAGTCTCAACCTCTCCGGCAGCAAGTGCTTCGGCCAGATATGCTTCTCCTGCTGCGGTAAGTTCACCGCCGCCAGCCGGGTCGAGATGGCAGTAGCTGCAGTCGTGCCCGCTCTCCAGCGCCATTTTCTCGGTCGCAAAACCGCTCTGGACAGTGAGCATGAGAAACATTAGCAGCAGAATTATCGGAAATGTACGTTTCATACTTTCTCCAGGAATGAATAGCTCGTCATCGCCCATTAAGATAGGCGATAACGAGCTATTTGCAAACCACGGAAATTTATACTTTTCCTAACCCGGCAGCGGGTCGGGTGTGCTCACTTATCAGAAGCGCACGAAGGCTCCGGCAAAGGGACCGGAGAAGTCGGTCTCGACAAACAGGTCATCTTCGTCGATTTTTAGATCAAAGATCCGGTAGCCTGCATAGATGCCAACGGTTGGCAACGGTGAAAATTCGAGTTGTGCCTCGGCGTCGAGGAAGTGGTTATCATCGAATTCCAGGTAACCGATCCGCCCGGTCAAGCCGATAAAGTCCGCCAGGGCGATCCGGGTCCGGGCACCGATAGTCGGAATCGGCACGGTTGCCGATTCGGTTTCGACAAAGCCTTGGGTCAGGTCGTTGAAGAATACGTCGGCATCCGCGATTTTAACGGCCAGTTCCAGGCCGAGCTGAAAACGAGTCGGCAGATCATCCAGGTTGAGAAAATAATAGGTATAGCCGATATCGTAGAGGTCAATGGACATTTCGCTGTTCACGGTATCATTGACACTAAAAGGCTGACCGTTGAAACTACCGGCGACCGTTAAGCTGCCGGTGCCGGAAAACTCGAGCGGCAGGTAATTAAACGAAATGCGTGAATCGCCCCACTGCAGTGCAACCTCGGCAGTGACATTCTCGCTGTCATCAAGTTTGAGGTCCTGTTCCACATCGACCTTCTGCCCGATCCCGTTAACGAGGCCTGCGATGGAGCCGGACGGACTGAGCAGTTGATAGCCTGCTTTGAGCATGACCAGTTCATCGGCAAATGCGGCGGTGCAAATGAACAAGAGCAACAGGGTCGGGACGATAACTTTCCATTTTTTTGACATAACCTTCTCCTTTTAGAAATTTATAATGTTTTGGAGGATAGCAGATTTTGCCAAGATTGACAGCCGAAAACGAGACAACTGATGTGCAGGTCATTGAAGAGAAAGCCGGGGCAAGTCGGAAATTATCACAGTTGCCTGCTAAGATTACGAAAAGATTCCGCTTTTCCTCGTGGAGCAAGACATGGCTGAAGAGCAACGGACAGTGCTGATTGTTGAAGATGATCGCAACACCGCCAACCTGGTGGCGACCTATCTACAGCGAGAGGGATTTGTCACTTTGATCGAAAATGATGGCGAATCGGGCTTGCAGGCCGCCCGAGCTGAACAGCCGAACCTGGTGATTCTCGATCTAATGCTGCCGAACATCGATGGCCTGGAAATCTGTCGGCGCCTGCGGAGCGAATCGCAGGTGCCGATCCTGATGCTGACCGCACGGGAAGAGGAGATCGACCGGGTGCTCGGTTTTTCCCTCGGTGCTGACGATTACGTGGTCAAGCCGTTCAGCCCGCGGGAACTGGTTGAGCGGGTCAAGGCGATTCTGCGCCGGGTGCAGCCGCAGGCGGAGACTGCCAGCCCGGTTCTGCAGCATGGCAGTCTGCAGCTCGACCCGGAAAAACATAAAGTCACTCGTGATGGGCAGCCGATCAGCCTGACCGGTTCGGAGTATAAACTGCTCTACAAGTTGATGGTCTCACCCGGCCGGGTCTTCAGCCGTGGCGAACTGCTGCGCGATTTTTATCAGCATGAAGAGGCGGTGGTCGAGCGGGTGATCGATGTGCATATCAACAAATTACGGCAGAAAATCGAGCCGGACCCGGGGCAGCCGAAATTTATCGAGACGGTCCGCGGCTTCGGATACCGTTTTGCCGAGGTGGAAGAGAGATGAAAAAACGCCTGCTCTGGAAATTGCTGCTGAATATCGTTCCGGTGATCGGGGTCACCATTCTGGTGGTCTGGCTGGCGATCGACAACCTGGCGGCGACCTACTTCATGCGCTTGATGGAGAACTATTCGATCGAGCCGCACGACAGCCACCAGATGTTTATCGAAGCGGTGCACCGCTATCTGCTCTGGGCGGCACTGGCCGCGCTGGCGCTGGCGCTGTTGCTCAGTTTCCTGATGACCCGGCGGGTGCTGCGCCCGCTTTCGCAGATGACGCAGATCTCACAGGAGCTGGCGGCGGGTAATTTCAACAACCGGGTCGAAGTTGTTTCCCAGGATGAAGTCGGCCAGTTGGGATTGGCGTTCAACCGGATGGCGGAGAGTTTGGAGCAGTTGGAGCAGTTGCGGAAAAATATGGTCACCGATGTCGCTCACGAACTGCGTACCCCGCTGACCAACCTGCGCGGTTACCTTGAGGGATTGAGTGACGAAGTGGTGCCGCCGTCGCAGAAGACCTTCCGTATGCTGGAGAGTGAAATCCTGAGACTGGTCCATCTGGTTGATGACCTGCAACAGCTGACCAAGGCGGAAGCGGCCCAGGCGTTTTTGCAACGGCGTGAGCTGTCGGTTGTCAACCTGATTGAGCAATTACGGACGCTTTTTGCGCACCGCTTTCAGGCCAAGAACATCAAGTTGCAGGTCGCGATTGAACCCCCCGAGCTGACTGTTGTCGCTGATCTGGACAAGCTGCTGCAGGCTTTGCGTAACCTGCTGGAGAATGCCTGGCGCTACAGTCCCGAAGGCGGGCAGGTGAGTATCATCGGTCGCCGTTTGGATAATCAGGTTGAAATCGCTATCGCCAATACGGGTGAGGGGATCGCCGCCGAGGATCTGCCGTTTATCTTTGAGCGATTTTTCCGTGCCGACCGCTCCCGATCTCGTGAACAGGGCGGCGCCGGGATCGGCCTTTCGATCGTCAAGCAGTTGGTCGAAGCGCACGGCGGCACGGTCGGCGCGAAAAGCAGCGACGGCCAGACCCGCATCTGGCTGCAGTTTCCGACCTCAGATTGATTCAGCAGAAATCTTTACCCAATCTTTATCTAGCCTTGATCTCCCCTTTAACTGGATCTGTTACATTTGTCTCACAAGTTAAATGAGGCAACACTGAACAGAGGGTGGCGCTCATTGCGCTGAGTTATTTATCAGCTTCCGGGCAGAGGTGCCGGCAACCGACACCAACCCCTCGCTGCTGGCTGTTCTGTCGGTACCGCTGCCTGGAACTTTTATTACGGAGAAATGATAAGCTATGCAAAAAGATGCAAAGGAGAAGACGATGAAAATATTCCAGATTCTGGCATTGCTTCTGACCGCTGTAGGGCTCTTCTGGGTGGCCTCCAGCAGCCTGGCGACAGACAACGACAAAATGATGAATACGGCCGGGACGCTGAAAGTCTATTCGGTTGAAAAGGGTGACTATGTCTTGACCGATCGGGTGGTGAAGACTGAAGAGGAATGGAAACAGCAGCTGACAAAAGAGCAGTACCATATCCTTCGTCAGCAGGGCACCGAGCGGGCCTTTACCGGCAAGCTGCTGCATAACAAGGAGCATGGCGTTTATCGCTGTGCCGCTTGCGGACTCGACCTTTATCATTCCGATACCAAGTACAAGTCGGGCACCGGTTGGCCAAGCTATTATCAGCCGGTGGCTCCGGAAAATGTCGCCACCCAGTCTGATCGCAGCTTCTTCATGGTGCGCAACGAACTGGTCTGCGCCCGGTGTGGCTCGCATCTCGGTCATGTTTTTGATGATGGTCCGGCACCGACCGGCAAACGTCACTGTATCAACTCGGCGTCATTGACGTTTGTCAAATTGGACAAATAACCACTTGCGGAGGGTCGTATGAAGAACAGACTCACGTTATTCCTTTTGTTGATTGGACTGTTGTTGGCCGCTGGGCTGAATGCTGCGCCAAAGCAGGAAATCATGCTGGAAGAGAAATCGATGCCAGCGACGATGCAGACCGAGCGGGCGATCTTAGCCGGTGGCTGCTTCTGGTGTATGGAGCATCCGTTTGAAAAGCTCGACGGGGTACTTTCGGTGGTCTCCGGATATACCGGCGGCAATCGCATGAACCCGACCTATAAAGAGGTTTCGGCCGGAGGCACCGGCCACACCGAAGCGGTCGAAATCGTCTATGACCCAAGCCGGGTCAGTTACCAGCAACTGCTCGAGGTTTTTTGGCAGCAGATCGACCCGACCGATGCCGACGGTCAATTTGTCGACCGGGGCAGTCAATATCGCAGTGGCATCTATCCGCTGAACGAAGAACAACGCCGCCTCGCCGAGGCCTCGAAACAGGCGCTGGCCGCTTCCGGTCGCTTCGAGCAGTCGATCGTGACCGAAATTGTTCCGGCAGAAACTTTTTATCCGGCCGAGGAATACCACCAGGATTACTACAAGAAAAACCCGCTGCGTTACAAATATTACCGCTACGGCTCCGGCCGGGACCGGTTTCTCGATAAGACCTGGGGGGAGGACCGCAAAGGCTAGTGAGCTGGCGGAGGACATAAAGCTGCAATCTTGCTGACGAGGTGCCGGACGGAATCACGCCCTGCCGCAATGGCAGGGTAAACCGACAGAAAGAGGAGGAACAGATGAAAAGCGCTAAAACAATTCTTACGCTCGGCATGGCATTGCTGATCTGCCTGTTGGCTTTCGGAACCACGCTGGCTGACGATGGCGGCCAAACCTACAGTGTGACAATTACCAACCTGACTAAAAAGCAGGTGTTTTCTCCACCGTTGCTGGTCAGCCACAAAAAATCGATCAAGCTGTTTATGGCCGGTCAGCCAGCAAGTGATGGCATTGCTGCAATTGCGGAAGGTGGAGACACTTCAACACTGGAAGCGCTATTGGGAACGCTCGACGAAGTTCATGATTTTACCACTGGTGGCATGATGATCAAGCCGAGTGAATCGATGACCTTGACGGTGAAAACGCGTGGTCGTTTCAATCAGCTGAGCCTGGTCGGGATGCTGGTGAGCACAAACGATGCGATCTACGCCATCAACAGCACGACAATCCCGTATTCTGGCAAGAAAAGCCTGATGGCTCTCGCCTATGATGGCGGTAGCGAAGTAAACACCGAACTCTGTTCAGATGTCCCCGGCCCGCCCTGTACTGCAGATAGCGGCAACGACCGGGTCACAGATGGCGCCGAAGGCTTCATCCATGTGCATAGCGGGATTCACGGAGTCGGCGATCTGAACGAACACAACATGGATTTCAACAACCCGGTCGCCAAGAT
>CALZHQ010000067.1 GCA_945787295.1 uncultured Desulfuromonadales bacterium
GTGGCCGACTCGGTCAGCATGTAACCGGTGACGCCAACGGCATCGGTAGCGGTGAAGCTGCTGACCGACACGGTCAGGCTGTTGGCGGTCGCGGGAATGGTAAAGGCGGTCACCGTCGGCGCGGTGACGTCGCCGCCGGCGGTAACAGTGATGGTTAGCCTGGTCGCCGTATAACCCTTATCGTTTGCTCCACCCGTCAAGCCGTTACCGCCGCCGGCGATCAGGTAGAAAACATAGTTTCCCGCAACGCTCGGAGTGGTCATCGCCGCATCGGACCCGTGCAGCATGCTCCCGTCCAGGTCGCTGCCGGACGCGTCATTGATCGCCTCCCCCTTGGCATTGTTCCAGGCGGAAGCATCACCGTTGACATTATCACCGTTGAGGTCGTCATGGTCCTGCATGTGCATGTCCAGGCCGCTATAAAAAGCGACTCCCGAACCGTCGTCGGTGGCGTGATAACGCCATTGTGGCTGCTGGGCATGGCTGCCGTCCCAGACACTGCTCCAGCCGGTCAGAGACGGGCTATTGTTGGTGCCTTTGACCGGGGCCGTACCGCCATTACTTAACCAGGTCGGTGGCAGGTACATCGCATTGGCCACGAAATCAGCCGCGCCGGTTTCCCGGTTGGCCCCCTCCATGGTGTAATCGATTTCGAACGCGGTGCTCACGGGGATACTGATCGCCACACTGCGGGAGAAATACTCGGTTGCAGCATTGTGCAGGGTCGGCGTCAATTCCGTGCCGTCGACCGCGACCAGAACAGAGGCGTCGCCAGACAGGGCCGGAATATCATGACATTCGACGCAAGAGCCCTTTTTCGATGGCTGTGCCTGCGCTAGCGTCGGCAGCAGCAGTGCCATACCGAACAGACAAGCGGTCAATAGGAACAGGGAGTTCGGGAACCGTGTGCACCTAAGCGCTGCCAAGAACATTAGCTTTCTTCCCGCTTGCGTCATGCTATCACCTCCAGCCGAGAACCCTGCAGTGTTGTTCCACGCAGGCCGATGGTCAGAGATACCAGCGCCGGAACGGTTTGAAACCCCGTCTGCAAGCTACGCTTGTCACGCTTTTGACACCAGCTGTCTCTATTCATCCCATCTATCCTCATGTCAGGCAGTCTCTCTTTTACTCACAAACATTTTCATTTCGGTTCCAGGCTGTTGTTGTCGTCATTCCGCTTAGTGCAGATGTAGACAAAAAAACAGTTAAGACCATAAAATGAGCAGCAATTAATATACCAAAGCAAATTAGCAATTGCAAACCTTTTCACGAGTGCGCAGATAGGGTATTTCAGACAACAAATTAAAGGGGGGGCCCTTGTGGCGCTGGCGCTGGTAGTGATATGGCGAAATCCTCGTCAAAGGACGTAACATTTGCACCTTGACGGGCGGACAAGACGACATCAGGGCCGCCCGATTTCAAAATTGGGTGGCCCTGGCATGTATTCAGAGAGGATGGGATTTAATAATCAGGCGAGCAGTGCCGTCCGACAGCTTTCGGCTGGCGGGTGAAAACGGGTCGCGTAAGATGATTTGGGTTTGACCAGAAGCTGACAGATGGCTTTGGCCATGTCTGAGCGCTTGTAAGGCCTAACGAAGTACTTGTCAGCCAGTAGCTGGTCGCTGCCATTTTGCTCTGCAAACAAATTCCCGGTCGCCACCATGACGACCGGAATATCTTTACCGGAAGGATCGAGCTTGATCTGCTGACAGACCTTAAGGCCATCGAGATCAGAAAGCTCGCTGCCGAGCAGGACCAAATCCGGGACGCATTCCCGCATTGCAGCCAGGGCGCCAATACCGCTAGCAGCCCCCTTCACGTCATAGCCCAACGACTTCAATAAGGTGCTATCAAGCTCCAGCATCGTCTCACTCTGTTGAACAACAAGAAGTTTCTTTTTCACCATCTATTCTTAGTCCTTTCAAGAACTCGCAGGATAAGGCTCTACACCCCCCGCCGCAGGGTCCGATAGGCAGCAGGCGTCAGCTCCTCAAACGACTTGAAACAGCGGATAAAACTGCCGGTGTCTGAAAAGCCGACCTGACTCGCGACCCGACTGACAGTGTTCCCTTCTTCACAAAGCAGAATTTTTGCTTTTTGCACCTTCATATACTTGAGAAAACGCATCGGGGTCATGCCGGTGATGTCTTTAAAGGCGCGACTGAAATGATACTTGCTCATCTGCGCGGACTCGGCGAGTTCATCGAGAGTCACCCTCCGGGAGAGATTCTCCTGAATATAGCGAATGGCACTATTGACGTATTCAGGATATTTCCGTGACCCCGGTTGGGGCTTTTCATTGCCCTGCTCGTTCAGCAAGGAAACAAAGTGACGTTTCTCACCAGAAGCGCGCTTGGCGCAGAGAACCTTGCCGACCGACTCACAAAAGGTCTGCCTGGCGATCGGGCGACGATGATAGTCTCGCGCCCCGGAACGAAATACCTGCAGCACCAGATCTTCCGAGCCCTGGCCGGCAATAAATATGACCGGTAATCCACTATGGCGTTTTTTGATGGTCCGCAGCAATTCCAGCCCGATGGCATTTTCACAATCGAGCAGCAATAAGTCAGCCTCCATCCCCATCAGCGCCCCCATGGCATGCGATGGCTGGATCGCGATGACTTCTTCGCCGGGCATAGGGAATTTCTCGAACTCAGTCATGCTGCCCTTATCGGTGACAACTAAAATCGGCTTTTTCTTCGGAACGAACTCCATATACGCCCTCTTTTCATTTGTGTTCTGCCGTTGCTGGACACAACACAGAACCAAGAACAGCAGGATTTGACAGTAGTCATTCTAAAATCTGTATTTTGCCCTCACAATAATGCAGACCATTCAATTCGACAAAAAGCGATATCGCCCTACTAGCAAACCCTGTTCCCAAACAAACAGCCAGTCGCAGAACAAGCATCGCAATGACAATCCAACCGCCTGACGTATATATATTTTTTTCATAACTAATAATCCTAAATAAGCAATATCTGAGTACGGTCACGCAACTCCCGAGATTCTAATCCGACAATTATGAGTGGTCATTTAACTAATCCCCTACGGCCATAAGGCCAAGCCGCACAATCAAAATCAAACCCTTATTAAAAATATTGCCTAAAGAAATCAAATCTTCCTGTCAATACCTGTATACAGCGGACTGCTAGCCAGTTTCTAATAAGCAAAAAATGCTATTTGAAAATTTTTGGCTCAGTTTATGAATATTAGCCACTCGGCTAACCAGCAAAAAAGTCGCTGAAACATCCGCTTCACTTGCCAAATGGTCAGGAGCAGGCTCCTCTCGCCGATTCTGACAACCCGGCAGTGACAGACATCGAAAGGAGGCAAACAGATGAAGAAGTACATCAAACCCCGTGTGGTCGGCTCTTCGAACGTCCACCCCTGCTAACAAAGATGCTTGATTAAGGTCTACCCGGCGAGAGGAGCAGGATTTCTCTCGCCGACGCCTTAAACCGAGAGTGTAGGCACCAGGACAGAAACCAGGCCTTTTCATGCCTGCCTAGCTGGGACGATGGAAATAAAGCCAATAATCATTGTTGCCGCAGAAGAAGATCAGTCGTTTTACGCTGGCTTCAAGCTGGACAACGAGCGTTTGCTGTTCCAAGCCCCCCAGGAACTATTGGGGAATATCGGCAGTCTCGAAGCAGACTTAATCGTGCTTGATGCAGGCAACCCTCCCGAGCTTGGCCTGGACCTGCTCGTGAAGATCAAGCCCGAATGCCCGGGTGTGCCGATCATCTTCCTCACCTCAGACAGTTCGGAATATCTTGTCCTAAGTGCTTACAAACAGGGAGTCCGGGACTATTTCAGGAAGAGTGATCCGCTAAGTTCCCTGCACGGCACAATCAAAAAACTTCTTCACCTGAAGAGAAGTGCCAACGAAAATCGCGGGTTTGAAGCGAGCGAAACGCACCGCCTCGAATGCAGTATTTCCCGCAGCGATCAGCTCAACGACATCTCCCCTGTGGCGCAAAGCGTTATCCGCTATATCGAAAAAAATATCAGAAAAAAAATCACCCTTGAAGATCTTTGCCAGGTGGTAAAAACAAGTAAATACCATTTCAGCCGCAAGTTTAAGGCCGAAACGGGCATGAGCCCTATGCAATATGTCAGACATGAAAAAATTAAGGCGGCAAAAAGTTTATTGCTGCGGACCGACTCCAATGTCAGCTCTGTGGCCTACCTGCTCGGCTTTGAAGATGTCAGTAGCTTTATCCGCAATTTCAAGAAATACGAGGGAGTCACTCCTTACAGGTTCCGGACTTCAAATAAGCAGGGAGACCGCTGCTAAGATGATAAGTCCCCGGTCAGACCTGCCCACCTTCTCACCTCCCCCCCCAACTTAGAAAGCTTCACCGCATGAAGATAAGCTGCTGAAATAGAATCATTTTCCAGCAGCAACTGACAGCAATTTATTTGCATTTTTAGAGCAATTTATACAGGGAAACATCAGATCCTTTCCAATATAATCTATAACTTATTTTGTCAGAGTTGAGGCGCTGGTAAGCATTTATCCATTTCGCCGCGAACAACGATGAGATGGGAGGGGACGGAATCATCACGAAGACAAGCAAACATCAGCTGCCCTGTCCGCCCCATCTAAAACAACCCCAGAGAAACCTCGATTTTAAAAAATAGCTCGCCCCCAGCAAGGAGTTACGTTGGGCTACGTAACAGGGAACATCGGGAGCGAGTATCTCAGCCTAGCCGAATGCCGGGAGGCAAGTAATTTTTAGCGAGAAAAAGAAACGGGAGGATGAAAATGAAAAAGACAGTTTTACTCTCAGTGCTGCTCTGTTTCATGTTGCTGGCAGGAATAAGCTGGGCGGCAGATACCGTGCCGACGGAAATCATGATGCCGGGAACCCAGCCAGAAGAAGCCAACCTCGAATCACCGAACAGATGCCTGAACTGCCACAGCGGCTATGCGACTGATCCCCGCACCGAACCAGGCTTCGGCTGGCTGGGAAGTGCCATGGGCAATGCCGGTCGTGATCCGATTTTCTGGGCGACCCTGGCGATTGCCGAACAGGATTTCGATGGCGCCGGCGATCTCTGTATCCGCTGCCACAGCTCCGGAGGCTGGATGGGGGGCCGTTCGACACCAACTGATGGTTCCGGCCTGGCAGCGAGCGATGAAGACGGCATTGACTGCGATACCTGCCACCAGATGTCCAACCCGGACATGTCGGAACACATCGGCCTGATGTTTGATCCCTTTATCGCCAATCAGGGTGACAGCCTGACCCCGGCGCAGGCCGGCGAAGGCTACTATGGCAGTGGCATGTATGTCCTGGCCAACGATTATGGCAAACTTGGTCCCTACGCTGAGGGAGACGCCGTCGCCCGGCATCAGTTTACCCAGTCAAGATTCCACCGGGATCCCGACTTCTGCGGCACCTGTCACGATGTCTCCAACTCGGCGGTCGGCGACCTGGCCCCCAATGCCGGGGCGCAGCCCGGCGCACCGGATGTCATCAACAGTTACGATTTCCCGCCGCTCGGTCAACCGAACCTGGGTGGCCCGGTTGAAGAAAAAGCCGCGTTCAACAATCCGCCCTATGCCTACGGGGTTGTTGAGAGGACTTTCAGCGAATACAAATCGAGCCCGCTCTCCTCGCTGCTGGTGGACAATTTTGCATCCCTGCCCGCAGACCTGCAGGATCCGCGCGGCTCGCTGTACAATGCCTATATGGCGGCGACCAACAATAACCGTGGCACAGCGAATTATGCCGACGGCACTTCGCCACGCTATTTCTCCTGCCAGACCTGCCACGTTCGGGCAGTCACGGGACAGGGCGCTGACAAGGCAAACGTACCCGTCCGGGATGACCTGCCAATGCACGACATGACCGGCGGCAACTACTGGGTTTACCCGCTCGTCCAGTACCAGGATCAGCAGGGCACTCTGCGGCTCGGTGGCGGCCTCGATGCCGCCCAGATTGCGGCCATGGATGATGGCATGCTGCGGGCCGGCCAACACCTGACCCAGGCCGGCACCCTTGATGTAAATGGAAATACCGTCAAAGTCACCAACATGACCGGCCACAAACTGATTTCCGGCTACCCGGAAGGCCGCCGCATGTGGCTCAATATCAAGTGGTATGATGCCACTGGGGTAAAAATCAGGGAGGACGGTGAATATGGCGATCTGCCGACAACGGTCGTCAATCCGAAAGATGGCACAACCTTCGTGCCGCGCTCCCTCCTCGACCTGCACGATCCGAACACCAAGATTTACGAGGTTCACCCGGCCATCTCCCAGGAGTGGGCGCAAATCCTGGTAACAGCCCTGCCGCATACCGACACCCCGGTCGGCTTTGACCGCCTCACCGGGACTGTCACCAAAACCCTTGGAGAACTGGCAGCTCAGCCGGCGGGGACCTACGAGAAGTCCTTCCACTTTGTCCTCAACAACTATATTGCCGAGGACAACCGGATCCCGCCCTACCAGATGAGCTACGACGAAGCCCGCAAGCGCAATGCCTTGCCGGTGCCTGATACTCAGTACGGTGGTAACGGTCCCGGCAGCGTCTACAACTACTGGGACGATGTCGCCCTGAATCCACCGACTGGCGCCGTCTCGGCTGATATCACCCTGTATTACCAGGGAACCAGCTGGGAGTATGTCCAGTTCCTCTGGAAGGCCAACACCACCCCGGCCGGCGCTTTCCTGGCGGATGAGGGCGTCAACTTCCTCGATGCCTGGGTCAAGACCGGCATGGTTGAGCCGTACGTCATGGCGACCACCACCTGGGGGCAGACCGGTTGTAACGTTACAGAAGATCCTGAAACCACCTTATGCTTCGATGGTCTCGACAATGACTGTGACGAGACGACCGACTGTGCCGACACCAGCTGCGACGGTGCTGTCGGCCCGGCGACTCAATGCGGTCTCGGCGTCTGTGCCGCAACCGGCAACCTGACCTGCAGCGGCGGAGCCGAAGCCGACACCTGCACCCCCGGCGCTCCAACCGAACCAGGGATGGAAGTGAGCTGTGGTGATGGTCTGGACAACGACTGCGATGGCCTGACCGACATGGCGGATCCGGACTGCGCAGGCCCCATGGCCTGCGGCGATTATCCTGACAAGAACTCCTGCAATATGGATCCAAACTGTGAGTGGGACAGAAAGGCCGGCATGTGTATCGACGTACCGCCGCCGGTTGATTGCAGCCAGTTCGCCGACCGGAACAGTTGTCGTGATGCCGGCTGCAGTTGGGACAATAAGGCCGGGATCTGTATGTAGATGTTGATAAGAGAAATCAATCCTTAAGGATTCGGTAAGAATCGATAGGATAATTCACTCGTTATGTCAATGGGGCTGTCTCGTAAATGAGATGGCCCCTTTTTTTCTCCGTCGGGTCCAGATTAAAAGCAAAATACATCAGCTAATCATTAGTGATTATCCGAAGAGCAGGCGGCACTCAACGGATAAACAACCAGCGAATCACCGTATCCAGGTAAAGTCCAGCCGTCAGGCTGATCCCGACTAGCGAGGCCAGCAGATAAAACCGGCGGCGGCCATCGGCAAACAGCTGCTGAGCAACCCGCCGCGCGCCGAACAGGCTGAGCAGATACCCAAGCAACAGCAACGCCAGGATCAACCATTTAAGCAGCTCAAGCGACACCAGCGCCGTAGGCTGATTGAGGGTCTGCATCACCGCGATCGCCAAGTAGCTCTGTACACCGCTCGGATCCTGCAGGACCAGCGGCAGGTACCCCCCCTTGGCGTTCAACTTGACCAGCGCCAGAATCAGATGAGCGGTCAGAATCAGCGGGACAAAAGGCAGGAGTAGCTGCCCCAGACTGGCCCAGACCGAATCGCGTTCAACGGCCTGCGGCAACTCGGCAACAAAATCCTCACCAGCCGCAGCAGCTGGTTGAACGGAGCGGTTGAGCTTACGCAACCCGAAGATGAACAAGCCCGGCAGCAACAGCAACAACGGCAGCAGCAGGCAGACCCAGATTGCCGCCAGCAGCGAATATCCGGGGGACTGCCAGCCGAGCAGCACTGCGGCCTGTTGCGGCAACCAGAATAGGGTTTCGCGCAACGGGATATTCACCTTACTGAAGTTGGCGGTGACCATACCGAGCAGCACCACAAAAAACAGGGTTTCGCCATAATTCAACCCGCGCCGCCCTAGCTCCGCCAGCCAGGGACGGAAGCCGAGCTGCAGGTTGTCATGTTCGCAGTTATGCAGACAGTGGAGGCAGAGGGTGCAACCGGCAGCATCGTCGATCTGTTCCGGCAGCAGCGCGACCGGGCACTCGTTGCGCTGACTGTGCCAGTAGAAGACTCCCCGCCCCAGACCGAAGCGCTGCCAGTAGTGCTCACCGGAAACACAGCGCTGGCTGTCGCAGCTGTCGCATTGGGACTGCTGCCTGACCCGCAACTGAAACGGCGCCACTCTCCCGTAGAGGGCAAAAACCGCACCGGCCGGACAGAACAGCTGGCAAAAGGCGCGCTGCCGGAACAGCAGGCCGCAGAGGATCGTCAGGCCGAGAGTGATGCTGAGCAGGATGGCGGTGTAATCAGGGAAACGGTGGATCGCCAGCAGGTAGACCGCCAGCTGCAGGGCGATCAAAACAATGGTCACCGGAAACTGGTTGTTCAGCCAGTCGGGCAGTACCCGCTTCAGGCCGATTTTTGCGACTATCCCGTTCAGCCAGCCAATCGGGCAGAAGGAGCACCAGAGCCGGCCGAACAGCAGTGCGACCAGCACCACCCCCATCAGCCAGAGCACCCAGAGCCCGTAGTTGGCCAGGTTGGTGTACATCAGCGGATCGGGCGCCTTGACCCCGGGAATCGCATGCTGATGCCAGCCGTAGGCGATCATCACCAGCGTCATTGCCAGCAGCGTCAGGCGGCAGATTCGCCAGAACCAGGTCGATTTCAGCAGGGGGCCGATAAATTTTATTTTCAGTAGGTCTTTTTGCAAGTTTGAACCTGTAGGTATTCTTCTGTTGGCATAATATCAGAACCGTCGGGTCGCGCCAGAAAAGTAACTCGTCCCGCGGGACGAGACCCGACGATTAACTCCTGGCGATCTATCAACAAATCAATGATAGATATTGTACGGAGCCACCATCTCCCCCGCTTCATTGCGGTACTGATAACGCTTACCAGAAACCGTCTCCAGACTGCGGGCCGCCCACTCGCGGACCACATTCACCTCATCCTCCAGCGCCACTTCCAGCGGTGCCACCGCTGCTTTGGCATTGATGGCGCCAAGAGCCATGGCGGCATACATGCGCACCTGCCAATCCCGGTCCTGCAACGCCTCGATCAACAGCGGCTCGGCCTGCGGCTCCTTGAGCTTGCCCAGCGCCAGAACCACCTCGGCGCGGTTCTCACTGCGGGCACTGGCCGCCAGCACCGCAAACGCCTGCGGATCAGCGATATCCCCCAGGGCCCGGATAACCCCGGACGCTGCCAGAGGTTCTGCCGTCGGTAGAAAATCGATCAGCGGCTGCAAGGCAAGATTGTGCAGCTTGATCAGCGAGCGGGTTGCCGCCTTGCGTACCTCAACCTGCGGATCGTCCAGGGCCTGCAGTAACGGCGGGACACATTCGGCGGTGGCAATCTCGCCCAGCGCCCAGGCCGCGACATAGCGTCGCTGTAGCTGCTGATTGGCCAACACCTTGGCAATCGGGACAACCGCCTGGGCCGCCTTGTGATTGCCCAGCGCGGCGATCACGTGCTCACGCTGGACCCGGTCGGCACTGTCGACCGCAGTCAGCAGTGCCGGTATCGCCTCAGCCGAGTTGAGGGACACCAGCAGCGCGTAAATCCGGTCGTTGGTCAGTTCCCCTTCGCTGCCGAGCAGTCCGACCAGTTTGGCAATCGCCTTCTGGTCTCCGGTCCGCGCCCTGGCGCTTAACTCATCGAGAGAGATCGTCTCTCCCAACTGCTGGCAGGCGGACAGCAGCAGTAAAAGACCGAGCAACAGAGTTTTCATCACCAGACCTTATGCACGGTGATGTCAACGTCTTCCAGCATCTCGCCCTGACGGACCACGACCGCCGAAGGCTCAATGGTGCCCTGATCGTAGCGACCGTAAAGGTCGCCCAGCTTCGGCGGCCCACCGAACTTGTCGCGGGCACAGATGTAATAGGTCCCCCCTTCGGGGAGCTGCATCATGAAACGGCCGTCCGGCCCGGTCTGGTTAGAGACATATTTCGGCCGCTCCGACATCTGTACATGATCATAGACCTGAACCCGCGCACCAGGCACCGGCTGACCGTCGGCATCGGTGATCAATCCGGAAAGACCGGTTTTACTGCTCGCCACGTCTGTGCTCAAGCGACGCTCATCACCAACCTTAAGCGGCGCGACAAAAGTCTGGAGACCACCCCCCTGGCGAACCTGCAGCTTGATGAACTCGCTGCGATGATCGCCGGCCACCACCGGGCCGACCGTTTCTTCCCCCTGCCGCTTGCGGGCGACGGCGATGTAGTCCCCCTCCGGCAGGTTCAGCGAAAACGAGCCGTCAGTCCCGGTCGCCTCGGAGCGGGCATATGCCGGTCCGTAGAGGTCCATCCCTTCCTTATAGATATAGAGATAGCTCTGGTCAAGCGGGGTCAGGATCGTGCCTTCAAGGGCAACCAGACCAGCGTCATCGGCCTTGCTAACAGAGGGCTCCTGGCTGCAGCCAACCAGCATCAGACACAGGGCAAGAAAGAAAAATAAACGATTTACAGGGTTCATGTATCAGGTCTCCAGTTTTCAGTCCTCTGCCAGCAGCAGGGTTTCACTGCTCTTCGAGGCATAATGGTCATAAAGGGTATTATCCATGATCGAAAGGCCAAAGCCAACCTCTTCTCCCGGAACGAATTCGACATCGTTCTCAGAGCCGGTCTTAAGCTGCCGCCGCAAGACCACTGTCCAGCGCCCGTCGGCATAACGCCCTGCCGCTGAGACATCGGCACGATCACCATTCGGCAGCTCCGTCAGGTAGCCGGGAGCAACTGTGCCCGCCGGGATAAAGCCTGACGGAATCGGCTTGCCGGCTGCGGCATAAAGTGGCCGGTCGCCCTCGACAAAAGGCAGGGCTTCGCTGTTCTGCAGTTTTGCGGCCGAGTTCTCACGAAACAGTTCGCCGGGCAGATCGCCATGCATCCCTTCACTGTCAAGATAGCGGTCATCGGCAAAACCGAATTTTCCAGTCCGTTCAGCTTTCCAGTTCCAGAGATCAAGACGTTGCTCAGTCGACAGTTTCATCCGGCTCTGCGCATGGAAGCGGGCTGACTGTACACCGAAATCATCCAGGTGGCAGGCCCGTGCACAACTGAACTGCGGAAACTGACTTTTCGTCGCCCAGAGAATACCGAAACCATCCTCCAATCCCTTACCGGCCTGCCAACTGGTGCCATCGTACTGCCATTGGCGGATCGTCTGATCCGGTGTCGGGTCGGGCCAGGAAAGCTGCAGGAAGAGATGGCTGTCGGTGTAAAAAGAACGGAGTTCAACCTCGATCGGTTCCGGCAGTTTCGCCCCATGATGGCAGGAGGCAGTGCTGGCGTGCACGGTATCCTGATCAACATCGGGAAACATTTCGACTTTATGCGGCCGTCCCCCACCGACACTGACCCGATGCACAGCGGCATTGCGCCAGTTATCTACAGTCGGCGGCTGGGCCAATCTCAATGAGTAGAGCTGATCACTGGGGATTTCATGACAAGCGGACAACCCTGAGAGCAAAAGCAATGTGAGCAATAAGCGGAACAAATCAACAACCCCGAGCAGAATAACCATCCCCCTACCGATTACAAACCTTTATCCTAGCCCAAAAACTAAGAAACTGCTAACACTATTAACAATTTACCACTTTCAACTATCAGCAAAATCCCAGCCAGAAATAACAGGAAACAGCAAAAAAAACCCGGCATCAATGTCTGCCGGGCTGCAACTCACTAAAAAAACCCCATTCTCCGCTGCGGGGCTTGGGTTGCTTTTTCATGTCTGGTCTGCGGAAATCCTTCCGCCCAGGCCCAAGAAAAGCTTTGGAATGGGTCTGGCACCGATCCAGCTCCCAAAAGTAACCAGAGAGTCCGCGGCGTGCCTTTTTTATGTTCCGACAGGCCGCCGCCAGCAGACTCTTTCCCTGAGCAAGCAGTAATCTCCGCCATATGACGAGATCCTTGCCAGCAGACTGAGTCCGACAGGCAGACTTCTGTCGCGCTTTTTATCTCTCCGGCCACATCCACTGAATCTAGCTAACCTGGCTCCCAGAGTTGCAATCCTCCTTGAACTCCACCCAGAAGGTACTGCCACCCCCTTCTGTTTCTTCCACCCAGGCGCGCCCGTCATAGAGATGGGCAATCTTCTGTACCGTGGCAAGCCCCACACCAGTACCGGGGACCTTTGCACCAGTTGTCCCACGATAGAACAGATCGAAGATCTGGCGACGCTCTTCTTGCGGTATACCCGGGCCATGATCGCGAACAAATATGCGTGCCGCAGCCCTGCTTCGCTCCCCTCCGACCTTGATAGGATTGCCCTCTTTTCCTGCATAGCAAATGGCATTGCCGATCAGGTTGCTGAACAGCTGAGCCAGAAGAGTCTCCGGCAATCTTAATTCGGGCAAGGATTGCTTCTCGACGACAATTCCTTCCTCTGCGATCTGACTGCCGATGTCGAGCAGAACGTCATCAATCACAGCGCTGAGATCAACAGGCTTAACTGGCGACTGCACTTGCCTCACCTTTGCCAGGGAGAGCAGATCCTCCATCAGTGCCAGCATCCTGTGACCCTGGCTCTCAATTTCGGCCAGGTAGTCGAGGGATTGCTCGTCCAGCTGATCACGACAGGATTCCTGAAGCAGCTCGGCGTAACTGATAATCGGCGTCAGCGGGACGCGCAGGTCGTGGGAAACGGTGTAGACGAAAGCGTCCAGTTCCCGGTTGGCCTCAACCAGGGCTTCCTCTGCCCGTTTGCGTTCGGTGATGTCCTCAAAGGTTCCGAGGATGCCGACGACTCTGCCTGCGCCATCATGCAGGGGGATCTTGTTGGTGTCGAGCCAGGCCTGCTTGCCGTTCGCCTGAAGCTGTGGCTCGATAATGTGCAGCTCCGGCACATCTGACTCCATCACCCGACGGTCGCACTCGCGGAAGAAATCGCTCTCCTCCTTCTTCCAGGCCAGGTCATAGTCGGTCTTGCCGATCAGGTCCTGAGGCTTTGCGACACCTGCGGCCCGGGCAAAGTTGCGATTACAACCGAGAAAAACGGAGTTGCGATCTTTCCAGAAGACAGACTGGGGAATGTAGTCAAGGACCAGCTGCAGCATCTGCTTCGACTCGCGGATCTGGTCCTGGATATGCCTGGACTCGGTGGTATCCTGCACCAAACCTATGTAGTAAAGGGGAGCTCCCTTCTCATCCGGCACCGCAGCCACAGAAACGTGACCACTGACAATGCCGCCGTCCTTGCGAACAAAGCGCTTCTGGTAATCGATCGATCGGCTGCGACCACCATTGAGGACCTGGTAGTTTTCAGTGGTTATCCCCAGGTCATCGGGGTGGGTAATATCCGGCACCCGGAGCTTGAGCAATTCGTTTCTGGAATAGCCGATGTAATCACAAAAAGCGTCGTTTACCTCCAATAACTGACCTGCTGGTGAGATGGTGACCATGCCTGCAGCAGCGTTGTTGAAGACAGTGCGAAACCTCTTCTCACTGAATCGCAGCGCTTCCTCGGCCTCTTTACGCTCGGAGATATCCTGCACATTGGCAGCAAAATAACTCAGGGCTCCGTCCGGACCGAAGACCCCCGCCAGAGTGGCGTGACCCCAGATGACCGAACCGTCCTTGCACAGATAGCGTTTTTCATAGTCGACCACACGGCGCTTTCCTGTCCTGACCTCTTCGTAGAGGCGACGTGTTAAATCCCGATCGTCGGGATGGGTCACGTCAAGGACATTCTTGGACAGCGCCTCAGCTTCGCTGTAGCCGGAAAGTCGACAAAAGGTCGGATTTATTTTTAGCGTCCTGCCTTCCGGACTGATGATAACCATGCCAGATGCAGCAGATTCGAAAAACGAGCGAAATATCTCTTCGCTCTCGCCAAGCAACTTCTCAGCCCGCCTGAGTTCCAGGTTTTGTTTCCACTCGTGCCGGATCTTTTCGACTACGCCCGGCAACTCGCTCAGCAGCGCGGACGATTTGACCAGATAGTCCAGGGCTCCGGCCTTTATCGCCGCAACCGCCATCCGCTCGTCCCCCTGATCTGCGATGATCACGGCAGGCCACGCGGCAGCTTTGGGGCTGCAGGGTAGAAGGTCAAGCCCTGCGCCGTCGGGCAAATGTGCATCGATCAAAGCGATATCAGGATGAGATTGATTCAGGTAGGTGCGTGCTTCAGCAAGACTCGGTACGACAGTTAATTGGATGCGGCGTGGGCCTAGCTCCAGGGCTTCGCGAATCATCGCAGCATAACTCTCGGAGCTCTCAACCAGCAGGATAGCGATGATCTCTCTGTCCATACCTTAAGTCCCCCCAACGCTATTAAACAAAACAGTTAATGGCCAATAACGGCCATTATAGTCCAATTTCAGCCATTCATTAAAGCTATTTCTTCATTAATTCCCCCCCACAACCTCCCTGCCGGCTCTTAACACAGTACTCTTTGACGGTCTCCACCACCCGGTCAATATCCTCAGCAGTCACGTCCAGATGGGTGACCAAGCGAACTTTCTGGCCTGTTCCGATCAGAATCTGCTGCTCTGCCAAATAACTTTTCAATCCAGCCGCTTTAGTACCCGGCAGATCGAGAAACACCATATTGGTCTGATTCTCTTCGCGACGAACGGCAAGGGCATCAATTTCGCGCAGACCTTCCGCCAACTGTGCGGCATGCTGATGATCTTCGGCAAGCCGCTCGATGTTGTTTTCCAGGGCATAAATTCCAGCTGCGGCCAGAATTCCGGCCTGCCGCATGCCACCGCCGAGCATTTTGCGCCAGCGGCGGCCTTTGGCGACCAGTTCTTTTTCCCCGCACAGCACCGACCCGACCGGCGCTCCGAGCCCTTTGGACAAACAGAGGGAGGCGGTCGCGAAAGGCTTGACAATCTCGGCAATCGACACCCGGTGAAACATGGCGGCATTAAACGCCCGGGCGCCGTCCAGATGCAAGCCGAGCTGATGTTTGTCGGCAAACTGACGGGCAGCGGCAAGATAGTCAAGTGAGAGAGCTTTACCCGCCTGGGTATTTTCCAGGCTGAGCAGCGTGGTGCGGGCAAAGTGCGAATCATCCGGCTTGATATAGCTTTCAACCAGCTGCAGATCGAGGCTGCCGTCGGCGGAAAACTCCAGCGGCTGCGGCTGGATTCCGCCAACGATCGCCGCTCCCCCTGCTTCGTAGCGATAATTGTGCGCCTGCTGGCCACAGATATATTCATCGCCGCGCTGACAATGAGCCAAAAGTGCCAGCAGATTGCCCTGGGTGCCGGTCGG
>CALZHQ010000068.1 GCA_945787295.1 uncultured Desulfuromonadales bacterium
TAGCAGATTCCGCTTTTGCGCCCCGGCGGCGTTGCTTTGTTGCTCGCGCCTTGACGGGACACAAAATCGATACTGCTTGTAGATGGTACTAACTAAACTAAGAATTTACGGAGGATATTCGTATCATGGCAAAAGAAATTAAATTTTCCCAGGAAGCACGCGGCAGTATTCTTGCGGGGGTTAACATCCTGGCCGACGCAGTTAAAGTTACCCTCGGTCCTAAGGGCCGTAACGTTGTCATCGACAAGTCGTTCGGTGCACCGCTGATCACCAAGGACGGTGTGACCGTTGCCAAGGAGATCGAGCTGGATGACGCGTTCGAAAACATGGGTGCTCAGCTGGTCAAGGAAGTTGCTTCGAAAACTTCTGACGTTGCCGGTGACGGGACCACGACTGCAACCGTTCTTGCTCAGGCCATCTACCAGGAAGGCGTCAAGCTGGTGACCGCCGGTCACAACCCGATGGAAATCAAGCGCGGCATCGACAAGGCTGTTGTGGTTGGCGTTGAGGCTCTGCAGCAGATTTCCAAACCGGTGGCTGACCACAAGGAAATCGCCCAGGTCGGTACCATTTCCGCCAACAGCGACGAGACTATCGGTAATATCCTCGCGGAAGCGATGGAAAAAGTCGGCAAAGAAGGCGTTATCACCGTCGAGGAAGCCAAATCGATGGATACCAGCCTCGAGACCGTCGAGGGTATGCAGTTCGATCGCGGGTACCTCTCACCGTACTTCGTTTCCGACGCTGAGCGCATGGAAGCGGTAATGGAAGAAGCCCTGATCCTGATCTACGACAAGAAGATCAGCACCATGAAGGATCTGCTCCCGGTTCTTGAGCCGGTTGCCAAGCAAGGTCGTCCGCTGATGATCATCGCTGAAGATATTGACGGCGAAGCTCTGGCAACTCTGGTTGTCAACAAGCTGCGTGGTACCATCAACGTTTGCGCTGTTAAGGCCCCAGGCTTCGGCGATCGTCGTAAGGCGATGCTCGAAGATATCGCAACCCTGACCGGTGGCCAGCTGATCTCTGAAGAAGTCGGCTTCAAACTGGAGAACGCCACTGTTGATATGCTCGGTACCGCCAAGCGGATCGTTGTCGACAAAGACAACACCACCATCATCGATGGTGCTGGCGATGAAACTGCAATTGAAGGTCGCGTTAAGGTGATCCGTGCCCAGATCGAAGAGACCAGCAGCGATTACGATCGTGAGAAACTGCAGGAGCGTCTGGCCAAGCTGGTCGGTGGTGTTGCGGTTGTTAAGGTCGGCGCTGCCACCGAGACCGAAATGAAAGAAAAGAAAGCTCGCGTTGAAGATGCCCTGCATGCAACCCGCGCTGCTGTCGAAGAGGGCATCGTCCCTGGTGGTGGTGTTGCGCTGCTGCGTATCGTCTCTGCTGTTGCGGCTCTCGAGCTGGACGGCGAGCAGAAGTTCGGCCGTGACCTGGTGGTTCGGGCTCTGGAAGCTCCGCTGCGCCAGATCGCTATCAACGCTGGTCTTGAAGGTGCTATCGTTGCCGACAAGGTCCGTAACGGCGAAGGTGCCTTCGGCTTTGACGCTGCTGCCGACGTTTACTGCGATATGCTCGAAGCCGGTATCCTCGATCCGACCAAGGTGACCCGTAGCGCGCTGCAGAACGCTGCCTCGGTTGCCGGTCTGATGTTGACCACCGAAGCGATGATCGCTGACAAGCCGTCTGATGGTGGCGATGCGATGCCTGCTATGCCAGGCGGCATGGGCGGCATGGGCGGCATGGGCGGCATGATGTAAGCTCAGCCCTGAGCCTAAAAGTGTAAAAGGAAACGCCCCGCTGGAGAATTCTCCGGTGGGGCGTTTTTTTAATGGTTCTATAGCCAATAAAAAGGTTCTGATAAAAACCATCGATCAGCCACCAAGACTTCAAGGTACGAAGAAAATCAAAAGTCTGGATCGGGGTTTACTTCGTGTTCTTGGTGCCTTGGTGGCTAGCCTGTTTTTTGGTTATGATTCCGTTTTATTAAGCAAGGAACACGGGGAAAGGGAGTATCCTTTCCCTGAACTTTGTACCTGTCAGTTCAGGACAAGATAAGCCCCCGGGAAGCCTCCCGTGGCAGCGGCTTTACCGTCAGCTCGAATTCTTTCTCTGTGTTCGAAAAGAGCACCTCAAGTTCGGCTTCGTCCTTGCCTTTGCCGTAAGACGCGAGGATCGCCGCGGCGGTTTTCAAATCTTCTTCAGTCTCCTCACCGCAGAACAGCCCCAGCGGGCCGCTGAAGTTGCTGCAGCGTAGCTTCAGCTGAGCTTTTGTTGCGAGTTTTTCGATCAGGTCGTTGTCGGCCTGGTTTCTCCCGAGCACAAGTTTGGCGGTTTCTGAGAGGCGGAACTGGCGTCCAGCTTTGAGCAGCTCGACATCTGCGGGGGTGGCCTCCGGATCGTGCTCCAGCAGGTCGCGTAACTGGTTGGAGAATCCTACCTCAGTCAGCAGGCAGCCACCGCCACTGGCCGGAAAATCGGGATAGCCCCACTCGACTGCCAGGGCTTGCTGGCGTTTACGCGAACGGCCTTGAATGTCGAGAAGCTGTTCCCGGTCGACCAGGCCATTCTCTTCCATCGGGGTCACCGGCAGCAGTTTGGCAGAGAGTGGCCGCAAGACTTGATTCGGATAACCGCAGTGCTTGGCGACCGAGCGCAGGGCGTTGGCGTTCTGGCTCATCGGCCGCTGGCCGAGAACCTCGCCGGAAAAGAGAAAGTCGAAACCCTCTTTCTCCATGATCTCACCGGCGAGCCTGAACATCATCGCGTGGCAGTCGATGCAGGGGTTCATGTTGCGGCCGTAGCCGTACTTAGGATTTTTCACCATCTCCAGGTGGATAGCGCTGATCTCTTTAACAAGCAGCGGAAAGCCGATCGCTGCGGAGGCAGCCTTGGCTTTTCCGGCACCGAAAAAAGGGGTGACGAATGATATGCCGGTGACTTCGATCCCCTGGCGAAGCAGGGTCATTGCCGCCAAGGTGCTGTCGAGGCCGCCGGACATCAGTCCTAATGCTTTGGTCATCTTAAACTCTCCGCTAATGGTATTTTCGCAAGCCGTGGAATCTAGCATAGCACTGGTTGCAGCGGCAAGTCTTGTCTGCGCGAGAGTGCTTGACAGTCCGTCGGCGGACTGGCAAGATAAGAGCCCGTTAATTCTTTGGAGTGGAGTGACCTGATGGCTAAGATCGATGCACTGTTCAAGATGATGCAACAGCAAGGGGCCAGTGACCTGCATATTTCGACCGGTGCCCCGCCGATGCTCCGTTTGCATGGCGAGATGGTGCGCATAAAATCTCCCGATTTGACCAACGAACAGGGCAAGGCCCTGCTTTTTGAGATTCTTGATGATGAGCAGAAGCAACAGTTTGAGGAAACCCGCGATCTCGACTTTGCCTATTCAATCCCCGGCTTGGCACGCTTTCGGGGGAATATTCTCGATACCCATCGGGGGATCGCCGCGGTGTTCCGGATTATCCCGAGTGAAATTCTGACCGCGGATCAGTTGAAACTGCCAGAAGGGGTGCGCAAGATGACCCGCTTCAAAAAGGGTTTGGTGCTGGTCACCGGCCCGACCGGGAGCGGCAAGTCAACCACATTGGCGGCGATGATCGACCTGATCAACAGGACCCGCAAAGAACATATCCTGACTCTGGAAGATCCCCTTGAATTTATTCATCAAAATAAGATGTCATTGCTCAATCAGCGGCAGATCGGGACCCATAGTCAATCTTTTGCCGCCGCCTTGAAAGCCGCCTTGCGGGAAGATCCGGATATCATCCTGGTCGGTGAAATGCGGGATCTGGAAACCATCGAATTGGCGATGAGTGCCGCTGAGACCGGACACCTGGTGTTTGGCACCCTGCATACCAACTCGGCGCCGAAAACCATCGACCGGATTATTGATGTTTTCCCGACCGATGCCCAGGAGCAGGTGCGCAGCATGCTTGGCGAGAGCCTCAAGGGGGTTGTCTGCCAGCAGTTGTTGAAGACCGCCGATGGCAAAGGGCGGGTTGCTGCCTTGGAGATCATGCTCGGCAATGCGGCTATCGGTAACCTGATCCGCGAAGGCAAGACCTTCCAGATTCCTTCAATTATCCAGACGGCCCGAAAAGAAGGGATGCAGTTGATGGATACCCACCTGATGAGTTTGCTAGACGAAGGAAAAGTGACGGTGGAAGAGGCGTATCGCTGTGCGGTTGAAAAACGGAATTTTGAGGCAAAACTGCCGAAGGGTGAGCCGCCGGAGTAGTTGTCTCAAAACTGAAAAACGGCTATATTGTTTAAGTACAGGGGCGGCCCATGGGGCGCCCCTGGTTTTCTTGTCCACTATGAATTTCGGGCGACCCATGTCTAGCCCCTGCCCGTATTTAAAGGTTAAACGTTTGCGCGACAGCTTTTCACGAAAAATCGATTATCTGCGGATTTCAGTGACCGATCGCTGCAATTTACGCTGCCGCTACTGCATGCCGGAAGAGGGGGTCCCCTCGGTCGGCCATGGCGCCGTTCTCAGCTATGAGGAACTGTTCCGGGTCGCCCGCGTTGCAGTGCAGCTGGGGGTGCGAAAAATCAGGCTGACCGGTGGAGAGCCGTTAGTACGCAAAGGGCTGTTCGACTTCATCAGCTCTTTGGCCCAGCTGCCGGAGCAGCCGGAACTGACTTTGACGACCAACGGTCTGCTGTTGGCGGAAACTGCCGAACGGCTCAAAAAGGCTGGTCTTTCGCGGATCAATGTCAGTCTTGACAGCTTGCGGCCGGAGCGCTTTGCCGAGATGACCCGGCGCAGTGGTCTGGAAAAGGTGCTGGAAGGATTGCGGGCTGCCGAGGCGGCCGGTCTGGCGCCGATCAAAATCAACATGGTGCCTATTCTGGGCGTCAATGAAGATGAAATCGCCGATTTTGCCCGGCTGACGTACGATCATCCATGGCAGGTCCGCTTTATCGAGTTTATGCCGGTCAGCTCCGGTCTGGATTATTCTCCGGAGCAGCTTTACCCGGCCGAGCAGATTCAGGCCGATCTGCAGAAACTGGCCGATTTGAGCCGTGAAGAGCAGGCGGGCATCGTCGGCCCGGCCCGCATCTATCGGCTCAAGGGGGCGCAAGGGACAGTCGGTATTATCCCGGCGGTTTCGGAGCATTTTTGTGGCGAGTGCAACCGGCTGCGCTTAACCGCTGATGGCCAATTGCGCCCCTGTTTGCTGTCACAGCAGGAGATCGATCTGCGTTCGCTTCTGCGCGACGGGGTCGCTGATGAGGTGTTGGCGGAGCTGCTGGAAAAATCGGTGGCTGCCAAGCCGGAGCGACACTGTGTCGATGAAAATTATCGCCCTGGCAGCAGGCGGATGCAGGGAATTGGCGGATAAAGAAAAGGGCGCCCCGATTGGGACACCCTTTAGTATTTAAAACTGCTGTCCGGATCAGGCGTCTTTTTTATCCTTGTCAGATTTTTCTGAAATCTCTTCTACTTTTGCTTCTTCGATCTCTTCCTCGTCTTCCGCGTCACTTACGCCTTTTTTGAAGTTACGCAGGCCTTTGCCGAGGGAACTGCCGACTTGTGGCAATTTGCCGGCGCCGAAGATGATCATCACCAGCACCAGGATGATCAGCAGCTCTTGAGTTCCAAGTCCGAACATGTTCGTCTCCTATATCCGATCAGTATTAATGTTTTGTTGTTAAGTTCATTATGAGCTAGACAGCTAAAGATACACCGGAAGAGGGAAAAAGACAATCAATGATACGCTTGTATACGGGGAATTAAGCGAGTTTTTTCCGGCGAAAAACATTAAAAAGCCCCACACCAGAGAGGAGTGGGGCTTGGTCGTTTAAAGGTCTGCCCAGCCGATCGACCGAGGCGGGTGCGAGCGATTGCTGTTCTGTTGTTGGGTACCGCCAGATAAGTCTTTGTGTTGCAATCTGAAGTGTGACAGCAATTCCTGCAGGCGGTGAGCTTGCGACGACAGCTCTTCACTGGTGGCAGCACTCTCTTCCGAACTGGAGGTGTTGGTCTGGATGACCTGGTCGATCTGGCTCAGGCCGAGATTGACCTGCGAAATTCCATGCGCCTGCTCTTTGCTGGCTGTCGCGATCTCATCCGCCAGGTCAGAGACCTTGGTGATTCCGGAAACGATTTCAGCCAAAGCATTGGCCGTTTCGTCGGCAATCTGGACGCCGTTCTCGGTCTTGGTGACCGAGCCCTGAATCAGATCGGTGGTTTCGCTGGCGGCTTTGGCGCTGCGGGCGGCCAGATTTCGGACCTCTTCAGCGACCACCGCAAATCCCTTGCCGTGCTGCCCGGCGCGGGCGGCTTCGACGGCGGCGTTAAGCGCCAGCAGATTGGTCTGGAAGGCTATCTCGTCAATTGCTTTGATAATCTTGCTGATCCCTTGCCCGGAATTCCTGATTTCGATCATGGCCTTGACCATCTGCTGCATTTTTTGATTGCCCGATTCGGCGGTCATTTTTGCCTCGGTTGAGAGCTGGTTGGCCTGATCAGCGTTGTCGGCGCTGAATTGGATCTGGCTCGACATCTCATTCATCGAGGAACTGATCTCTTCCAATGACGCGGCGGCAGAACTGGCCCCTTCAGAAAGGGTCTGGGCGCTGTCGGCGACTTGTGCGCTGCCGCTCGCGATTTGATGGCTGCCACAGAGGATCTCCTCCATGACGTCGCTCAACTTGTCAGCGGACTGTTTCAGTGCGGTACGGATCAGGTCCTGATCATCTTTCGGTAGAATGGCGATATTGAAATCACCCTCCGCCAGCTTCTGCATCGCGTCGACGACCTCATGCTCAAGGTCGTCGGCAAAATCGTTGAGCGCTCTGGCCATGCTGCCGAATTCGTCGCCCCGGTTGCCCAGATTGAGGCGGGCAGAGACCCGGCCCTGGCTCAATGAGCGGGCCATCTCGACCGTGGCTCGCAGCGGTCTGGTGATGCTGAGGGCGAAGATGCCGAAAACAACGCCGGTGACGATGATGGTCAGGATGAAGACGCCCAGCAGGCTGATGCCAGCCTGACTCGAGGTGTCGTTTAAATTTTGACGGGTTTTGACCATTTCGACATCGGCCTCGGCCAGGGCCTGATTGAGGCTGCTTTTGGCTGTTTGGACTTCTGCCAAACTGTTGGCGGCCAGTTCTTGCAGGTTCTTGGAGATGAAATAGTACATATTTGCCAGCGACAGGGCGATTTCTCCCTGCCGGGCCTTGAATTGCGTGTGATTATCTTTGATTGAGTAAAGATCGGGAAGTTCGAATTCGAGCAGGGTGGCAACATCGACAAAATTATTGACCGTGACTTTGCCGATACTGTTTTTCGTGCCGGAAACCAGTCTCTCGCTGCCGGGGACCTTGTAGATCAATTCCGCTTCTTTAACCAGCGTCTGAGCCTCAGCGAGAATCTCCTTCTCGGTGACCCCGCGGTTGGGACCGGAGATGACCATGTCCATCAGTTCGATCATGCGCCGATTCAGGTTACCGAGTGCGCGGGCGTTGCCTTCGCTTTCAAGTGCCTGATCGTAGCTGGCGACCAGGTTGTCGCGGATCGTATCATTTCTGTCCAGGGCTTGCACGGCGGTGGTGTCGATGCTGTTGGTCGAGAGGTAGCCGATTCCGCCGAGCGCTAACATGCCGAGCAAACCTAATAAGGCGATCAAGCCCATTTTGTGGAAGATTTTAAACTGGAATTTCTTTTGCTGTGGTTGCGTCATTACTGCGACTCCTTTGTTTGGCTCAGTCGTCAACTGTCAGTTTCTTAGCAGTGTCTAAGAATAGCAGCCGGGCTGGAGCATTGCAATAAGATAATTATAATAAATTTACTTTTATCTGGTTGTTTGTGTGAGTTTGGACATTTTAAAACCATCGTATATTCGGGATCTTGTGAAACTTACATTGCTTGTTGACTGCTCTACTGGGGGGAGCTCGTTCGGTTTAATTCTAGAATGTACTTCGATAGGTCGGTGAATGCTGGCGTAATCTCGGTAGACAAACCACGGTTTCTGAGGCAGGATTTTATTTGCACTAAATAGAGGGTTGTCGGCGGGAGTTGCCCTAGCTTTTGCGCGGCATCCAGAAGCTCCGCAAGACCAATATGATGGCCGCTTTTCTGAAAGGCTGCCGGCGGCAGGCCATGCAGTTCTTTGTCGCTCAGGATTCTTCTGCTGCCAGGCTCCGCACCGAAGTCGGCAGCATCGATGATAATGAGCTGTCGGCAGTCAGCAAGCAGCGGCAGCAACTTGAGTCCGCCGCAACCACCATCAATCAGTTCAACTGAGAGCGGCAGGTCTAACTGTTGCAAGCGTTCGATGGCTTTGATGCCGAAACCGTCATCACCCATCAGCGGATTTCCGACCCCGATAATTCTGGTCTGGCCGCGACTCATCTGGCTATACCAGATCGATTTTCAGCAGATGGGTCGAGCAGCTCAGGCAGGGATCATAGGCACGAATCAGCATCTCCAGCCGCTGTCGCAGCAGTTCCTCGGGCAGTTCCAGGAGCTCCGGCAGCAACAGTTGCAGGTCGGCTTCAATCGCGGCCAGGTTCTGGGCGGTTGGAATCACACAGTCGGCGGTCTCCAGCAGGCCCTGCGGGTCATATTTATAGCTGTGGAACAGGAGTCCACGGGGGGCTTCGGTGGCCGCTGTCCCGCAGCCTCCTGCGGCGGGCGAATCTTTGGAGAGGATCTTGTTCATCCCGCATAGCAGCAGCTCGTCAATCGCATGCAGCGCTTCTTCTGTATAGTGGATAACCTCGACCAGCCGGGCTTTCAGGTTCTCAAAGGGGTTGAGTCCGGCCGGATGCAAATTCAAGGCGCTGCAGACCTTGTTACCCATCGGTGAGAGCTGTTTGCTGCCGTTACGCAGACGGGCCTGGGGACCGACCATGTAGCTGCCCCGATCACTACGGGCCAGTTTGGCGGTCGAATGCGGGGCCAGGTATTCTTCGATCTTCTGTCGGTATTCGCTGGCGGAATAGCTGTCGCCGTTGCTGGTCAGCAGTCGGGAACCGTGCAGCGGATAGCTGTTGTCCGGGGCAACGCAGAGCGCTTCCCGCTGGCGGCTGAATTGCGGGTAGTCAAATTCGGCAAACAGCTCGACGGTTGCCTCCAGGTCGGGCAGCGCGGCGACCAATTCCTGACGCAGCGTCTTCAGGTCGCTCGCTTCCGGGCGGGCGGAAAAGCCACCGATGCAGGTCGTCACCGGGTGGATCGGTCGGCCACCGACCACTTCACAGATCCGGTTCGCGGTCCGCTTCAGCCGCAAGGCCCGCGCGACCAGCTCCTGGCGCTCTTCCAGCAGGTGGAACAGACTGGGCGCTCCCAGGTAGTCGGGCAGCGCCATAAAGTAGAGTTGCAGCAGGTGGCTCTGGGCGATTTCGCCATAGCTGAGCAGCCGGCGCAGCAACTGCGCCTGTGGAGGGACCTCGATCTCCAGTGCCGTTTCTGTTGCCATCAGCGAAACGAGACTGTGGGAAATGGAGCAGACCCCGCACACCCGGGCGACGATGGTGGCAACATCGCTATAGTGCCGACCCTGCAGCATCGCTTCGAAAAAGCGCGGTGTCTCCACGACCTGCAGTTGGCAGCTGGTGATCTTGCCCGCTTCCCGGTCGACAACCAGATGGGCATGCCCTTCGATACGGGTCAGGTAATCGAGTTCGATCTTCATGGCGACTTCTCGTTAACATTGAAGGTGCGATACTGGTCGAGAATTTGCTCAATGCTTAAACCGTGATCTTCAAGGATGCGGTGATAGGGCGAGGTGCGTGGATTATCGATCAGGCCGCGGCAGCCGCGGCAGTGGCCGCCGCCATCAATGCAGATGGCCCGGCAGCCGGCGCGGGTGATCGGACCCAAACAGACCTGCCCGTAATCGAAACTGCAGGGGTATTCGGCCAGTTTGCATTCGACGCAGACGGCAAATGAGGGCAGCTCAGGATGCTGTTTGAGCAGCAGGGCCTGGAGGATAGCCAGGAATTCCTGGCCATCGATGGGGCAGCCGGGAATCCGGTAGTCGACTTCGACTACCGCCGCGAGCGCCTGGGGTGTTTCGGTGTACAGGTGAGGCAGGTTTTCAGCGTAGACCTGTTGCCGGAGAACCTCAGGAGTGCGATCGCTGCCGAGGGCGTTAACGCCACCATTGTCGGCGCAGGAGCCGAGCGCGACCAGGATTTTGCTGCGCTGGCGGATGCTCTGCAAACGTTCCCGGTCGCCGGGCCGGCAGATGCTGCCTTCGACAAACGCGATATCGATTTCCGAACCGGACCCACTCATCAATTCGCGAAATTCGACGATTTCCACCAGTTGCAAAACCTGCAGTAGTTCTTGCTCCAGATTCATCACCGTCAGCTGGCAGCCTTCGCAGCCGGCGAAATCGAAAAAACCGATTTTAGCTTTCATCGCTCGATCGCCTCGGCCAGATGATTGATGCTGCTGTAGGGGAAGATCGGCCCGCATTCACAGACGCAGATGTTGTTGATGCGGCACTTGCCACATTTTCCCAGCCCACATTTCATGTGCCGCTCCAGGTTCAGGTAGACGTTTTCGGTGTCCAGCCCCATGCGGAACAGCAGCGGATTGACCTGGCGATACATTTCCGGTGGTCCGGAAATGGCCGCAACGGTACGCTGCGGATCGATGTCGAGATCTTTGAACAGGTAGCTGACATCGACCGAGGGGATTCCCCAGGAATTCTGTGGATCTTTCACCGCAATCCGGCAATCGAGCTGGCCTGAATGGTGCCAGTCGAGCAGGTCGTTCGGAAACATCAGCGCTTCCAGGTCGCGGGCGCCACAGAGCAGGGTGATGCGGCCGTATTTCTGCCGCTGGGCCAGGGTCGCCAGCAGCAGAGAGCGGATCGCCAGCAGGCCGCGGCCTCCGGCTACCAGCAACAGGTCTTTGCCCTGCATTTTGTCGAGCGGATAACCGCTGCCGAACGGTCCGCGAACGCCGATGCTGTCGCCTTTGCGGGTGCGATGCAGTGATTGGGTCAGGGTGCCGGCTTTGCGGACCACCAGCTCGATTTCGCGCCCTTCATCCGGCGCAGAGGCGATCGAGAAAGGCGCTTCACCAAGGCCAAATACCGAGAGCTGGACAAAGCTGCCCGGGGTAAAGTTGATCGTCTGCGGCAGCCGCAAGCGGAACAGGCGGTCCTGCTCCGAGAGTTGTTGAATGTCGCAGATCTGTGCCATCTGCGGCTGATACTCGCTGCCCGGGTTGTTGCTGACCGGTTGCGGCGAGGCGGCAGACAGGCGGTTAAGGACAGTGACCGGTTCGATCGCTGAAAGGCATTCGCGCCGGCAACGGCCACAGCCGACACAGGCGGTGCGCTGATGCTTTTCCCACAAATACTTGTATTTACGGTAGAAGCGATGCCGTTGCCGGTCGGCCTGGCTGGAGCGGAAATTTTTCCCGTCGGCAATCTGGGCGAACTGATCGAACTGGCAGGAGTCCCAGGTGCGCACCCGTTGCCCTTCCTGCATGTTGATCTCCAGCTTGTCCTGGACGTTAAAGCAGTAGCAACTGGGGCAAAGCAGGGTGCAGGAGCCACAGCCGAGACAATCGTGACCCAGTTCCTGCCAGATGCTGTCCTCGTAAGCTTCTTCCAACAGCGCGGGGAGCGATTCGACCGGAAAGTGAATCTTGTTGCTGCACTGTTTGAGCTGCAGCGGCAGCGGCGATTCTTCAGGGCCAGCGTAAATGTCGGGGGCATGGGTCTGCAGCAGTTGCAGCCCGCGCTCGCTGCCGGTCTGAATCAGGTAATGACCGTCCCGTTTATGCAGAAACAGATCGAAACCGTTGGCGATCCGGTCGGTGCCGAGGCTGGTGCAGAAACAGAATTCATCCGGAATGCAGTCGACGCCGATCAGCAGGGTCGCTTCCCGTTTGGCCCGATAGGAACTGTCGGTTTCACCTTCGAATAGACAGTCATCGAGGATCTTCACCGCATGCAGGTCGCAGGGGTGCATGCCGAAGATGACCCGTGGCGGGGCCGCGGTTTCCGGTTGCAGCAGGATGTTTTCATCCAGTTTGAAACGGAACAGCTGGTCCCAGTTGGGAAAAAGGAATTTCTTCGGCGAATGAACCCCGGGAGGGAACTCAAGCACCAGGTCGGCAGCATCCTGCAGGTTGTCGAGTACCAGGCGGTTGCGCTTTTTCTGTACCCCGACGACATCGTAGGCGAGCAGCAGCGAGCGGACAAAGCGGAGAATCTCCGTCGTTTGGATCGCACGCCAGTGCGGCTCTGCAGAGAAATCGGCAGACTGTAGCAGCGGGGTTGATTTGGGCGACATATCGGGTACTCAGGCCGTTCAAAGTTGGAGCAGAAGAAAGCAGAGAGAGCTGTGTTTGTCTGCAGAACTTTAGTCTGGTTCGCTACTTTTGGTCAAGTTTAGCCATTTTGTATACATTTGACCAGTTTGTTGGGGAGGCAGGGTTTTGCGGACATGGGGTGGCGAAAATCTTTTTTCTTGGTATGTTTTGATATTGCTATCCCGTCTCTTGTGTGATAATTTTTTAATTCTCGATCTTAAGTTACAGCGTTAAAGGGGGAACGGAATGTCTGTCCAGGAATTGATTTGTCAAGCAGGTCGTCAGCGGCGCATCGTCAAGCTGAAACTGAAAGCCAGCAAGGGGGATGCCCCGGCTGAGTCGGTAGAGTTTGAGCCGTACAGTACCCGTGAGTTGGGCGGGAAGGTTTCATTTTTTTGTCTCGATATCGCAACCTGTGCCTGTTTGAATGTCGATCTGACTTCGATTCTTGATGCGGAAATTACCAGCCGCAGCTTCAAGCCTCGGTTTCCAATCTCTTTCTAAGCAATATTCGCCAACGAGTCGTCAAAAAAGCGGGCTTCCAGATCTGGAAGCCCGCTTTTTTTCTTCGTTTATCGTCACTAGTGCTCTTCGTCCAGGATCGGCAGGTAGTTGACGCCGATCTTGTACATCATCACGCCGAGCGCCAGGAAGGCGAAAGTGACGGCAAACTCACCGACCGAGGGGAAGTAGTTCCAGTTCGGCCCCATATCCATGCCGATCAAAAAGACATTAAAACGGTTCAGCACCACAGCACAGATCACCGACAGGGCGCAAAGGAACAGCTTGGTGCCGTTCTGACGCACCGCTTTCGATTTGAAGGCGAAATAAGGCGCGGCGAACAGGGAGATTTCCAGCAGGAACGAGTAGCCCTGAATGCTGCCGTCGAAGGCCTGGGCCAATACCCCACGGTAAGCCAGGTCACCGAAGCGGAGCAGCAGGTAGGTGCCGAGGAACAGCGGTACGTATTTGGCGAAACTGCCCAAGAGCTCGGTCTCCGGCTTGCGACCGAAGAACTTGGTCGCCAGGGTGCCCTCGAAGATGACCATCGGGATGCCGACCGAAACCGCCGAAGTCAGGAACAGGAGCGGCGACAGCGGGGTGTACCAGAGTTCATGCAGCTTGTAGGGGGTGATCAGCATCATGGTGCCCAGTGATGATTGGTGACCGAAGGAGAGCACCACACCGGCAATGACGAAAAACGACATGGTTTTTCGGGTAAACCAGTCGGCTTTGCTCAACGCCCAGTTGCCGAGGCCGTTGAAGGCTGACAGTGGACCGGGCAGGTTGACCTTGCCGCCACCGAACTGCTCAATCACGTTCGGGATGTTCTCGATGCCGAGCACGGTCAGGTAGAGCATGACGCACCAGGCCACCTCGAACAGCACCGAGGTCCCGTTCCAGTAGATCAGCGCATGCCAGATGTTGTAGTACTTGCCGAGGTCGAAGAAGACCGCCAGACCGACCAGGAAGTAACCGATAAAAGCGGTTAGAATCGCCGGACGGACCAGGGCGTGGTACTTCTCGCGGCCGAAGATCTCGACGATCGCCGCGGTGGTGAAGCCGCCGGCCGCCAGGGCCACGCCGCAGGCGACGTCGAAGGCGATCCAGAGTCCGAAGGGATAGGCCTTGCTCATGTTGGTGACCGAACCGAAGCCTTCGAAAAAGCGGAAATAGGCGAACCCTGCCCCGGTGACCATGAAGAAGATCAGGACCCAGAAGTTGGGGGTGATAAATTTCTGCTGCAGCGGCGCCGCCTTAATACTCATCGTCACCTCCTAGTTTGCCCGCTTCTTTCTTGCGGCGCTGATTGTAGGCCATGATGCCGCCCAAGATGCTGTAGACGGCGATCGGCGGAATGAAATACTGAAAAATCCGGTGTTGGATACTCTCGGTGAGCCCGGAGACCGCTTTATATTCAAATTCGCCCAGGCCGAGGCTGGCAAAGGCGACCTTCGGCTTGGTCAGGTAGAAGACGTTGGTGCCGCCGACTTCCTTCTCTCCGTAGATGTGGTCGAGGTAGCGCTCCGGTTCGGCATCGATCCGTTTGCGGGCAATTTTCAGCAAATCTTCGCGCTTGCCGAAGGTAATCGCACCGGCTGGGCAGGCGGTTGAACAGGCAGTCGGCTGGCCTTTACTCAAACGGGTTTCGCTGCACAGGGTACATTTTTTGATCGACGGAATCGCTTTGAACCAGTCGAACTGCGGCACGCTGAAGGGACAGGCGACCATGCAGTAGCGACAGCCCATGCACAAGCCCGCGTCGTACTTGACCGAACCGTCCGCTTCCTTGGTCAGGGCGCCGACGATGCAGGCCGATTGGCAGGCCGGATCGACGCAGTGCATGCACTGCTCTTTGACGAAGGTGGTTTCATTGCTCTCTGCATCCTGATGCATTTTGATCAGGGTGTAGGTGTGTTCGGAAAGCTCGCGCGGTGAATCGTAGAGCGGAGTGCCGAAGGCTTTCTCATCACCGAGGGTACTTTCGGTCGGCAGCTTGTTCTCTTTTTTACAGGCGACCTGGCAGGCTTTACAGCCGATACAGCGGGTACTGTCGTTGAGCATGCCGTACCAGTTCGGATCCGGCTCCCGCTCATCGCGCGCCAGAACCGGAGAGGCGGCGCTGCAGGCAGCGGTGCCCCCGGCGACTGCGCCGATTTTTAGAAATTTTCTTCGATCGAGTTCCATTTGACTCATCCTCTCAAAAAATTATTCTTTATTAGAATCAGATTTCTTGCCCATCACCTTGGCGCCTACAGCACCTGCGGCCAGACCGGCCAGCGCGGCGTAGCCCGGGGTGACATCAACCGACGTCTTGTTGTCGGTCATAATGGGAGGATAGGTCGATGGTGGAGTCACGGTGTCGAGCGGAACCGTATTC